>CAYYZH010000130.1:0-1472 GCA_964475765.1 uncultured Limibaculum sp.
GCTGAGACCCGAGGATATGCCGGCCAGCCCTCCGCCACGCTGGAACGCGGCGTTCACCATGTTGGCCGCGTCTTCCGCGGCTTTGGCGAAACTGACGAAGCCACCTTCGTATTTGCCGCGCTCGGCAAGAGAATAAAGCGATTGCTCGGCTTCCGTGATCTGTTCCGGCGGCTCGGTCTCTTCCGTAAAGTCGGTGGCGCGCGTCTGGATCTCCTCGCCGATGCGGATCAGATCGCGGCGCATTGCCATGTCGCGGATCGTCTGGGCGTAATCCTTCGCCGCCACGATGGAAATCGCCGCCCCTGCCAGCCGCGCGAGATAGTCGGTGCCACCGAGTTCGGCCAACCCCTCATCGTCGGCCAGAAACGGCTTGAGCGTCACGGGCGAGGCGAGCGCGTTCTTTTCGATGCGCCGCTTGGCGGTCTCGAAAATCCGACCGTGGACAGGATCATAGAAATGATGCGGTTCGATCAGCAGCGAGATCTTCTCGTAGACATCGTTGTTGAGCATCAGCGCGCCCAGAAGCGCCTGCTCTGCCTCGATATTGTGCGGCTGAAGCCGCTGTTCGGTGATCTGCCCGCCATCCGCCATGGTGTGCTGCCCGGTCGTTTCTTGTGCCTGTTTAATCCGACCTTAACGGATCTGCCGGGGAGTCGCAGCCGGTTTCTGTATAGATGCAGTGGTTTTCAACAGAAATATTACAACATGATGTATGGCTGTGAGCAAATGCCTAGAAAGCCTTGTGTCACAGGGCGTTGCGCCGCCAGTCTGCTGTGAACAGTTGCGGGACAAGTTTCCCAAAGCGACGAGACCATCGGGGGGACAATCATGGAACGTGTTGCGATTGTGACCGGAGGGGCCAGCGGTATCGGCGCGGCGACCACCGTGCTGCTGCGCGCTGCGGGCTGGCGGGTGATTCCGACAGGTCTGACCGAGAAGGAGGTCGATGCCGCTGGCCCGGACGCCGTGCGCCTCGATGTTCGCAACGCGGACGCGGTGGCAGAGCTTTTCGCAGGCCACGATCGTCTCGATGGCTTGGTCAATGCCGCCGGGATCGCCGGGCGGGGCGATCAAACCGAAATGTCTCTCTTCGAAGAGATCGTGGACGTGAACCTGACCGGCACGATGCGGTGCTGTGTGGCCGCGCACTCGGCATTGGCGGAGGCTGGAGGCTCGGTTGTCAATCTCGCCTCGGTTCTTGGTTTTGTCGCGAACCCGACTTCCCTGGCTTATGCTGCGTCCAAGGCCGGAGTGGTGAACCTGACGCGGGCGCTCGCAGCGCGCTGGGCCGAAGATGGCATACGCGTCAATGCCGTTGCGCCGGGTTACATCGAGACGCCGATGACCGACTTCGTGCGCGCTGACAACGAACGCGCCGACCGAGTGATGGCCCACACACCGATGGGACGCTGGGGAAAACCGGAGGAGATCGCCGAGCTAATCGTCTGGTTGTTGTCGGACAAGGCGAGCTT
>CAYYZH010000130.1:1572-6672 GCA_964475765.1 uncultured Limibaculum sp.
ATTGTCGGCACGCTCACCGATTTCGGAAGTCTGATCGTCAATGGTCTCAAGCTCGAGACCGGGGAGGGGACCGAGGTCACCGATGCCTTTGGCGCGGGGACGCTGGACGCCTTGTTGATCGGCAACAGTCTCACCGTCGAAGCCGAGGCCAGTGAGACGGGTCTCTCGGCCCGGCGCGTTCATGTCACCCATCCCGTGATCGGGATCGTGGAGGAGGTCCTCCTCGGAGGGATCGAGGCCCGCGTTGCCGGGGTGCGCGTGTTGCGCGAGCCGGGGGCTGTCGGCGGGTTCGAAAAGGGCCAGACCGTTGCCATCTCCGGCATCTGGCAGGGACCGGCGGTGGTCGCCTCGCGCGTCGATCCGATCGAGCCGCGCGCGCAAACTGTCATCGCAGGTCAAGTCGGGCGCGATGGCAAGACTGGCAAGCTATCGGTGGCAGGGCATGTCCTTGGCCTCGGCAACATCTCCTTTCCGCGCTTCGGCACGTTCGCGACCGTGCTTGGCACACCCGGCCCAGACCGGTTCGACGTCGAGACCCTTCGCCCGGGCCGATTTAACGGTGCCGCCGGGCCGATTACCTCGCTTTCGGTAGAGGGCTTTCTCGAGACAGTCGAAACCGCGCCGTTCCTGGCCGTCTCCGGGCTTGGCCACAGCTTCGATGAAAGCGCCAAACCAGACGAATTCCGCGAAGGGCGCGGTCTGTTTCAAGGGCGTTACACCGGGACATTTGCCGTTGAGCGGGGGATCAGCCTGCCCGAGCAGCTCGAGGAGCGCCGCGCTCTGATGCAACGGATCCTCGCCGGTGAGGCCGCCGATCTCGCCACCAACACGCGATAACTGCGATGGGGAGGGTGGTACCGCCTCCCCGGCTCGAACGGGGGACCTCTGGATCCACAATCCAGCGCTCTAACCAACTGAGCTAAGGCGGCACGTTGGACGCCTGATCTAGCGCCGGTCCGGCGGGATGGCAAGCGCAGAACGTCCGGGCTGGATCGCGGGCGCGCACCGGTGTAGGGCTGGCGGTGAACGGTTATGGATCAGCGCATGAGCATCGACAGCCAGAGCGAGATTGCTGCAAACCTCCAGATCGGCCCGACCAGCGAAGGTCGGGTCCGGATCTATGTCTCGGGCGACGGGTTCGACCTGCCGCTGGACTTCGACCCGGAGGAAGCGGACGAAATCGCCGCCGAGTTGTTGGGCGCTGCCGAGCGCGCGCGTGCAGTTGGTGGGGATGCCGGTGACCGGGCCGCGACTCCCGAGATGAAGCCCAACGAGGGTCTCTCCAAACGGGCCAGACGCCGCCGCAAGAAGCGTGAAGCCGGAGCCGCGGAGGCCCCTGAATGAGCAAGTTGGCAGAGCGCAGCTGGGTGCCCGAAGCTTGCGAGACCTACATTCGGGACATCGCGGTGCGGGCAAGCGGCACCGCGGATGCGGTTCAGGCCGACATTGAAGCGCTGGTCACTCAGAACGCTGAGATCCACGATCGCGACTGCATCAACCTGAACCCGGCGACCAATGTGATGAACCCGGCGGCCGAGGCTTTGCTGGCAACGGGTCTCGGCTCGCGCCCCTCGCTCGGCTACCCCGGCGACAAATACGAGATGGGGCTTGAGGCCATTGAGCAGATTGAGGTCATAACCGCCGCTCTGGCCTGCGAGATATTCGACGCGAACTTCGCCGAGATCCGCGTAGCCTCCGGCGCGATGGCCAATCTCTACGCCTTCATGGCCTGCGCGAAGCCTGGCGACAAAATCATTGTTCCGCCTGCGGAAATCGGCGGGCATGTGACCCATCATGAGCCTGGCGCGGCGGGCCTCCATGGCCTGAACATCCTGCACGCGCCGGTCCATCCCATCCGCTACACGGTCGACATTGACGCGCTGGCCGCCATGGCGCGCGAGCACCGCCCCGCTCTGATCACCCTCGGTGGCAGTCTCAATCTCACGCCGCATCCTGTTGAGAAGGCCCGGGAAATCGCCGATGAAGTCGGTGCCAAACTGTTGTTCGACGCTGCCCATCTCTGCGGCATGATCGCCGGCGGGATCTGGCCCAATCCGCTGGCTCATGGCGCGCATTTGATGACGATGTCGACCTACAAATCTCTGGGCGGCCCCGCAGGAGGTCTGATCGTCAGCAATGATGCCGAGATCGCCGAGCGTTTGGACGCCATCGCCTTCCCCGGCCTCACTGCGAATTTCGATGCGGCAAAGTCGGCGGCTTTGGCCGTGACCTTGCTGGACTGGCGCGAGCATGGGAGCGCCTATGCCGCCGAAATGGTCAAGTCTGCCAGAGCCTTGGCGGCTAATCTTATGATCCATCAGGTGCCGGTCTATGTGGCGGGAGAAACGGCAACCCGCTCGCATCAATTCGCCCTGACAGCCGCGCCATGGGGCGGTGGGCAAACCGCCTCGAAGCATCTTCGTCGGGCCAATATCCTCGCTTGCGGGATCGGGCTGCCGATACGCGCCGTGGACGGGGACCTGAACGGTATTCGTCTCGGAACGCCTGAAATCGTGCGCCGGGGCCTCACGTCAGACGATATGCCGGAGCTTGCCGAGTTGATCGGGCGGGCGCTCCGCGGTGATCCCGATAAGGTCGCGCCGGACGTCACCGCCTTTCGGCAACGTTTTGCCGGCCTGCACCATATTCGCCAGTGAAATCAGGATGCTAGACGCAGGTGTGATCACGGGACTTCAGGGCAATGCATAAGCTGTCCGTCCGTGTCTACTATGAGGACACCGACTTTGGCGGCGTCGTCTACTACGCCAATTATCTCAAGTTTATCGAGCGGGGCCGTACCGAAGCGCTGCGCGATGGGGGCATTGATCAGGTGGCCCTCAAAAACGACGGTCTTGTTTTCGTCGTGCGCAAACTGACAGCAGACTATCTATCGCCCGCCCGGTTCGACGATGTGCTTACCGTTGATACCCGTGTCTCCTGGATGAAACGTGCCTCGCTCGGCATGGCCCAGAGTATCACGCGGGGCAGCGAAATCCTCTTCACCGCCGATGTCACAATCGCTTGCATGAACATCGAAGGACGCCCGGCGCGCCTGCCGACGGAGCTCAGCCGCAGTTTCGTAGATATTGTGCAGACGTCTTGACCATTCCGGACGGCGCGACGACTTGGTAAAAATCACGCGAAACGGTCGATATTTCCGGCCGAATAGCGCATAACACACGAACCGATCCGCAAGAGAGCCGAAAATTCGGCCAGGCGGGTCAGGGCGAGCGGGACAAAACAGGACGGGCTTATGGGCACTCTGGCCGGGATTGGATGGGGCATTGCCGTGGCAGCACAGGCAGCGCTCACGGAGCAGGCCGTGGCGCCGCCGGCCCCGGCAGCCGAGGTCGACTTCTCGGTCTGGGCGATGTTTGCCCGCGCGACGATCACGGTGAAGGTCGTCATGGTACTGCTGGTTCTGGCGTCGTTCTGGTCTTGGGCCATCATCATCGAAAAATGGGTCGCATTCGGAAGGCTGCGCCGCCAGAGTGCACGTTTCGAGGACAGTTTTTGGTCCGGACAACCGCTTGATGAGCTGTTTGATCGGGTCTCCGACAAATCCAAGGCGCCGATAGAAAAGGTCTTCACGGCAGGCATGACCGAATGGCGCCGGTCCTTTGGGGAGGGCGGACTGATCCCCGGCACACTTCAACGCGTCGACAGGGCCATGTCGGTGGCGATCGCGCGGGAGGCCGATCAGATCAACAAACGCCTGTCGTTTCTGGCGACTGTCGGCTCGGTCTCGCCCTTTGTCGGCCTCTTTGGCACGGTCTGGGGCATCAAGCACAGTTTCGAATCCATCGCGACGCAGCAGAACACGAACCTAGCCGTTGTTGCACCTGGGATTGCCGAGGCGCTTCTGGCGACCGCACTGGGCCTTCTGGCGGCGATCCCCGCGGTCGTAGCCTATAATCGGTTGCTGGCCGATGCGGACGGCCTGACTGGGAGCCTTGAGAATTTCGCGGACGAGTTCTCGACCATTCTGGCGCGTCAGATCGGGCGGCAGTCGAAGGAGGCCGCGTAATGGGCGTCTCCCTGCAAACGGGCGGTGGGCGCCGGGGCGGACGGCGTCGGGCCTCGCGTCCGATGTCGGAGATCAACGTCACGCCTTTTGTCGATGTGATGCTGGTGTTGCTGATTATCTTCATGGTGGCGGCCCCGCTGCTGACCGTGGGCGTGCCGCTGGAGTTGCCCAAGACCAAGGCCAATCCCCTGCCGACCGAGCAGGAGGAGCCGCTGACCGTGAACATTGACGCGGACGGGATCACCTATGTTCAGAAGACCGCCGTGCCGCGCGACGAGTTGCTGGTAAAGCTGCGGGCGATTGCCGATCAGCGCGAGAGCGACAAGATCTTCCTGCGTGCAGACAGCGCACTCGACTATGGGGTGGTCATGCAGGTCATGGGAGATCTGAATGCGGGCGGCTTCCGCTCGATCGGGCTGGTCACGGATCAGGCCCCGAGCGGGCCAGCGGCGGGGACCGAGTAACATGCGCACCGGGGCGGTGATATCGGGAGGCGTCCACAGCGGTCTGTTGATCCTCGCGATCTTCGGCGCCAACTGGTTTTCACCCGAAGAGGCGACGCCGCTTGATCTGATCGAGATTGAGATGGTCGACGGCACTGACTTCGATGCGCTGCTGTCGACCGCACCGATTGTGCCGAACGAAGGGCCGTCGGAGCTGAGCGAGCCGAACACCGGTGAAAGTGCGCCGGAGAACATCGACCAGCCAGAGGATGCGGCGCAGCCGTCCGAGATCGCCGAATTGCAAAGCACCGAGCCACCGGAGCCACGACCCGAGCAGCCCGAGATTAACATCCCGCCGCCGCCGACCGACATTCCGACGGAAGCACCCGCGCCGTCCGAGGCCGAGATCCCGGTGATCGACGAGCTGGATCGTCAGGCTGCCGAAGCGGAAAGCCCGCCGTCCACGGAACCTGTTCAACCGCTCGCGGCGCGTGCGCCGGTGCCGGGTGCGAAGCCGACCCCGCCGCCCGAGCCCGAGCCGGAACCCGAACAACAGCCGGACCCCGAGCCCATCGAGCAGCAGGAAGAGACCCCTGAAGCGGTGGTCGAAAAGCAGCCCGAGCCCGAGAT
>CAYYZH010000130.1:6772-11889 GCA_964475765.1 uncultured Limibaculum sp.
CGCTCGGACAAATCGCTGACCGTCGTGATCCAGATCAAGCTGGACAAGTCGGGCAAGATCATCGGCAAGCCGTCGCGCCTGCGCGCAAGTGGCGGCACCAAAGGCACCCAGAACGTCCTCTTCAACGCCGGACGCCGTGCTTTGGCCCGGGCCGGGGCTGCCAATGAGTTCAAGAAGCTGCCCGGCGACAAATATGATCGCTGGAAGCTCATCAACGTCACGTTCACCATCGACAAGATTGGGTTCACGTCATGACTATCTTCTCCCGTTTCTCTCTCGTCCTGAGCTTTGCCGCACTGCTGGTGTTCAGCCTTGGGACCGTGCCGCAGGCCTACGCCCAGACCGGGGATGGCGCGCTGGAGATCACGGTGGATGATCCCAACTTCCAGCCCGAACCGATTGCCATCGCGCGCTTTGTCTCCTCGCCCGAACTGGCCGGCCGGGCCGATGACATCCGCGCCGTGGTCGAGGCGGATCTCGAAAGCTCCGGCCTTTTCCGGATCATCCCACGCGAGGCGCATATTGAGCAGATTGCCGACTTCGACGTTGCACCGAACTTCGCCGATTGGCGCGCGATCAATGCGGTTGCCCTTGTGACGGGTTCGGTCAGTCTGGCCTCCGACGGGCGTATGGTGGTGCAGTTCCGGGTCTTCGATGTTGATGCCGAAGAGCAACTCGAGGCGCTGCAGCTCCTCTCGGATCCGGCAAGCTGGCGCCGTCTTGGCCACAAGATCGCCGATGGCGCCTATACCGAACTGACGGGCGAGGGCCCCTATTTCGACAGCCGCGTCGTGTTTGTCGCCGAAAGCGGGCCCAAGGGCGACCGCAAGAAGCGCCTTGCTGTCATGGATCAGGACGGGGCCAATGTGCGCTACCTGCCGGACACGTCGGGGCTGGTGCTGAGCCCTCGGTTCTCGCCCAATGATCAGTTGATCCTCTACATCTCGTACAATTCCGGTCAGCCCGAGGTTTTCCTGATGAACCTAGACACCAACCAGCGCGAGCGTCTGGGATCGTTCCCGGGCATGAGCTTTGCGCCGCAGTTCTCGCCCTCGGGCAACGAGGTTGTGTTCTCGGTCGCGCAGGACGGCAACACGGACATCTATGCGATGAACCTCTCGTCGCGCCAGCGCCGTCGCCTGACACGGAGCCCGGGGATCGAGACCTCGCCCTCCTACAGTCCGGATGGCAGCCGGATCGTCTTCGAAAGCGACCGGGGCGGAAAACAGCAGCTTTATGTGATGCCTGCAGGCGGGGGTGAAGGGAGCCGGATCAGCTTTGGCGGCGGCTCCTATGCCTCGCCGATCTGGTCGCCAAAGGGGGATCTGATCGCGTTCACCAAGATCCAGGGTGGGCGGTTCCATATCGGTGTGATGCGCCCGGACGGCTCGGACGAGCGGCTCTTGTCCACCAGTTTTCTCGATGAAGGCCCGACCTTCGCGCCAAACGGCCGGGTCGTGATGTTCTACCGCGAGAGCCCGGGCGCGCGAGGCACCTCGCAGGTCATGTCGATTGACGTCTCCGGTATCAACCTGCGCAGAGCCCCGACACCGGGCGCGGGATCGGACCCGTCGTGGTCGCCACTAAGAAAGTAGCCATGATGCTGCCGAAGTTCTAGACAACCACAAGGAATCCGGCGCAGGTCCGTTGCACCCAGACCTGCGTGGCGCACTACTCGAAACGGGGGTGTGAGACCGTGAAACAGGCAAGGAGAACAACTTATGAAACTGTTTCCAATGGTGGCGCTGGTCGCTGCCGTAGCACTTGCAGGCTGTGCAGACGAGGCGCCGCCGCCGGCTGATCCGAACACTTCGGGCAATGCCGGCGCAGGCGGACCCGCCCCGAACACCGTTGAGTATTTCAACCAGGTCGTCGGCGACCGGGTGTTTTTCGCAACCGATCAGCACACACTGGACGCTCAGGCCCGTTCTACGTTGCAGCGTCAGGCCGAATGGCTCCAGACCAACGGCGCGACCAGCGTGACCATTGAAGGTCACGCGGACGAGCGCGGCACCCGGCAGTACAACCTTGCGCTTGGCGCGCGGCGGGCCAACTCCGTGCGTCAGTTCTTGATTGGTCAGGGTGTCCCGGCGAGCCGTCTTCGGGCCGTGACCTTCGGCAAGGAGCGCCCGGTGGCGCTGTGTTCCGATGCTGGCTGCTGGTCACAGAACCGGCGCGGTGTCAGCGTTGTCGCTGGTACACCGAGCAGCTAGGACCTAAGGCCCGGGTGGCGCGCTTGGCGTGCTGCCCGGATCATCCGTCTGAGGAGGGTGACATGCGTGTCAGATCTGTAATCGGGGCTTGGGGCACCGGACTGATTTTTGGAGCAGCGCTGGCCGGGATGGCCGTCGCGCAGGGCACCTGGACCGGGTCGTCCTCACCGGATGACCTGCGGTACCGGCTGGACATACTCGATGCGGAACTGGCCGATATCCGCTCACGTCTGGGCGGCGGCGGCTCGTCTGCGCAGTCCACGGGCGGTGGCGGCGCGTCGGATGCCCGCGTCAATGCGCTCGAGGGCGAGTTGCGCCGTCTGATCGCGACTGTCGAGCAGATGCAGAACACCCAGCGCCAGCTCTCTCAGCAGATCGCCAACCGGCTCGGCGATGTCGAGTTCCGGCTGACCGAATTGGAGGGTGGAGATCCGAACGATGTGGCGCCGGTTGAGTTGCCCGGAACTGGCAATCTCTTGGGCGGAGGTGCATCGGTCGAATCCAGCACAACCGGCGGTGGCCAGCAACTGGCGCTCTCGGTCAGTGAGCAGGGCGATTTCGACCGGGCGGTGCGCGATGTCCAGCAGGGCCGCTTCGATCAGGCCGAAGACCGGCTGCGCGATTTCATCGGCAGTTATCCCAGCAGCCCGTTACAGGCCAATGCGTTCCTGTGGCTCGGCGAGAGCCAGTTCGCCCGCGGGATCTATGCCGATGCCGCCAGCAATTATCTCAAGGCCTACAATGTCGATCGTGGTGGGCCGGTCGCTCCGGAATCGCTCTACAAGGTCGGCGTATCGCTCGGGCGTCTCGGGCAGATCAATGAAGCTTGCCTCACTTTGCGCGAGGTGCGGGTTCAGTTCCCGAACAGCGCAGCTGACATTGTGAACCGCGCCGATGCCGAGGCTGACAACCTGACCTGTGGCTGACGGCGCGACGCCCGGACCAGCCGAGACGTTCCGCCGGGTGGCGGAGGCGTTCGAGGCGCTGGTGCGGGGCCGCCGTGTGGGTGTTGCCGTCTCCGGCGGCAGCGATTCAATTGCTCTGCTCGCGATGCTGCACCAATGGGGTGCGGGCCGCGGGCTCACAATCCATGCGGCAACTGTTGATCATGGGCTACGGTCCGAGGCGCGCGGTGAGGCCGAGGACGTCGCTCGGTTTTGCGCAAGCCGAACCATTGCCCATACCATTCTGGAGACCGGAGATCTCACGGGGCCGGGCAACCTCTCTGCAAACGCGCGCGAGGCCAGATACGCTGTGCTGACCGACTGGATCCGGGGATGCGTCAAGGACCCACCCTCCGAGGCGACGGTTCTTCTGGGGCACACGATGGACGATCAGGCGGAGACAGTGCTGATGCGCCTTGCCAGAGGATCTGGCGCTGAGGGGCTCTCGGGTATGTCTCCATCGCGCGAACAGGGCGGTGTCATCTGGGCGCGGCCTCTGCTGGGTCTGCGACGCGCTGCTCTACGCGACTGGCTGCAGGCCGAGGGTATCAAGTGGGCCGAGGACCCCACAAACGATGACACAAGTTATGACCGTGTGAAGGCCCGCCGCGCCTTGGAGGTGTTGGAGCCCATCGGCATCACCGTCGACGGGCTTGCCGAGACCGCGGAGCGCCTCGGCCGCCAACGGGAGGTCCTGCAAGCGGCCGCATCTCGTCTGACCGACGACATCGTCAAGCCTGGGCCATCTGGGACTTGTTCCTTCCAGATCTGCCTGGACCGTCCGTCAGAGGGCCATCGCGATACCTATCTGAGGGTGTTCGCAGACTTGCTTCAACAGATTGCCGGCCATCCCTATCGCCCCCGGTTCCGGTCGCTCGAGGCGGCGTGGGACTGGGCCTGCGGCTCGACCGAGCAGGGATCCCGGACACTCGCTGGCTGCACTGTGCTTGCGCGTCCGCAGGCGCGCCACATTCTGCTCTTTCGTGAACATGCAGCCCAACCAGCCCCCGTCGTGGCGACAGATGCCTGGGATGGCTGGGAAATCACCAACGCCCCAGAAGGCAGCTACATCGGCGCATTGGGGGAGGCGGGCTGCATCCGGCTTTCTCAACTGGCCAAGGATGGCGCAGACCTGAGAGCCGAATGGGCCGACATGCCGCGAGCGCTCAGATACACCGTTCCTGCGCTCTTTTCCGACCAATCCGGCGCATCCGGTGCGATTCTGGCTGTTCCTGGAGCGAATTATGTAACCAATCCGGCCTATTCCGGCCTTGCCTTCACACGCGTTCAGCCGTTCCACCTGCGGCGTTAAGGCGTGTATTGCGGTGGCGTTTGCCCTTAACTCGGGCTAAGAGGCCCCTATGTTATGGTGCTGAGATAACCTGCGGCCGCTGTACTCTGCACTGCCGCCATGAGGAGCAGACCTTTGGGTAACGCAAAGAACCTGGCATTCTGGGCCATTGTGATCCTGCTTTTGGTGACCTTGTTCAGCGTACTTCAGGACGGCGGCGCAAACGGCTCGAACAGCCGGCTGACCTTCTCGGAGTTCATGGAAAAGGTCGAAAGTGGCCAGGTCCGCAGCGTCCAGATCGATGGCGAGACGCTGCGTGTGATTGGCAACGATGGCCAGCGCTATACCAGTGTGCGGCCCTATGATGCCGAGATTGTGGATGACCTGCGCGCGGCCGATGTCGAGATCGAGGTGACGCCGCAGGAGCGCAGCCTCCTGTCCACAATCGGCGTTTACATGCTGCCGATGCTTCTGCTCATCGGGTTCTGGTTCTACATGATCAACCGGATGCAGGGCGGCGGACGCGGCGCGTTGGGTTTTGGCAAGTCCAAGGCCAAGCTGCTGACCGAACGCTCGGGCAAGGTCACGTTCGACGATGTCGCCGGGATCGATGAGGCGAAAGAAGAACTCGAGGAGATTGTCGAGTTCCTGAAAGATCCGCAGAAATAC
>CAYYZH010000131.1:0-7310 GCA_964475765.1 uncultured Limibaculum sp.
ATCACCTTACCCTCGGCGTCATCGGTCGCGGTTCTCTGACCAAGGCGCACGGTGAAGCGATAGGTCTTCAGACCTTCCTGCGCGATTGCTACTGTCTTGGTCGCTTCGCCAAAGGCAACGGCCAAAAGACCGGTTGCAAGCGGGTCGAGTGTACCGGCATGGCCCGCCTTTTGGGCCTGAAAGGCCCAGCGCGCCTTGTTGACCACGGCAGTGGACGTCACACCCGCGGGCTTATCGACAATCAGCCAGCCGTGGATGGCCCTGCCCTTGCGTTTGCGTGCCATGAAGTTCCGCCTCGTCACTGGAACGGTAATCCTGACGTGGACGCCGTCCCACTCAAACTTTAAATGAATCTGCCGAAGAGACCTCTGCACGGGCTGTGACGGTTAGTCATCCGTCAACCAGAATCAGGCTTATAATAGGGGTGGGAGGACGGTGGCAATTATGGGTCGCACAGGAATCGAATGAAGGCGTCCCTGAAGCGTCGCCGGCCCATCGCCCTTCATTAGAACAACGGACCGGCAATCGATTACAGGCCAGTCTGAGAAATCTTAAACGGACCTGAGTTCTCCTCAGATCGGCGCTTCCAATTCCCCATTGCCGGCACCAGAAGACGGCGCATTGGCAACATCATGGACGGCGCCTGCAATCGTGCAAGCACGCTGACGCGCGGCCCTGATCCGGTCGAGGACAGACCCTGTTCCGGTTTCGACAGCCAGATTGTCAATCGCAACACGAATGACCTGACCGTCATAGGTCCGGCAACGGGCCAGCAGTGCACCGGAAGCACCATCCAAGGCACCGAGCACACCGCCGGTCTCAAAGCCCGCCACTGTGTTCGGTGCGATCTCCCTCACCAGCCCGCAACTTGCGAGCCCACAAAGGGCGCCGATCAAAATCCAATTCTTCATGATATGTCCTTTCCCGAATACGGTCGGCGTCACGAAATCAGCCGCGGACGCCGGAATGGATACTCCGGCCTCCACGGATCGCACGCGATTCGGGGAAGCGATGGGTCAGGAATAGCCTGAAGAGTTTAATTCAAAGTTGATGGACAAGCGTGAAGTCTGTCACCGGCCTTCGCGCAGCCAGGCTCCCAGCAGCAGACACCCGACCAGCAGCGCTGCCAGCCAAGCCGGCAGCAACGGCGTCAAGCGGATCCCCGTCACGCGGTGCGCATCCCGTGCGGCCAATCCGATCCAGTTGCGCCCGCTCATGCGGCGCCCTTCGCGCACGGCCCGCACCGAAGGCGCCCCATCGGACAGCCAAGCAGTACTGCCCCCCGAAACCGTCGCCAAACTGGCCAGCAAGGTCTCGGTGGCCAGCGGGTTGGTGTACTCCGCAGGGCTCGGCGGCCCAACCGCCGCGACCGCCACCGCCTGACCGTCGCCCAGCCGCCAAAGTCCCTCATCTGCGTCATCAAGCAAGGCCTGCCAGCGTCCGGGCCCCACCGATTCGTACGGCAACGAGCGGGCCGGGCCACCATCCGGCGGCGTCGCCATGACGGCGTCCGGCGCTTCATCCGACAGCGAACGGCGTTCGATCAGAACCCGGTCCCCTTCGACATGGGCAAACAGCGCCTCTTCCTCCAACTCCGGCTCGCGCATCAGCCAATGGGCAACCCGGCGCATCAGATCCGCCTGCGGCCCGCCACCGTCGTAGCCGCGCGACCACAGCCAGGCATGATCCGAGGCGATCAGCGCCACACGCCCCTCTTCGACCCGATCGAGGATCAGAAGCGGTCTCTCATCCAGCCCCGACATGACGGCGTGACCGCTGTCCTGATCCACCTCGATCTGGCGCAGCCAGCGGCCCCATAGGGGACCATTCTCGTCCCGCCCCGCCTGAGCCTCAAGCCCGGAAGTCACGGGATGACGCTCTCCGAGGTCGGTGACCATCGGTCTGTAGGGCTGTTCCAGCACGTTGAGTGTCGGTGACGCCGGCAGGATATCCGACAGCGGCGTCCGATCCAGACTTTGCGCGCCCGAAAAAGCCGGCCCGCTGGCCACCAGAACCGCACCGCCCTCGCGCACATAGCGCGCGACATTCGCCAGATAGGTCGACGCCAGAACCCCGCGCCAGCGATACCGGTCGAAGACGATCAGATCGAAACCAGTGATCTTTTCCAGAAACAGCTCGCGCGTCGGAAAGGCAATCAGGGACAGCTCCGAGACCGGCGTGCCATCCTGTTTCGCAGGTGGGCGCAGAATCGTGAAGTGGATCAGCTCGACCGTAGGATCGGATTTCAAAAGATCGCGCCAGGTTCGCCCACCGGGATGCGGCTCGCCTGAGACCAGCAACACCCGCAACCGGTCGCGCACACCGTTCACAGTCGCGATGATGCGGTTGTTCCGATCCGTCAGCTCCCCATCATGAGGCAGGAGACGGATGTCCACCACGGTCGGGCCGCCATGGGTAATCTCGACTTCAAGCTCGGTCTGAGAGCCAAGATCGAGCAGCATGGGTCGCGGCCGGTCACCATCGATCGAAACTTCTGCGGGTACCCTGGTCCCGAGTACGTCAGGGCGTTGGCCCAGCGCCTCGGCGGTAATCTGGAATGTTACGCTCTCCCCGACAATGCCGAAGACCGGCGCCGTATCCAAAGCAAGGCGCAGATCGAACGCCTCCTGTTCGCCTGCGATGAGACCGTGGACGGGACCGGGAAAATTGTCCAGACGCGCCGTGTCGTGGATCTGCCCGTCGCTGAGCAAGACAGCGCCTGCAATCTGCCCCGGCGCAACCTGGGCCGCGGCCTCATCCAGCGCTGTCAAAAGCTGCGTACCGCGATTGGCCCCGGTGCGGTCGCCTTCGACCTCCACCGTCACAAGCTCCATCGGGTCCTGAACAGTCGAAGCGGCTTGAATTTCAGTCGCGATCTTGGCCGCAGCCGCGTCAATCTGCGCCCTGCGATCCTCGAGGCCTGTGCTGTCCGAGCGATCCACCACAAGGAACGCGACATTTGCCAGACCTTCGCGCTCCTCTCGCTTCAACTGCGGGCCGCTGAGCGCCAAGACCAGCACGGCAAAGGCAAGTGCACGCAACCACCATCCGCCAAGGCGATAATAGATGGCCACGATGACGCCCATGACCGCCAACGCCGCCAATCCCCAGATCAGTGGCAATGGCAGGACCGGCGCGAATGTCAGACCAACGTCCATACCGACCTCACTGACCCAACCGCTGCAGCACTGCGGGCGCGTGCACCTGATCGGATTTGTAGTTGCCGGTCAGCGCATACATCACGGCGTTCACGCCAAAGCGGATCGCCATCTCGCGTTGGCGGTCACCGGGCCGCCCGATGGGGAACATGGGCAGGCCTGTGTCGTCTGTCGCCCAGGCCGAAGCCCAGTCCGCGGAGCCGACCAGAACTGGTGAGACATTGTCATCGATGCGGTCGAACTGCGGAATGTCTGCCGCAGCATCCTCGCCCCCTTCGCGCAGCGGAGCTGCTTCTGCCCAGACGCGCCCGCCACGCCACCTGCCGGGGAATGCCGTGAGCAGATAAAACGTGCGGGTCATCACATGATCTTCGCCGACGGGCGACAGCGGTGGCAGGTTCAGGCCGCGGGCGATTTCTCGCATCTGAACGGCAGAGGCTCCACCAAACCCAGACGATCCGTTCTGGGTGTCGATGATCAGGAACCCGCCGCCGCGCAGATAGCCGGACAGAGCCTCGAGCTGTGCGCGATCCGGCAGGCGTTCGGCGGTCAGCGGCCAATAGAGCACGGGATAAAAGCTCAGCTCGTCCTGCCCGGGCACAACACCGATGGGTGCGCCGGGTTCAATGGCGGTGCGTTGCCGCAGCGCGTTGCCAAGCCCGATCATCCCGCGTTCGGACACCTGATCAATGCGGCTGTCGCCGGTCAGCACATACCCCAGTGTGGTCTCGGCGGTGGCGGCCAGTGCCTCGGGTGTGAGGTCCTCGGACTGGGCCAAGGCCTCCGGCACCTGAGCGAACGTCGCCATGACGCCGAGCGCGATCCCCGCCGCAGCCGTTCGCGAGCTCCAACGTCCGGAAGCGATCAGCGTGCCGAACACATCAGCCAGCGCCAGAAGGATCGCGAGTGCTAACAGCCACGGGCCATAACGCACCGGCGCTTCTCCTCCGAGTGTCTCGACCACGGCTCCGGTCGGCGAAGGAGGGAACGGGGCAAGAGTGTCATCTTCAGCGATCAGGTTGACCACGACGCTGCGCGCTTCGCCATCGCCGCGCTGATTGGTTCGGGTGTAGATCCCGGGCGGAACTTCGGGCCCCGGCGCATCTGATAACATCGCTTCACCTGTTACGGATTCGGTCAGCGACGTTGCGGCGACAGGCTGGCCATTCCGCCCCATCAGGGTGTCGGCGCGCCAGAGCGTGCCGGTCATTTCAGCAGCGCCCGGCATGCCGGAACTGTTGCCCTGCGCCAGAGTGGCCAAGCGTCCCAGCATCTCGACAAAAAGCCCCGACAGCGGCAGCGACGACCATTCCGCATCAGAGGAGACATGAAAGAGGACCACCCGGCCTTCGCCCAACCGTTTGGCGGTCACCAAGGGCGTGCCGTCCTCAAGGGTGGCCCAGACCTTGCCAGAAAGATCCGGCGACGGCTCGGCCAAAACTTGTGTGCGGACATCGACTTCTGCAGGCGGTGTCAGACCTCGGAAAGGACTGTCAGTGTCAAACGGGCCAAGCGCGCGTGGTGTCGTCCATGCAAGCGCTCCGCCGAGAACCCGTCCGCCCCTGCGCAACCGCACAGGCAGCAGGGGATCACCCTGCCCACCGGACGCGCTGGCACGAAATCCCTGCTCTCCGATGGACGCGGCCAGACGCGGTCCGGCAAAGCGGATCAGGAGCCCCCCGGCTTCAACCCATTCGGTCAGGGCGTTGCGATCTTCGTCCGCCATCTCGCCATGATCCACCAGCACGATCGCCCGGCTGTCGGCGGCCAGAACGGCGCTGATATCGCCGCGATTAACGTCGGCCCAAGGCTCAAGCGCCTTTTCGATGTAGTGCGTGGGGGAGATCAGGCTGGTCACTGCGGTCTCGGCCTCGACCGCGACGAGACCCGCCGCGATCCGCCGGATGGAGCCATCTGCAAAAGCGGCACCTCCGGCGCTGGGGTTATCGGCCAGAATGATCCGCGTCACCGTGCTTTGCAGTTCTGTTGGCAGGTCGAATGTTATGGTTTTGCGCTCCTCGTCGCCATCGAACATGGCAGGCGTGACCGCAATTCTGCGCTCACCGCCACCTTCGGCTTCGGCAAGTGCGATCACCTCGACCCGTTCAGCGCCGGTATCGGAGCGTAAGACATCAGCGGACAACGCGCCATCCTCGAGGCGCGGCTGGGTCAGCGCGCGTGCCGCAACTTCAGGGCCGATCAGGCGGAGCGGACCGAGACCGGCCACATACTCCAGCAGCTCGGCTGTGCCGTCGCGGCTGAGCCCGTCATGGAGCCAGACCGTCTCGGCGATTTCGATCTCCGTTCCCTCCAACGCCTCAAACGTGGCGACGGGATCCGGACGCCACGGGCGCGGCTCGGTCGAGCCCAGAACCGCCTGCGCCGCCTTGGCCGAAACGATGGGCGGCACGTCACCCTCGGCAACCCGCCACAACAGGATATCGCGCCCCGCATCATCGGCTTCGTCGAGAATGGCACGCGCAGCCTCGGTGCGCTCGGCCCAGTCCGGCGCGCTGGCCCAACCCTGATCCATCAGCACCAGAACCGGCCCCGACCCCTCGGCAATGCGGGCATTGAGATTAAGCACCGGCTGGGCAAACCCAATCAGCGCCGCGGCGACCGCCAGACAGCGCAGCAACAAAAGCCACCACGGCGTCTTGTGTGTCTGACGCTCTTCATCTTCCAATCCAAGGAGCAGGCGCACCCCGGCAAAGACCTGGGTGCGCGGACTCGGCGGGATGGCCCGCAACAACCACCAGAGAATCGGCAGAGCGATCAGCGCGGCCAGCACCCAAGGGTTGAGAAAGACAAGCGATCCGACCGACAGCATCAGACACCCCCCAGATAGGCATGCAGCTTGAGGAGTGCCGCGCGCGGGCTTTCATCGGTCCGGTGATGGATCAGTTGCCAGCCCGCCCGTTGCGCGACCTGCGCAAGATCCTCGCGTCGCTCTTCGAGCCGCCGGAGATAGGCATCGCGCAGGCTGGTCGCCTGATCGGTCTCATGGCGCACGGTCTGGGCCACACTTTCAAATCGAGTGCGGCCGTGAAACGGAAAGTCCTCTTCGATCGGATCGAGGATCATCACGAAGATCCCGCCGGTGCCTTGCCCCGCTGCGTTCAAAAGCGCGGGAAACACCGCATCGCGCGGGCCCATGAAGTCGGAGAAGAACACTGCCTTTCCGGCTTTGGGCATCAACCCTTGCGGCGGCGCGCCGAAATCGGCGGCCTTGGGCTCGCGCGCGGACAGCCGCGCCGCGATACGCATCAATTGCGTCTCACCCGTACGCGGCCTTTCAGCCTCGGTGCCCAGAAGGCCAAAGCGTTCGGCACCACGGTTCAGCAAAACCGCGACGGCCAACGCCAACAGACGTGCCCGGTCGGCCTTGGTCCAGCCGATCCCCTCCGACCGGAAATCCATCGAGCGCGCGCGATCGCACCACAAGAGCACGCTTTCCGCCGCTTCCCACTCCATCTCGCGCACATAAAGCCGGTCTGAACGGGCCGAGCGCCGCCAGTCGATCTGACCCAGACTGTCACCGGGTTGGGCCGTGCGATATTGCCAGAACGTTTCACCCACACCGGACTGCTTGCGGCCATGCACCCCGATGGCAAGCGCCTGCACCAGACGTTCAGCCTCGACCAGCAACGGCGGCAGCGCGCCGGAGACTTTCTCCGCATCGCGGCGCAGATGGCCGGCGCGTTCGCCGTGATATGCCGGCGTCGAGGCACTCATGCCAGGGCGCTCGCAATTCGCCTGACTGGAGCTGTGTGGGTCATCCTCACGCAGCGTCCGCCATGGATTGCTGCGCCAGAAGCTCGGCGATCACTCCTGAAATCGATGCTCCTTCTGCGCGGGCCGCGAAGCTCAGCGCCATTCGGTGGGTCAGCGCGGCAGGTGCCAGTGCGCTGACATCATCAATCGACGGCGCCAGCCGGCCCTCGAGGAGTGCTTTCGCCCGTACCGCCAGCATCAACGCCTGCGCCGCACGCGGTCCCGGGCCCCAGGCGAGGTTCTTCTTGGCAGCTTCTGCTGCCTCCGGACCGTCCGGGCGCGCGGCACGCACCAGCGTCAGGATCGCCTCGACGATACTCTCGCCTACCGGCATCGCACGGACGATGCGTTGCATGTCGATCAGTTGCTGCGCGTCCA
>CAYYZH010000131.1:7410-11870 GCA_964475765.1 uncultured Limibaculum sp.
CCTACCGGCATCGCACGGACGATGCGTTGCATGTCGATCAGTTGCTGCGCGTCCAGCACAGGTGCTGCCTGCGCATCCTCAACACCGGTGGTCGCGATCAAAATGTCACGTTCCTCATCTCGGTTGGGATAGTCGACATCGATCTGCAGCAGGAACCGGTCGAGTTGCGCTTCGGGCAGTGGATAGGTTCCCTCCTGCTCGATCGGGTTCTGGGTCGCGAGAACGTGGAATGGCTCATCCAAAACCCGGTCTTCGCCCGCCACGGTGACCCGATGCTCCTGCATCGCCTGCAAGAGCGCCGACTGGGTCCGCGGGCTGGCCCGGTTGATCTCATCCGCGAGAAGCAGCCGGGTAAAGACAGGCCCCTCGATGAATTTGAACATCCGTGCGCCTTCAGCACCTTCCTCGAGCACTTCGGAGCCCAGAATGTCCGCCGGCATCAGATCCGGCGTGAACTGGATATGGTTGGCATCCAGCCCCAGAACCGTGCCCATCGTGTCGACCAGTCGCGTCTTCGCGAGGCCGGGAACGCCGACCAGAAGCGCGTGACCGCCGGACAGGATCGCCGTCAGGCTGAGCGAGACCACATCCTCCTGGCCAATGATCCGCTTTGCGATCTCGGTGCGTGCGCGGGCCAGCGTCTCGCCTGCGGCTTCAATGTCGGCAACGAGGTCTGTCATTTCGGGGTCTCCGGAATATCTTGTGCGTGGGCGGTGTTCGCCTCCATGCATAACATAAGGTATGTATGACAAAGGAAAGGCAACAGGGGTTAACAGATGTCGCGCACACAAAATGCTGAGGCGCTGAAAGATCCCGGGGCCGCGGACAGTCTCGCCAAGGCCGTTGCAGCGGCAACCAAGGGCAAAAAGGGCCTGCCGCCCGTGCACTTATGGGATCCGCCGTTCTGCGGAGACCTCGATATCCGCATCGCCCGGGACGGCATGTGGTGGTATCTCGGCACCCCGATTGGCCGCAAGGAACTGGTTAATCTCTTCGCCTCGGTCCTGAAGCTGGAGGACGGCAAGTATTTTCTCGTCACGCCGGTCGAAAAGATCGGCATTACAGTCGATGACGCCCCGTTCGTGGCGGTGGATTTCGAGGTCAGTGAGGCCGGTCCGAACCAGATCCTGACCTTCGAGACAAATGTCGGGGACTTTTCGGTGGCAGGCAACGAGAACCCGATCCGCGTCGAGCGGGACCCGGAGACCGGAGAGCCCTCGCCTTATGTCCATATCCGCCGCGGGTTAGAGGCGCTGATCGACCGGAAAAGCTATTACCGGCTGGTCGAGATCGGCGAACATGACATGGTGGAGGCGCAGTCCTGGTTCGGACTGCGCTCGGGCGGCAAGTTCTTCCCGATCATCCCGTCAAAGGAGCTCGAGGTCTGAGCACGCGTTCGACCCGGCCAGACCTTCAACCCGCTCAGTTCAGCGTAATCGTCGTCATCACCGGTTTGCCGTCCTTCAGGACAGGCAGGTCATGCGGCTCGTTTCCGCCATTGGCAAACTCGAACACCTTGGTGACGCCAGTATCGAGATGCAGCATCGCCACGACCTGATCGCCCGGCTTGACGGCAGTCTCGAGCGGCACGGCGACATTCTCGGACGGTCCGGCAGGCACATAGAGATGGCCGATAGATCCTGAAGTGTCAGGCTTGCCATCCTTGACCGCGTGCAGAACGACCCAGCCCGTGCTCGGCATGCCGACCGTGGCCACCGTGACCGCACCGCCAGCCGACTGGTTGCTGGCGACAATTGTGCCCTTTTCATAGGACGCCGCCGTGGATTGCGGGACCTGATAGCACCCTGCCAAACCCAAAAGCGCCATGCCCGCGACGAATGCTGCAATCCGCATCGAAAATTCCCCTCTGAATGATCCCCGAATTCGGATCAATCATCTCAAGAGAGAAGAGCGAGTGCAAGCCCGTGAGCGCCGCGTTCTAGTCGGCGTCGCTCTCTTCGACCTCTGCACCGGCGGCAGGCAGCGTCAGGTGTACCCGGAAGGTCGATCCCTGCCCAACCTCAGAGAAGACCTGGATCGCACCGCCCATTGCGTCCACCAGCTTGCTGGTGATCGCAAGGCCGAGGCCCGCGCCGCCATACTTGCGCGTGACCGTGCTGTCGATCTGGTAGAACCGGTTGAAGATCTGATCGAGCTTGTCTTCAGGGATCCCGACGCCCGAGTCGACCACACTGATCGTGGAGGTCACACCCTCCGGGCCGGATTCGCTTTCGAGGACAACATCGATTGAGCCTTGGTCAGTGAACTTCACCGCGTTGGTCAGAAGGTTCAGCAAAATCTGCTCGATGCGCACCATGTCGCCTCTCAGGCGCGGCAGCCGTTCGTTCCCTTCGCGGAACCGGACCTTCAGACCTTTCTCGTCGGCCGAAGACCGAATGATCCCGATCGATTGCAGGATCACATGTGAGAGATCGAACTCGTCCTCGATCATCTCGAAGGTTTCCGCGTCCAGGCGGCTGAGATCCAGAATGTCGTCGATCAGTCGCAGCAACACCTTGCCAGACCCGGAGATCACGTCGACCAGATCGCTTTGCTTGGCATCAAGCGCGCTCGCCTCCAGCAGTGCCGATACACCAAGAATGCCGTTGAGCGGTGTGCGCATCTCGTGGCTCATCCGCGCCACGAACTCGGATTTCGCCCGGTTCGATTCTTCTGCAAGACGCCGGGCCGCTTCGAGTTCGGTGATCCGGCGCAGCTCGTCCGTGACATCGCGAATGGTCATCACGCAGCCGCCCTCGGGCAGGTTGATCTTGTTGATGTTCAGCGTTCGCCCGTCCCTCAACTGGCGACGCACCCGCGACTGAGAGGGATCGAAAGCAAACTGATAGCGATGCTCGATCTCGTGCCGGCGCTCCTCAAGCGACAAGCCTTCGAGATCGCCGAACCTGTTCGCCAGCTCGCGATAGGGCACGCCCCAATCCACCGATCCGACCTCAATCCCGTAGAGCTCGAGGAAACGGTCGTTGAACATCACGAAATGCCCGTGGTCGTCGAGCAGCGTGATCCCGTCCGACGTGTTCTCGAGCAAGCTGTTCATATACTGGCGCTGGCGTTCCAGCGCTTGGGACTTCTCTACCTCTTCGGTGACATCGACATGGATGGAGAGGATCTCGTCATTCGTCGTCAGCGAACGATAGATGTCGATGTGCTTGCCCGTGCCGAGATCGCGGCGCTCCACAAGGCCCACCATATCTCTGAACGTCTCGAGCCGGTGGGCAATGGCTTCCTCGACATCCTCGCCGGGCTTTAGCCCCAGCGTGCCGTTGCGCCCCAACGTCCGGAGCAATTTGATCAGCGGATCGCCGATCAAGAGGTCCTGCTCGCCCAGTGCGAACAATTTGAGATAGCTGCGGTTAAAGGCGCGCACGCGAAGCTCGGGCGTGAAAACCACCACGCCATCGCGCAGGTTTTCGAGCAGCCTCATGAGATCATCACTCGCAGATGCTGCGAGCGGGGCGGTGTCCACCAGTTTGATCCGATTCATCGCGGTCCCGATCGGCTCCTAGCCTTCAACCAGGCAGCCCCCCGCCATGCCCTTGAGTGATCCTAGTTTAAGGAACATTCAGCGCCCGCGCAATTGGTCTGTCCCCCAGCGTCCCCATCAGGCGGTCGTCGGAGGTCTTGATCTGCCCTCTCTGATCGCGCACAAGGCCGCAAACACCGGAGATGCGGGGGAGAAAATCATGACTGCGATGAGTTTGCTGATACTGCCGGGCGATGGCATTGGGCCCGAGGTTATGGCCGAAGTGCGCAAGATCATCGACTGGCTGAGCGCGAATCGGGGCCTGGAATTTTCTGTCGAGGAAGACCTTGTTGGAGGCGCCGCCTATGATGCCCACGGCGCACCCCTTTCGGACGAGACAATGGCCCGGGCGCAGCAGGCCGATGCCGTATTGCTCGGCGCTGTCGGCGGGCCGAAATACGATGATCTCGATTTTTCTCTGAAGCCCGAACGCGGGCTCCTGCGTCTGCGCAAGGAGATGGACCTCTTTGCCAATCTGCGCCCTGCGCAGTGTTTCGACGCTTTGGCTGACTATTCGTCGCTCAAGAAGGACGTGGTCGCCGGTCTCGACATCATGATCGAGCGTGAGCTGACTTCCGGCATCTATTTCGGCGAGCCGCGCGGCATCCACACCGAGGGCAATGAACGCGTCGGGGTGAACACCCACCGCTATACGACGTCGGAAATCCGCCGTGTCGCCAAGGCTGCGTTCGAACTTGCCATGAAACGCGGCAAGCGCCTTTGCTCCATGGAAAAAGCCAACGTCATGGAGGCAGGGATCCTCTGGCGCGAAGAGGTCGAGGTGATCGCCAAAGACTACCCCGAGGTCGAGCTCTCCCACATGTATGCCGACAACGGCGCGATGCAGTTGGTGCGCCATCCCAAGCAATTCGACGTCATTGTCACCGACAACCTCTTTGGCGACATTCTTAGCGAC
>CAYYZH010000132.1:0-11851 GCA_964475765.1 uncultured Limibaculum sp.
CGTCCGAAGTTCTGGTCAAAGCGATCCCCCTGGCGCTGATCGGCGCGGGGCTGGCAGTCTGCTTTCGCGCAAATGTCTGGAACATCGGCGCTGCGGGCCAGTATACGCTGGGTGCCATCTTCTCCGGCTTTGTCGCGCTCCATGCGCCGGAAGGGCCGCTCTGGCTTTGGTTGCCGATCTACCTTGCGGCCGGCGTGCTTGGCGGCGCGCTCTGGGCTGCGATCCCTGCCCTGATGCGCACGCGGTTCAGCGCGAACGAGATCCTCGTCTCGCTGATGTTGACCTATGTCGCGGCGCTCCTGCTTGATTGGCTGGTGCGCGGACCGTTCAAGGACCCTGCAGGTTTCGGCTTTCCCGAGAGCACGGATTACACCGACGCCTTCCTGATGCCCGTGCTGATCCAGGGCACCCGGCTCCATCTCGGCCTGGTCTTTGCCGTGGTGATCGCCATCGCGCTCTGGCTGATGATGGCGCGCACGCTGCAGGGGTTTCGCATCCGGGTGATCGGCACCGCCCCGCGCGCAGGGGCGTTTGCCGGGTTCTCCGAGCACCGCACGATCTGGTTCGTCCTCCTGCTCTCGGGCGGGCTCGCCGGGCTCGCAGGCGCGATCGAGGTCTCCTCCACGATCCAGCAACTCCAGCCCACGATCTCCGCAGAGTACGGCTTTGTCGCGATCATCGTCGCCTTTCTCGGGCGACTGAACCCCGTCGGTGCGCTGTTCGGTGCCCTTGTCCTTGCGGTCAGCTATATCGGCGGCGAGAACGCGCAGATCCTGCTCAAGCTGCCGAAGAACGTCACCGGCATCTTTCAGGGCATGCTGCTCTTCTTCCTGCTCGCTTGCGATACGCTGATCCACTACCGCATCCGCTGGGCGAGCCGAGCGCGGGAGGCGGCGTGATGGAGCCCTTTCTGATCTCCATGATCATCGCTGCGACCCCGGTGCTGTTCGCAGGGATCGGAGAACTGGTCGCCGAACGCTCCGGCGTCTTGAACCTCGGGGTCGAGGGCATGATGCTGATGGGTGCGGTCGCGGCCTTTGCCACGTCCTACGCCACCGGATCGACGCCTTTGGCAATCGTCGCAGGGGCCGCCGCGGGGCTCGCGCTCGCGCTGATCTTTGCCGTCCTTTCGCTCAGTCTGCTGGCCAATCAGGCCGCCACGGGGCTGGCGCTGACAATCTTCGGGATCGGAGCCTCCGGCCTGATCGGTCAGGGTTTCGTTGGCGAGGCGCTCCAGCCGTTGGCCAAGCTGTCGATCCCCGGTCTTTCCGAAAGCACCGTAATCGGGCGCATTCTTCTGAGCCACGACGCTATGGTCTACCTCGCCATCGCCATCGCGCTCGGGGTCGCGTGGTTCCTCACCCGCACCCGCGCCGGCCTCGCGTTGCGCGCCGTTGGCGACAATCACGACAGCGGCCACGCGCTCGGTCTGCCCGTCATCCGCATCCGCTATCTCGCGACCCTGTTCGGCGGCGCGATGGCGGGGCTTGGCGGGGCCTACCTCTCGCTCGCCTACACCCCGATGTGGGGGGAGAACATGACCGCCGGGCGCGGCTGGATCGCGCTCGCGCTCGTCGTCTTTGCAACATGGCGCCCGCTTCGCCTGATCGCGGGAGCGTATCTTTTCGCCGCCGTCACCCAGATCCAGTTCTATGGTCAGGACTGGGGCCTGCCGATCGCATCACAGTTTCTTGCCATGGCGCCATATCTTGCTACGGTTGTTGCGCTCGCGCTGATTTCGCGCGATGTGAACCTGAACAAATCCAGCGCGCCCGCGTGTATCGGGCAACCATTTCGCGCTGAACGCTAACGGAGATAGGTGTGAGATCTGACCCGGGGGGGAAAGACGTCACCAGAACCAACGGGACCGGCCTGTCCATGCACAGACACAGGCGGGAGGCGTAACCAATGCCGGCACCAATCCGCTTTGTCCTCAACGGGAAACTGGTCGAGATCCGCGGGATCGCGCCGACCACCACCTTGCTGCAATGGCTGCGCTACGGGTGTGGTCTGACCGGCACCAAGGAGGGCTGCGCCGAAGGCGATTGCGGCGCCTGCACCGTGGCGGTGCGCTGCGAGGGCCGCAATGGCGACAACTGGCAGCCGATCAACGCCTGCATCCAGCTTGTCTGCATGCTGCACGGTCAGACCATCCGGACGGTCGAAGGGATCTCCGGCCCGAACGGCGCGCTCCACCCCGTGCAAAGCGCCATGGCGCATGGCCATGCCTCGCAATGCGGTTTCTGCACGCCGGGTTTCGTCATGTCGCTCTGGTGCGGATATCAGAACGGCGACAGCGCCGAGCCGGGTATGGTCTGCGATCAGCTTGCGGGAAACCTTTGCCGCTGTACCGGCTACGGCCCGATCCTTGCCGCAGCCGAGGCCGCGCGGGGCCAGATGCCGGTGCAACCCGCCGAGGAGCCGAAGGGGCTCGCCAAGGAACTCAGCCAGATCGCCCGCGAAGGGCTGGAATACAAGGGCGCGGGAAAGCACTTCTGGTCGCCCGTGCGCATCTCGGAACTGGCCGAACTTCTCCGGACCCACCCCGATGCAACGGTGGTCGCCGGGGCCACCGATGTGGGATTGTGGGTGACCAAGGACGATTTCGCCCCGGACAAGGTCATCCATGTCGGACGTATCCGCGAGCTGCGCGATATCGACCTCTCAAAGACACGCCTCCGGATTGGAGCTGCCGTGACACTGGCCGAGGCCGCGCCGCATCTCGGTGAGATGTTCCCCGATATGGGCGAGCTTCTGCGTCGGTTTGGCGGCCAACAGGTGCGTGGATCCGGGACCGTGGGCGGCAACATCGCCAACGGCTCGCCCATCGGCGATCTCGCCCCGGCCCTGATCGCAGCAGATGCCACACTGATCCTGCGAGATGCCAAATCGTCCCGTGCGATCCCGATCGCGGACTTCTTTGTCGATTATGGCAAGCAGGACCTGAACTCGGGCGAGTTCGTCGAAGCGGTCGAGATCCCGGTGCCCTCCGATGGCTGGCAACTCAGGTGCTACAAGATCTCGAAACGCTTTGATCAGGACATCTCCGCTGTGCTCGCCTGTTTCGATGTCGAGACGGACGGCGAGAGGGTGATCGCCGCGCGGCTGGCCTTTGGTGGGATGGCCGGCATTCCAATGCGCGCTGCCAAGGCAGAGGCGGCGCTGATTGGCCAGCCCTGGACGGCCAACTCGATCAACATCGCGGCCGACGCGTTTGCGCAGGACTTCTCGCCGATCTCCGATCACCGGGCCTCGGCCAGTTACCGCCTGACGGTGGCGCGGAACCTGCTGCTCAAGTACTTCATCGAAATGACCGAACCGGCCACCGCGACCCGCATGGTCGGGCGACCGCAAGAGGTCGCCTGATGGCCAAGGATTTCGAGAACAGCGGCGATGGCGGCATCCGGCATCTTTCCGCCGACAAGCACGTCTCGGGAAAGGCGATCTATGCCGACGATATCCCCGAGCCGCAGGAGTTGCTGCATCTTTATATCGCGATGTCGGCCCATGCCCATGCGCGCCTGATCTCGGTCGATCTCGGCGCTGTGCGCAGCGCGCGCGATGTTGTCTGGGTCGGCTGCGCCGATGACATCCCCGGCGCAAACAATGTCGGCCCGGTGGTGGCGGACGAGCCGCTTTTTGCTGCCTCCGAGACCTCTGGCGGAGACGTCCAGACAGCGGGCCAGGCGCTTTTTGCCGTGGCAGCGACCAGCCCGGAGGCGGCCCGCCGGGCGGCAAAGCTGGCCAAGATCATCTACGACCCACGCGATCCCATCCTGACCATCGATCAGGCCATGGACGCAAAGAGCTTCTTCGGCAAACCCAAGCGCATCAGCCGCGGCGACGCGACCGCAGTGATGGCCGCGGCCAGGCACCGTCTGACCGGCACCATCGAGATCGGCGGGCAGGACCATTTCTATCTCGAGGGACAGGTCGCCGTCGCAACCCCTGGTGAAGATGACGAGATGCACGTCGTCTCGTCGAACCAGCACCCATCGGAATGCCAGCAGATCGTCGCCCATGTTCTCGACATCCCCGCCAACGCGGTGACGGTCGAGGTCAAGCGTCTGGGTGGCGGCTTCGGCGGCAAGGAGACCCAGGCCAACCTGATGGCGGCCGCGGCGGCCCTTGCGGCGCGCGCCACGGAATGCCCGGTGAAGATCCGGCTTGACCGCGACCAGGACATGATCCTGACCGGCAAGCGCCACGACTTTCAGATCGACTGGGATGTCGGCTTTGACGATGATGGCCGGATCGAGGGGGTCTCCTTTGTCCAGAAGGCCCGCTGCGGCTGGTCGACAGATCTCAGTCACGCGATCTGTGACCGCGCGATGTTCCATGCGGACAACTGCTACTTCCTGCCGGCAGTCGACATCACGTCCTATCGCTGCCGCACCAACACGGTCTCGGGCACCGCGTTCCGGGGCTTTGGCGCGCCGCAGGGGATGATGGGGATCGAGCGGGTCATCGACCGGATCGCACATCATCTGGATCTCGACCCGCTGGAGGTCCGGCAGGCCAATCTCTACGACCATCCCAGTGCGATCGAGGACCGGTGCACGACGCCCTTCGAGATGAAGGTCGAGGACTTCATTGTCGCCTCGCTTCTCGATCAGGTCGCCCGCACCTCGGACTACCGCGCCCGGCGCCGGGCCATCGCGGAGTGGAATTCGCGCAGCCCGCTTCTGAAAAAGGGCATCGCGCTCACGCCGGTCAAGTTCGGGGTCTCGTTCACCACGACCCATCTCAACCAGGCCGGTGCGCTGGTGCATGTCTATCGCGACGGTTCGGTTCTGGTGACCCATGGCGGGGTCGAAATGGGTCAGGGTCTGCATACCAAGATCGCCAGCATCGCGGCGCATGAGTTGCAGCTCGATCTCGACCGTATCCGCGTCTCGTCGACCCGCACCGACAAGATCCCGAACACCTCGGCCACGGCTGCTTCGGCAGGCACCGATCTCAATGGCATGGCGGTCAAGGCCGCATGTGCGGGGCTCAGGAGCCGTCTGACCCGGTTTCTTGCCGACGACACGGATATCGACGTGTCCGAGGTCGAGTTCCTGCCGAACCGCGTGCGCTATGGCGCGGACGAGATCAGTTTCGCGGACCTCGTCGAGAAGGCGTACATTGCCCGCGAGCCGCTCTTTGCCACCGGGTTCTATGCGACACCCCAGATCCACTGGGATCCCGAAACCGGCAGGGGCCGGCCGTTCTACTACTTTGCCTATGGCGCTGCGGTCACCGAGGTGCTGATCGACACGCTGACCGGCGAGAACCGCATGATGCGCGTCGATGCGTTGCTTGATGCAGGCCGATCGCTGAACCCGGACATTGATCTCGGGCAGCTCGAAGGAGGGTTCCTGCAAGGCGCGGGCTGGCTGACCACCGAGGAGCTCTGGTGGGACGATCATGGCCACCTCAAGACCCATGCGCCGTCGACCTACAAAATCCCGTGCGCGTCGGATCGCCCGCCGGTCATGAACCTCAAGCTCTGGGACAAGGGCATCAATCGCGAGCCGACAATCGGGCGCTCGAAGGGCATCGGCGAGCCACCCTTCATGCTGGCGATGTCGGTGCATCACGCGATCAGTCATGCGATCGGCTCGTGCGGCGATGGGGGTTATCCCGACCTCGACACGCCCGCGACGCCGGAACGGATCCTGGCCGCGATCACAAAGCTCAGGAAATAGGCGCCCGGCCTGCCGGTTTTCAGATCTTCTGGCCGGGTTCAGGTGCGATCAGGTGGCGCTCGTTCATCCACGGGTGTAGATCAATCGCGGCACGCAAGGCGGTCTGGGCGAGGCGGTCGCGCCCCTGCCTTAGGAAATTCAGCCCCTGCCCGGCCAACGCTCCGAAATGCCGCGGTTCCAGTTCAAGCGTACGCGCCAGATCCTCCAGTGATCCGTCGTGATCGCCCTGCAGGAACCGCGCAAACGCACGTTGGTTCCAACCCTCTGGATAGTCGGGGCAATAGGCGACCAACTCATCCAGAACCGCCTCGGCGCCTGTGAAATCGGCAACCCGGATGCGGCGCATCCCGGTGTCCAACATGTCCTGCGCCCGCGCGTCCGGCGCCGTGGCCCAAGACGCCCATATTTGATCCGAAAGCCGTTGGCCATCGCCTTCAGTATCGGAGGCTTTCAGCGCCTGAAAAACCGGCTCGCGTTCGGCATCGAGCGCAGCGAAGTCCTGAATCGGGCAGGCCGCATGCGCAGCGGCGGCGCAACAGGTGAAAACGAATGACAGGATCGCACGCATGCAAGGATCATGAACCAAGGTTTCTCACGGAACAAGCGTTGGCGCTCGGCCCGGATAAGGATTCGCGTGCTGACGAATTTGACTAAAACTCTACGGACAAACCGACTCTGCAATCGGCAAGACATAAGGATCTATCAACCCGAATCGTTGGTATAATAGGGGTGGGAGGACGGTGGCATTTATGGGAAATGCAGAGCCAGCGGCACCTTCGCTCCCGGACGGTGCATGGCTGAGGACAAACGTCAGGCCCAGGCCCGGGAAATTCGGCGCCTCAGTCCGGCAATCCGTCCTTAGGCGCCCGCCCGCGCAATTGCTTCAGAGATCATCTGCTTGGCCCGCGCGGCATCACCCCAGTTCTCAACTTTGACCCACTTGCCCGGCTCGAGATCCTTATAGTGCTCAAAGAAGTGCCCGATCTGCTGGCGCGTGATCTCCGGCAGGTCCATGAACTCCCGGACATTCTCCCAACGCCGCGAGATCTTCACCGACGGCACGGCGACGACCTTTTCATCCTGCCCCTTCTCGTCCTCCATGACCAAAACGCCTACGGGACGGCACGACATCACACAGCCAGGGACAAGGGGCCTCGTGTTCGCGATCAGCACATCAATGGGATCGCCGTCATCCGACAGCGTATGCGGCACAAACCCGTAGTTCCCGGGATAGCGCATCGGAGTGTAGAGAAACCGGTCGACAAAGAGCGCGCCAGAGTTCTTCTCCAGCTCATACTTGATCGGCTCGCCGCCGATGGGCACTTCGACGATCACGTTGATGTCTTCGGGCGGGTTTTCGCCAATCGGTATCGCGTCGAGCCGCATGGGTGTCTCCTGAAGTTTCGGCGCGCACGTCTATGGTGCATCGCACAAACAATCAATCCAGCAATCGGTCGCAGCAGCATAGGCAAGAAAAAGCCCGGAGCGGTTAACCGCTCCGGGCTGAATTCATGTCATTGGTGCGTCATGGACGCACCCAGCGCCCTTAGAGGAGCGGTGCGATCACCAGGCTGACGATGGCCATCACGTTGATCAGGATGTTCATCGACGGGCCGGAGGTGTCCTTGAACGGATCGCCCACGGTATCGCCAACGACCACGGCAGCGTGGGTGTCGGTACCCTTGCCGCCAAGATTGCCCTTCTCGACATACTTCTTGGCATTGTCCCAGGCCCCGCCCGCGTTTGCCATCATCAGCGCCATGAGAACACAGCCCAGAAGCGCACCGGCGAGCATGCCGCCCAGCGCTTCGGCACCGATGATCAGGCCCACAGCAGGGGGCGCACAGACCGCGATCACACCCGGCAACAGCATCCTCTTCAGCGCCGCTGTGGTCGCGATGTCCACGCACTTTGCGCTGTCGGGATCGGCCGTGCCTTCCATCAGGCCCGGGATCTCCCGGAACTGACGGCGGATCTCGTTGATCATGTCGAAAGCCGCGTCACCCACGGCCGTCATGGTGATCGACGAGACCAGGAAAGGGATCGCGCCGCCGATGAAGAGACCCACCAGCACGATCGGATCGTCAAGCTGCAACGAGAAGTCCGGCTTGTTCGCCGCCACCGTCTGCACGAAGGCCGCGATGATCGCCAGAGCCGCCAGAGCCGCGGCCCCGATGGCAAAGCCCTTGCCGATGGCTGCGGTGGTGTTGCCAAGCTCGTCCAGGCTGTCGGTGATCTCACGGACCTCCGCGCCCATCTCGCCCATCTCGGCAATGCCGCCAGCGTTGTCCGCCACCGGGCCATAAGCGTCGATGGCCATGGTGATCCCGACGGTGCCGAGCATACCGACCGCCGCGATGCCGACGCCGTAGAGGCCGGCCAGCGAAGTCGAGACAAACACGATCGCCGCGATGCAGAGGATCGGGATAACGACCGACTGCATACCGACCGCGAGGCCGGTGATCATGACGGTCGCCGGACCGGTCTCGCCCGACTGCGCGATTTTGCGAACCGGAGCTGCCGCCGTGTAGTACTCGGTGATCAGACCGATAGCGACACCGCCTGCAGCGCCGCAAACCGCTGCGAACCAGATGTTGATGTCGAGGCCCAGACCGAGGATCAGCAGCAGGCCCAGAATAAGGAAGATCACCGGCGCGCCCAGTGTACCCGTGCGCAGCGCGGCTGCGGGTTCCTTGGACGCCTGCGACTTGACCACGAAGATCATCGCGATCGAGGCCAGAAGGCCGAGAGCCGCGAGACCCAGCGGCAGGAACATCATGCTCTGCGCTGTCTCTTCGCCGACCGTGCCGACCATGGTGGCCGCAATCGCAATCGTCGCGATCATCGCGCCGCAATAGCTCTCGAAGATATCCGAGCCCATGCCGGCCACGTCGCCGACGTTGTCGCCTACGTTATCGGCGATCACGCCCGGGTTCCGCGGGTCATCCTCGGGGATCCCGGCCTCGACCTTACCCACAAGGTCAGCGCCGACATCAGCCGCTTTGGTGAAAATACCGCCGCCAACACGGGAGAAGAGTGCCACCGTGGACGCGCCCATGCCAAAGCCCTCGAGGCTGTGCGCATCGCCGCCAAGCACCATGTAAAGCCCGCCAAGACCGATCAGACCGAGCGATGCCACACAAAGACCCATGATCGAGCCGCCAAAGAACGACACGGTCAGGGCGCTTGCCGCGCCTTCCTGCTGAGCCGCAGTCGCGGTGCGCACGTTCGCCTTGGTGGCCGAATACATGCCGATCCAGCCGGCAACCGACGAGGACGCCGCACCGACCACAACGGCCGCCGCAACTTTTGCGTCGAGGAAGACGAATGTCAGGATGATCTGAACGCCGAGGAAGATCAGCAGGATCGAGTATTCCCGCTTCATGAAGACCATCGCGCCTTCGTGGATCTGGTCGCCGATCTTTTTGATCGCGTCCTCACCTTCGGGATATTTCATGACCATTTGATACAGCATGTAGGCGCAGACCAGGCCTCCGATGCCGAGGAGCGGTGGTAACACTGCGAGCATTCGTTTCCCTCGTTCTCAATTCGCGCCGCTCTGATGGCAACGCCGGGCCATGGAGCGCTTCCACGGCACACAAACCCTGTCGAGCCCGAGCGTTCGGGCGCCCGCCGTATAAGGCGTGGGACCTACCCTGTCCAGCGGCAACGGACCCGACTTGGCGCGTCTCACCTTCTGATTGCGTTGCGATGCCCGGATTCGGCGCTGAATGCCGAATTTGTTGCCTTGTGGGAGCGTTTACGGTCGAGGTTCAGGGTCTTGCCATTCGGAGGCGTAGTGGGCGGTCAGTTCTCGTCTAAAGCAGGTGGTTCCGGCTCCAGTCGCGCATCCACTGCGGGCGGCCCGGCACGTAATATATGCCTTTCACGGCCCACGAGGCGGTCTCGGTATACCCACGGGCGGACGCGACATCGACCATCTCGTCATGTTGCGCGAGGATCCACTCATCCGCCAAAGGAAACGCGATCCAGATGTTTCGACCGAGATACTTCTTGTCGATGCTCCAGCGACTTTTCAGTTGGACCAGCCGCGTATCGCTGTCGGCTTCCCGATATAGGATCAGATCGATCCCCAAATCGCAGACCGGCAGAAAAGCGATATAGCCTACATCAAGGGCCCGCGTGACCAGCGCATTTCTGTTCTGAACTTCCTTGATCTGGCCGGAGACCCGCTTCAGATCCATCGGCGATTACCCAGCAGCGTCGTCCATCGCCGCAAGCGTCGCGTCCCAGGCGAGCAAGATCGAGGCGTGACGGTTCTTGTAGTCCTTGGCCGGCTCCAGCACTTCGAGCTCGGCAAAGGGCGCATCCGGGGCCGGGCCGTCCGACTTCAGCATGGCATGGAGCTGGTCGCGCCCGGCCTGCAGCTCGTCACGGCTGCGCCCGACAATCTCGGCACCCAGCACCGAGGCCGAGGACTGACCGAGGGCACAGGCCTTCACGTCCTGGGCAAACCCACTGATCCGTCCGTCCGATAGCGCTACGTCCACCGTCACCGTCGATCCGCAAAGCGGTGAGCGCTTCATCGCCGTCCCGTCAGGCGTCTCGAGCCGACCGATATGCGGAATCTCTGCGGCAAGCGCGAGGATGCGCTTGGAATAGAGCTTCATCAGATCTTGCGTGACAGCCGACATGGACCTCTCCCGTTCTCTTGCGTACATAGCCCCGCGAAGGTCTGTGGAAAAGCCCCGGATCGCACCAACGCGACGAAAGTGCAGCCCATGTCCAAGAGCAAACGGGAAAGCCCGCTGCCCGGTCCGTTCGATCCGACCACGCTGACCTACAATGATCAGGGTCTCCTGCCCGCCATCGCGCAGCAGCACGATACCGGCGAAGTCCTGATGTTGGCGTGGATGAATGCCGAGGCCGTCGAGCGGACCTTGGAGAGCGGCCGGGTGACGTACTGGTCGCGCTCACGCCAGGCCTTCTGGGTCAAGGGAGAGACCTCGGGGCACACGCAGCGGCTGGTCGATCTCAGGGTCGATTGCGACCGCGATTGCCTGCTGGTGATGGTCGATCAGGCCGGGCCTGCCTGTCACACCAATCGGCGGACCTGCTTTTACACGGGCGTGCGCGACGGCGAGGAAGTGGAGCTGGAACGCGCTCCGGACTGATTGGGCGCCGCCACAACTGCTTTCCTTTGACATAGATCAAGGATTGCCAGCCCGCGGCATGTGACAGTCGTGACCATGAGCACGATTGAACACACCATACCCGCTGTCCCGACCGTAGATTCCATCGACAAGGCGGATGTCCGCGCAGCCCTGAAAGCCGGTCTGACCGATTTTCAGCGCGCGCCGATCTTCGGCCTTTTCTTTGGCGCGGTGTTCTCCCTTGCCGGTATCGCCATCGCCTGGGCCCTGTTTCAGGGCGAGGCGAGCTACTGGATCTTCCCGATCGCCGCCGGGTTTCCTCTGATCGGCCCGTTCGCAGCCGTCGGTCTCTACGAGGTCTCGCGGCGGCTGGAGACGGGCGAGCCTTTGAAATGGGGACCGATCCTGATGGCCGGGTTCCGGCAAAAGAACTCGCAACTACCGTTCTTTGCCGTCTTCACCGTGTTCGCGTTTCTGGTCTGGATCGTGCTGGCGCGCGTGATCTTTGCCGTGTCGTTCGGCACCTCCACAATGACCAACATCATGACCTCGTTCGAGATGTTTTTCACCGGCCCCGGCGTCATCATGTTGATCATCGGGACGATTGTCGGCGCGGCTCTCGCAGCTTTGTTGTTCGCGGTCTCGGTGGTCGGCGTGCCGCTCCTGCTCGACAGGGATATCGATGTGGTGACCGCGATGATCACCAGCTTCAAGGCCACGGTTGAAAATCGCGAGGCGATGATCTTCTGGGGGATGATCGTGGTGGTCGCCGTCGTGATTGCGATGCTGCCGCTGTTCCTGGGGATGATCCTGATCTTCCCGATGCTGGGGCACGCGTCCTGGCACATCTATCGCAGCGTGCTGGACGGGTCTGGCGACTGAACCCAAGACCCGACTTTTTGTACATACGCCTGCCATACAGGTGCCATACGCCTGCGGTACAGATGCCATACGCGAGCCATACGGTTGCCATACGCCCTGATCCTGGCCACAGGGGGTCGTCTTCAGGTCCGCCATCTCAGGCCAGATGGCCTGATCTGTCGCCCC
>CAYYZH010000133.1:0-4064 GCA_964475765.1 uncultured Limibaculum sp.
GTCCTGGACCTTCATCACCAACTCGTTCCAGTTGCGCTGGTTCTCGATGTCGTGCTCAAGGCCCTGTTCGTCTGCGATCGTAAACCGCTTGATCGCGGGCGTCTTGCTGGTGGCCTGGTAGAGCCAGTAGGCCTCGGCTTTGAGAGCGTCATCGATCGGCTTGTCGATCGACTCGTAGACCATCTGTTTGCAGGCGTTGATGGACTCTGCCGGAAACTGGGCGATCCGCTTGGCCAGCGTGTCGACGAAATCACCGATCTCATCCGGGTCGAGCGCCTTGTTGATGGTGCCCATGGCCTCGGCTTCATCGGCATCGAAGTCCCGCGCACTCAGGATGATCTCCAACGCACGACCCAGACCGGTCTGGCGCGCCATACGGGACGCCCCGCCACCGCATGGCAGAATGCCCATGCCGACTTCCATCTGCATGAATTTGAACTTGCCGCGCGCCGCAAAACGCATGTCCAGCGCGAGAGCCAGTTCGTGTCCGCCGCCCCGGGCGAACCCTTCAAGCTTGGCGATGGTTGCCTGCGGCACCTTGCTGATCCGTTCGCAGATCGCTTGCAGGTCGAGCAGCTCTGCTTCGTCGCGGGACACGGCTTCTGTCGACATGTCCTTGAGCAATTCGGTGTCGTAGTGGCACACCCAGATCTCCGGGTTCGCCGACTGGAACACGACAACTTTTACGTCTCGGTCGCGTTCGAGACGCATGGCCAGACTGTTCAGATCGGCGAGCATTTCCTGGCCTTGCACGTTCACCGTTCCAAAGTTGAAAGTGACGGTTGCAATCGCGTCTTCGACTTTGACGTCGAAGGTCTGGAAGTTCTCGTATTTCATCACGCAATTCCTTTCTGGGCTTCGACGAGGAGACGTCGAAGCGGGGTAGGGTTCGGTAGGGTTGTCGGTCAGGTGTCGGGGCGGGCCCGGTCACCTTGTGCTCAAGATATCCTCTGAAATTCTCTGATTAAGCCGCTAAATTCTGCTTCAGAATTTCGATTTCGAGTATAATAGAGCGCTGCGCAGCGGGATTGAGGTTGGCCGACCAAGGCACCGGTTTGGACCGCGACAGGTGCGTGTCTGGCTCTCAAAAAAGATCGGCCAATCCCGGCGATTATATCCAGAATCCGAATTCTGTTCCCGGATTGCGCCAGTTTTCCCGACGCATGGCAGAGGCCATTTTCTCCAGACGGCGCAGACGCCGGACACATCATTTGGAGATCAACGATGCCGCGGATCGGCAAGGTCAATTACCACGTCCACAAAGATGAGCGCCAAGCCTTCCATATCGACGCGGGAGGCGTCGTGGGAAAGCTCGTCTCGCCAGAACTGGTTGCCACACCAATTCCGGTAAAGGACATCCGTTGCGGCGAGGCAGCCGTATCTTTCGGCGCGGATTCGGTCGAGTTTGCCCGGGCTCCAACAGGCGTCCGGTCTTTCAGCAACGGCGAAGACTGGCGGTCCAGATACGATGAAGAGCTGACAGCGGTGCTGTCCCGGAAGCTGGGAGCGCAGGAGGTTGTCATCTTCGACCACACCGTGCGCATCGATGATCCGCATTCAGACCGCAAGCCCGCCCGCAACGTGCACAGCGATTACAGCCCGGAAGGTGCCCGACAAAGGCTGACCGACATTCTGGGGGAGCAGCAGGCGGAGGAATGGAGCCGCGGTCACTTCGGTTTCATAAATGTCTGGCGCCCGGTCGAGGACCCGATCAACAGCGCGCCGCTCGGCTTCGTTCGCCCCTCCAGTGTGGATGCGGAAGATTGGATCCTGCTCGATCTGATCTACCCCGACCGGCTTGGACATATCATGGGACTGGCGGCCAGCGACCAACATGAGTGGGTCTATCAATCGCAAATGTCGCCGGACGAGGTCGCCATCTTCAACATCTACGACAATCGTGGTTTGCCATCGATTGCACACAGCGCCGTAGATCTTGTCGAAGATGAAACCATCAGCACCATTCGCAAAAGCATCGAAAGCCGTACACTGGTCAGGTACTGATCGCGGTGGACGACAAACAGGAACTGCAACCATGCTTGATGCAGCCGAACAGCAGGCCTTTCCCAAACTGAACCGTGCCTATGGCGAAGTATTCAAACCGAACGGGATGACACTTGGTCTGGTCGTTCCGATCGAAGCCTACCCGAACACGGCGGTTCCGGCGTTGGAGCGTCATATCGAGCGGGCGCAGTTGGCCGAACAGCTTGGCTTCTCGGCCCTTTGGCTGCGGGATGTGCCGTTCAACGTGCCGTCCTTTGGAGATGCCGGTCAGATCTTTGACCCGTTTGTCTATCTCGGGGCGCTCGCCGCCTCGACCGGTGACATCGCGCTTGGTGTCGCCAGCATCATCTTGCCGCTGCGCCATCCCGCGCATGTGGCAAAGGCGGCGGCTTCGGCTGATGCTCTGTCGGACGGGCGTGTGTTGCTTGGGGTAGCCTCCGGCGATCGTCCGGAAGAGTACCCGGCCCTGAACATGACGTTCCCGGATCGGGGCGCACGGTTTCGCGAGAGCGTCGATTACATCAATGCGCTCTCGGAAGGCTACCCGACCTTCTCCAATGCGTTCGGGGAGCTGTCGGGAGGGCTCGACATGCTGCCGAAACCAACTGGCGGCCGTGTGCCGTTGCTGATCACCGGCGGCAGTCAGCAGACACCGGACTGGATCGCCCGGAATGGGGATGGCTGGATGACATATCCCCGCAACACGGCAGACCAGGGGCGGCTTGTCTCGGAATATCGCCAGCGCAGTGCCGATGCGGGCAGACAGAACATGCCGGTCATGCAGTCTCTCTACATTGATCTCGTGGAGGATGCCGATGCCGCTCCACACCCGATCCATCTGGGGTTCCGCTCGGGGACCACGTTTCTGACGCGATACCTGCAAGAGCTGAAGAGTGTTGGGATCAATCATGTCGCCCTGAACCTGCGGTTCAGTCAGGCCGATGTCGAGACGACGCTGAAACGGCTTTCGGACGAACTGCTGCCCATTTTCGCGCGGTGAGAGGAGTGACGCTGGCCAGCCCCGCGACTCCGTGCTGGATGCGGAACGATTCAAATCAGCTCTGGTTGCGTGCGCGGGATCGGCGCCTCGAACAATCTATGCGGGATCAAGACGCGGCCACATCTATCGCAAGGAAGATGGCGCAAAACGCCGTCTTGAGCTACGCTGCCCTTAGGGGACGGCCAAATGACCGAGAACGTGTCTGAACATGGCCAGCAAGGTGCGATAAGCGCCTCTTGGGAAAGATGCGAGCGAAAGCATCGGCTCGCGCGCAATGCCGTGCGTCCAATCCTCAGGCTCCAATCCTCTGAAATCAGACCCAGAAGCGAGGATCTGGTGGAACGCGCCGGAGGGCGGCTGGGGATTTTCAAACAGGTGGCCGAGATCGCCGTGCAGGCGGGGTACTGTTTCTCAATCGCCGATGCGGATGGGGTCCTGGTGCGGCGCGAAGGCAAGATCGCGCAACAGTCCGAGTACGATAGCAATGGTATCTCGCTGGGCTCGTGCTGGGATGAACGGATTGCCGGCACCAATGGCGTCTCGATGACAATCGCCCAGCAGCGCGCGTTCACCGTTCGCGGACAGGAGCACTACTTCTCCAAACTCAGACCGTTTGCCTGCACTGGCGTGCCCTTACGGGATGCAGAGAACCAGATGATCGGCGTGCTCAATCTTGCGACCGTCGATCGCGGGAATGCAGCTGACTATGCCTTTGCAAAGCAACTCCTCGGCACGGCGGCAGAGCGCATTCAGCGCATTCTGTTTGAGCGGCAGTTCTGCGAGGCAATGCTTGTAAGCGTCTCACTGCCGGCGACTGGCGAGCTGCTGCGCAACAGCGAACTCGTGGCCGTTGATCATTCCGGACAGATCGTTGGATCGACACTGTCCGTGCATGAAATGATCGGGCTGGGCGCGCCGATGGATCTGGTTGGCCGACCGTTCGAGGACGTGTTCGGTGCGGACGCTCTTGCACTGGACAGGACACCCGAACACGCACCGGTCGTTCGCACGGGCGACGGGCAGATCGTTCGGCTCTCCCGACACCTTACCGACAGGAAAC
>CAYYZH010000133.1:4164-11795 GCA_964475765.1 uncultured Limibaculum sp.
TGCGAAAGATGAGATCCTCACCATTGATTGCGCAGGTCTTGGCGACGGCGACACCGATAAGGCGTACATCAATGCGATCTTCGAGCAGGCGCGCATCGTCAATCTGTTGGGCCGGACGGACAGGGATCATCTGACGCTGGTTCTGGACAATGTCGACGAGTTGCCGAAGTTCGCACAGGCGGTGCTGCGCAACCTCCTGCAGGACCAGGAGGGCACGTCTGACGCCGTCCTCGGTACAAACGGGACGGGTGTTGCCGTGATTGCGACGACGCGCAAACCCCTGTCTCATGTCGTGCAAGCGGGCGCGTTCCGGGATGATCTCTACTATCTGCTGGCAAACGCCATCATCGTCTTGCCGCCAGTTCGAGAGCGTGGAGGGTTTGACATGCTGGTGCAGACCCTTGCAGCTCGCCTTGCCAGCAGTCCCGTGGACATCACTCCCGATGCAATGAAGGCGCTCGCGTCCTATCCTTGGCCGGGAAATGTGCGGGAGCTCAAAAGCGTCCTGCGCCAAGCGCTCCTGGAAGGCAATGGCCGGCGGATATCGCTGATGGATCTGCGATCCACGCCCCTGTTTGAGCCAATGGCGCGGAGGCCCGTGATCTCCGGATCGGTCGACAGCCGGAATGATGCTGATGCCTATCGCGAAGAGGACCGGATCATCGATGCGCTGATCAGCGCCCGCTGGAACGTTTCGCTGGCGGCCCGGAAACTGGGCATAGGGCGTGCGACGATCAATAGGAAAATGAAGCAGTTCTCCATCTCGCGGCCATCGTGACGGTTGTGGGATCTCTGAACCGATGGCGAAGGGCAGCGATATCCTCGCGTCTGCATCAGCTCTTTCGGTGAGAGTTTTCATCGGGAGTAGGTGGTGAACGACGGCGGCGCCCCGCACCAATGATCCCTGACCATGAGCGAGCAGCTCAAATACTGTCTCAGTAAACATAGCTTTGAGACAGTTTGAGACACTCTGAGACAGTTCTGCTTACTGTCACGCAACAGCACTAAGCCTAAAGTTGATTTCGGCCTCGTTGAGGCAGACGCTTTTGATGCTTGCGCGATTCCCTAAAGCGTAGCGCCCAACGAAATAAAACAAGACTGCTAGCAAAATATTGCGGCATTGCAATGGAGGAAAACTATGCCTGATCTCGTAGACGTCAACGAACTCAAGCTTGCCGAAGACCTGGAATTTGAGTCTCCGGTACCAACCCAGATCATCTCGAACGGAGAGTTTACGCCGCAACCCCAGACCAAGCAGCAAAAGCAGGTCGAGGAACGGATCAAGGAAATTGCCGATACTCACGGCAAGAAACGCGGCATGGATCGGCGCAGCTTTCTGCGCTCGACGTCCGGCATGGCCGCAGGCTTTCTGGCCATGAACGAAGTCTTCGGGTCGATGTTCAACGTCTCGGAAGCCGAGGCTGCGGATGCCGAACAAGCCGACGCCCGCGCCAAGCATCTGTCCGGGCAGTTCATCTTCGATGACCAGACCCACATGGTTCATGACGGGTTTGAACAGGAGGGATTGCTGGGGTTGGGGGTCTATGCCGCCCAGAACTGGAACCCCGAACTGGATGGCGAAGAGCTGACCCTCGCCTACTACAAGTTCGACAACTACATGCGGCAGGTCTTCGTCAACTCGGACACCAAGATCGCGCTCTTGTCTGGTGCGCCCTTCGACGATCCTTCGTGGAACTTCGTGTCGAACGAGGCGATCGTGAACACGGTTGCCATGGTCAACAAGCTGGCGGGCACGCGCCGGATGTTCGGCCACCACGTCATCACGCCGGGCAAGCCGGGCTGGATGGAAGAGGTCGACAAGGCGCTCGAGAACGGCGCGCATATGGATGGCTGGAAGGCGTACACCATCGGCGATCCGCTGTCGGCATCCACCGAACGCCCCTATCGGCTGGACGATGAAGAGCTGATGTATCCGTTCTTCGAGAAGGCTGTGAAGTACGGCAAGACGAACTTTGCCTGCCACAAGGGCCTGATGCCTGCCGATTACGAGACCTCGTGGAAGGACAAGTGGCAGTACAACACGGTCTGGGATGTCGCCAAGGCGGCGAAGGATTGGCCGGAGATCAACTTCATCATCTACCACTCCGGCATGCGGCCGTTCCTTGAGGACCCCACCCCGGTTCTGGAAGAGTTCGAAGCCACGGGCGAGTTGAAATGGGCCTCTGATCTGGCCCGCATCCCGGAAGAGCATGGCGTGACCAATGTCTATGGCGAGCTTGGCACGACCTTCGCCAACTCCTGCGTCACTCACCCGAGACTGGCCGCCGCGATGCTTGGCATGCTGATCAAGGGCCTCGGCGCCGACAAGATCGTCTGGGGCACGGACTCGGTGTTCTACGGCTCGCCGCAATGGCAGATCGAAGCGCTGCGCCGCTTGGAGATCCCCGAAGACATGCAGCAAAAGCACGGCTTCGCGCCTCTGGGCGACGCGGATGGGCATGTGAAAAACACCATCTTTGGTCTGAACTCCGCACGGCTCTTCAAGGTCAACTTGCGGGCGGAGTTGGAGCCGATGATGAACGACGGTGTTCAGAAGCTGAAAACCGACTTCGCATTGCTCGACGGCATTCGTGATAACGTCCGGTACGGCTACGTCTCCCCGACCTGATCGCGACCTGACATCGATGGGGCCGGATGCTATGTCCGGCCCCACTCTTTTGGGCTGGGAGTTCCCTGATGATGAACCGCATGAAACATTTTGCCATGGCCGGGATCCTGGCCCTAGGACTGTTATCGGCACCGGCAAGCGCTCAGGATGGAGCGGCGATTTATCAGGATGTCTGCGGGAGATGTCACGGCCTCTTGGACGAGCAATCCTCATGGCTGCGGTTTCTCCCGGAGGATGGCGCGCCGGTTGATCTGGCCGTCGTCCTTCCGCAAGGCCCGACGCTGAACGGGATCGTGGGCCGACCCGTAGGGATCGTCGAAGGCTACAGTTATTCAAAGGCGATGCGCGCCTTTGCAGAAACCGGCGCGGTTTGGGACCGTGATACGCTGGACAAGTTCATCACCAACTCGCGCAAGTTCGTGAAGGGCACGATCATGATCGTCAAACTTGGCGAAGAGGATCGCGGCAAAGTGCTGGACTATCTCGAGCAAGTGGCGCGCTACAAACCCTAGAGCACCTGTGATCGCCCGTCTTTGGTGAGGGGATCCGGGGCCGACCTCTTGCAAACCGAATAGATCCCCGATCATTTGCGAATGCTCACGGCATGTTGGGGACAATCACGATGGATACCGAGGCAGTCCGGCTGTTTGTCATGGCCGCCGACCTTCTGAACATCAGCGCCGCAGGACGTCAGCTAGGCCTCGCGCCAGCGGTTGCCAGCGCGCGGTTGGCCAAGCTGGAGACGCAGGTCGGGGCGGATTTGCTGCACCGCTCCACCCGAAAGGTTTCGCTGTCCCTCGAGGGTGAAGAGTTTCTGCCGTATGCCCGAGAAATGCTGGCACAGGAAGACGCGGCGCGCGCTGCACTTGGGCATGGGAGTACGGAGGTTCGGGGCACATTGCGGTTTGCCGCCTCCAGCACGTTCACGCAGCTCTACATCGCACCGTGCCTGCCCGAGTTTCTCGAACGCTACCCAAGTGTGAACCTCGAGCTGAAACTGTCGGATACCCAAACCAACCTGATCGAGGGCGGCTTTGATCTTGCCCTACGCAACTTTGCCATAGAGGACAGCAGCCTGCGCGCGCGCAAACTGGCGGACGACAAGCGCATTCTCTGTGCCTCCCCCGACTATCTTGCGCGACACGGCACGCCCACCGATCCGCGCGACCTCAGCACGCACCAGATCCTGGTCTTCATGGATGGTCCGGCCAAAAAGCTCACGGCCAGCGACGGTCAATCAGATTGCACGTTTCCACCGCCCGGCGCTGTGAGCCGCATCATCTGCGACGACGGGGCAAGCATGCGGGTCGCCACCAAGGCCGGTGTCGGCATTTCGATGAGCTCTCTCTGGAGCGTGCACGAAGACCTCGCCGATGGCTCCCTTGTTCGCGTTCTGCCTGAGTACGAAGTCGACGACGGTTCGGCGATCTGGCTCGTCTACCCCAAGTCCAATGTCCTCACCGCCAAGGTCCGGGTTTTCATCGATTTCCTTCTGGAGAAAATTGGAAGCTCGTCGAAATGGGCAGGATGAATGGTGAAGGCGCAAAGATCGCCCACGCCAGACTCTTGAGGTTTTGTCGTGCAGATCGGCGCCTGTTCAATGTTGAGATGACTGTCTGAGCTCCCCCAGTTCTTCCCCGTAGAGGAAACGGGTCGCCGGACAGGTTATGCTCCAAACCAACGCTGATCACCTTGCGAAGGCAATTCGTTGTTACGGACCCACAGCACTTTGGTCGTGACCTAAGAGCGTTGCGGCCTACGTTTCCGCGCAGATCCGGGACTGGTGCAAGGGAGAACGCTCGTGCGGTGGATTGCGATCATGGCGGTGACTGGCGCGTTGGCCGGGTGTGCCGGTGAGGATTTGGGGGCGGTGCAGGCCGATCCCGCGAAGGTGACGCCTGCGGGCTCGTCGAACTGGGCATTGGGAGCCCCGCGTGAGATCACGACGGCGGCGCCGCCGACGCACGAAGTGGCGGTTTTCGCAACAGGACCGGAGGAGTTGCTCGGGTATCTCGACGGGGTCGCTCTGGCCGAAGACCGGGTAGAGGCGATTGATCCGGTCTGGCCCGCGATGGGGCCGGCGCGGGCCTATGTTCAGCGGTCGGCGACCTTCGGGTTTCCGGATGTCATCTCGGTCGAGGCGGTCGATCTCGGTGTTGGCGACGCGGGGCAACGGTCGTCGCTGGTGATCTATTCGCAGGCGATCTACGGGTCGTCCGATCTTGGCGTAAACGGCGAACGGATCGAACGGTGGCTCGCGAAGCTGTCCGCCGCGGCGCCGGTGGTTTCCGGCCGGGGAACCGGTGGCTGAGGCTTGCCCGGACGGCGCCGTTTCCGCGCGCCGTCTGGAATGGTTACGCACCAACGTTACTGAGGCATTTGAAGCGTCGTCGGATGTGACGCGGCTCAGCCCAGCGCGGCGAAGGCCGGGGCAAAGCGGATCGAGCCTGTGTCCGGCAGAGCGTCGGGGCTGAGTTCGATCCCCAGCATGAACTCCTTCGGATAGGCGCAGTCGAACCGCGCGGCGGTCTCGAGCGTGAAGCCCGCACGCGTGTAGAACCGTGGGCGGCCCAGCACGAAGATCCCGGCGTGGCCTTCCGCGCGCGCCCATGCGATGCCGTCGTGGATCAGGTCCTGGCCAAGCCCTTTGTGGCGATGGTCCGGCGCAACCGCGATCGGCCCAAGCGCGAGGGAATTGGGCGGGGCCCTGAGGTGGGAGAAGACGGCAACACCGGCCAGCCCGTCCGACGCCTCGGCCACGAGCACATGCGCCAGATCGCCGGTCGCCTCCAGCGTCTCGACCAGACGGGCCTCGTCCGGGCGGCCAAAGGCCTCCGTCAGGAGATCTGCAATGGCGTCACGGTCCTTGTCGAGCGCACGGCGGATCTGGTCAGAGGTCATCGTTCGGGGCGTTCCCTGATGCTGCATCATCACATGAAGCATATCACATGTGCCCGGGATCCTGGCGGGCCGGTGCTGACATGGCGGCGACCGTGGCCGAGACCGTCGGACCACGCCAGGTTTTGATCGCCTGATAGACCCCTATGATGGCGAGCAGTGGCAGGACACTCCACGGATAGGATGGCTCGAAGGCGATGGCGGCGAAGCTCGGGACGCCGATCACCGCGCCGCAGGGCAGCACAGTGCGCACCATCACGGACGCCATGCGGGCAAGCGCGGCCGGGCCGGGCACAAGGCGGCGCAAGGTCACCACCGGGGCAACGAGGTAAAGCCAGAACATATAGGCGCAATAGACCAGCATCGCGATGCCCAGCACCGCAGCCATCCCGGAGGGCAACGGCTTGTCATCAACCCCGGTATCCGGTGGCCAGTAGAGCAGCCGGGTCAGGGCCACGCCGATGGCAAAACCGAGGATCACGACCGAGGCGCTCCATAACTTACGCAGCGCGTCCCGCAGGGCAGCCTCTTCGGGGAGAGTGGTCGATGCAGTTTCGGTCATCCCGACAGACTAGATCCGCGCCTTGGCGACATTACGGCAGGCTGTGCCCCTCGCTCGACAACTCATCGGCAAGCGTATCGAGCGCCGTGCGGGCACGTACGACCAAATCGTCGATCTCGTCTGTCGTGATGATCAGCGGCGGAGAGATGATCATGGTATCGCCGACGGCGCGCATCACGAGACCGCCGTTTACCGCCAGATCCCGGCACCGCGTTCCTGGGGAGACGTCCTTGTCGAACCGCGCCCCGGTGGTCTTGTCCGCGACCAGCTCCAATGCGCCGAGCATGCCGCGCGTCCGGGCCTCGCCAACCAGCGGGTGATCGCCGAGCGTGGCCCAGGCGCGGGCGAGATGCGGGCCGGTCTCGGCGCCGACCCTGCCGGGCAGATCTTCCTCCTGCATGATACGCAGGTTCACCAGCCCCGCCGCGCAGGCCAGCGGGTGACCGGAATAGGTGTAGCCGTGCACGAACTCGCCGGCGTGTTCCATAACCGGCCCGGCAACCCGGTCCGAGATGAAGACGCCGCCCATCGGCACGTAGCCGGAGGTCAGCCCCTTGGCGATGGGCATCAGATCAGCCTCGATCCCGAGCGTTTCGCACCCCCACCAGTTGCCGGTGCGCCCGAACCCGCAGATCACCTCGTCGGCGACAAGCAGGATGTCATGCTCGCGGCAGATGCGCTGGATCTCGGGCCAGTAGGTCTCCGGCGGGATGATGACGCCGCCTGCCCCCTGAATGGGCTCGCCGATGAAGGCTGCGACGTTTTCGGCGCCAAGTTCGAGGATCTTGGCCTCCAGCGCGCGGGCGCAAGCAAGGCCGAACTCCTCCGGTGACTGGCCGGTCTCGCGCCCTTCCCCGAACCAATAGGGCTGAGCGATATGGTGACAGCCCTCGATCGGCAGGCCGGACTGGTCATGCATCGGCTTCATCCCGCCGAGCGACAGGGCCGCGACGGTCGAGCCGTGATAGCCGTTCACGCGTCCGATGAAGTGTTTCTTCGACGGCTTGCCCATGCAGTCCCAGTAGACACGGGCCAGCCGGAAAACCGTATCGTTCGATTCCGAGCCTGAATTGGTGAAGAAAACACGGTTCATGTGCGCGGGCGCCTGCGCGCAGAGCGCTTGGGAGAACTCGGCAGCGGGCGGGTGCGTCGACTGGAAGAAGGTGTTGTAGTAGGGCAGCTCGCGCGCCTGCCGCCCGATGGCCTCGGCAATCTCCTCGCGGCCATAGCCGACATTGACGCACCAGAGGCCGGCCATCCCGTCGAGAATACGGTTGCCATCGCTGTCTGTCAGCCACACCCCTTCCGCCTTGGTGATCACACGCGCCCCCTTGGCCGCAAGATCTGCGGTGTCCGTGAACGGGTGCCAGTGATGGGCGCCGTCCATGGCCTGATAATCCTCTGTCGCGCGCAGATTGGGGTGCAGCATGTCGGGCTCCGGTGGTTGCGGCGCGACGATGGCGTGCGGCGCGCAATGGGTCAAGCCTGAGCGGCGGCGGGCCGGAGGATGGCCCACCCGCCCACCCCCACCCTCCGGCCCGC
>CAYYZH010000134.1:0-5335 GCA_964475765.1 uncultured Limibaculum sp.
GAGGGATGGAGATCGAACGTATGTACCGTGACGCTCGCGTGCATTCGATTGGCGGAGGCGCCACCGATGTGATGTTGGAGGAAGTGGCGAAGAGGCTGTAGGCGCCCTAGCTGCGCCCGTAAATTTCTTCACGATGGTATTGAAGGTATTCGGGGTGCGGGCGCGCTTGCGGGTTGTCTGGCAATAGTATCCGTCTCTCGGCCAGCAAGAGCCTGTCCGCAGTTTCCTTCGGTACTTTGTTATGTGACACTAGAATTGAGTAATCATCAGCTATGGAGATCAAGCCGCGGTCAAACATCCAATGCAAAGTGTGCGATAACGCGAGACCGTTACGCACTGTATCGGGCCCACCATCTCGGACGGGCCGAATGTGGGCCGCCTCGACTTCCGGCTTTCCGCCTCCGTTCTTCAGTGATAGCCCAGAAATTGCGCATTTGTTTTTGTAGGCTAGTTTCACTTGCCTGGCAAAAGCAGCATCGCGAAAGGGCCTGTTGGTCAATCGGCTGATGATTGGGCGGTCCTCCTGCTTCCAAGAGAAACCGGCGCCATATTCCTGAAAACCGGGTTGGTAACCGTCCACCGTTTCTGGCGCCTGATCCAAGCCTAAAGCGACCGGGTCAGTCGAGAAAGCGTGCTCAATAATTAGCGAAAAGTTCTCAGTAGGCAGCATCCTGACCGCCGAATTTGCGACCCCCCCCCTCAGCAGCTTGCCGCCACCCCGATCCAATGCCGGTTCGAACACCAAAGTTCCTACCGAACGCGAAACCGGAAGATCAAAATCAAGAAATGTCCCAGGTTCCATTAGTGCCAAGTAGCGACCTTCCAAACGAGGATGTCGGACTATCTGATGTACTTGGGCCGTTGCAAAGTAGACCAGCCGCCCTCTTCCGTTTTTTGCGGATCTAGGCTCGTAGTAGACAATCCAATCACCGACGGTCTGTTCGATCCGGCTCAAATAGACATAAGGAAAGTCGTATCGGACCGCCGGGTCGTCATCATAGATTGAGTCTGGATTGTGTATGAATACGGCGTTTGCCAACTCCTACCACCCCATTCCTAGCTGAGTTCAAGGATCATCAGGATGCCCGTAGTTGCAGAATACACCCCCGGCGAAATGCACAGCGGGATCGGTGGGATCTCCCGGCGGGCATTTGGTTTCGACCGCAGCGCGATAGGTCTCGGCTGAATCCTGCGGCACGTAGCCAATATGTCGGCCTTTGTCATTGTTGAAGAACCGCTCGCGATTGTCTGAGATGCCGTAGAGCACGGAGTACCCGACACTTTCCGCACAAAGCGATCGTTCGACCAATTGAATCAGATCGCGAAAACTCATCCAGGTACTGAGGTGGCGCCGGTCAGCCGGCTCAGGGAAGCAGGAATTGATGCGCAGGCACACGCTCTCGATCCCGAACTTCATCCAATAGAGCTTGGCTAGGTCTTCAACGAAGCATTTTGACAAACCATACAGCGTGTCGGGCGCATGTTCGGTATCGGTGTCTGCTCCGTCCTCGCGCCGGACATATCCGACGGCATGAATCGAAGAAGCATAAACGACGCGCTTTACCCCGTGACGCCGCGCCGCTTCATAAACGTTGTAGCCGCCCTTGATCGACGAATTGAGAATTTCTTCCCATGGCTTCTCGACGGGGGCTGCACCAAAATGCACGACTGCGTCGCATCCGTCGACCACTGACAGCATTGCGTCGAGATCGCCAACATCGGCGACTACCACTTCTTCATGCGATGCGGCAGGCTCCATTTCCTCTCTATCAGTCAGGCGCAGAGTGGTTGCGAGCGGAGCAAGTCCGCGGCGCAGTTCGCGTCCGAGGTTGCCGGCAGCGCCGGTTATCAGCAATCGGTTGAATCGAGGCATGTCAGATCTCCGCATCAGGGTAATCTTGTTCCTAATCGCTGAGATTAGCGCTGTCGATGTTGCAACAGTTCCACGTGCCGCATAGCGTACGCGCCGAATGGCGGTTGAGAACGTCGCCACGTGAAACCAAGGGAGCATACTATGAAACGCCTCACACAAACGATTCTGGGTATGGCTGTTGCCGCTTTCACTGCCACCGGCGCAGGCGCTGCGAATGTCGATGGCCCTAACGTCTTCTGGAAATGGTCAACCTGGGGCAAGCCGCGGGCGTTCACCGCAGGCGTCGAGACGCTGGCCAAGCGCGTTGAGGAAGAGACCGGCGGAAAGTTCAAGATCCAGATCTTCTACGGCGGTCAGCTTGCCAAGAGCCGTGAGAACCTGGATGGGCTCAAGAACAATGCCTTTGAGGGTGCGATGTTCTGCAATTTCTACAGCCCGGGCAAAAACCCGGCCTTCATGGTTTATTCCATGCCGTTCGTGCCGCTCGGTGACTTCCGCGTCTCAGCTTACGTTCGCAACAAACTCATGGAACACCCCGCTATGGTGGCGGACATGGAGAAGTGGAATGCGATTGCTTACGCGTCCACGCTGCTGCCGCAATATGAATTCCTCGGCACCGGTGAGCCGCCGAAGACGCTCGCGGACTGGAACGGTCTGAAGGTCCGTGCCGGCGGCGGTATTGGTCAGGCGATGGAGCGGCTTGGAGCAACGCGCCAGACGGTGCCCGCGGCCGAGACTTATACGTTGATGCAACGTGGCGGGGTGGATGCGGTCAGCTTCCCGTTCTCTTACGCGCACGCGGCGTACAAGATTAACGAGCTGGCAACATGGTATACCGGCAACCTTCAGCCGGGCTCATCGGAATGCCCGATGGTGTTCAATAAAACCGCGTTCGAGAAACTGCCGCAGCAGTATCAGGATCTGCTGATGAGCCTAAAGGACGAGGTCACGCAGTCCATGGTTGAAAAGTACGAAGCTGCAGATGCTAAGAACCTGCCGGACTTCGAGTCCAAGATGGTGAAGGTCATGTATGACGATGCGACCCTGGCCGAGTTCAAGAAGGTCGCGGGTCAGCCCGTCTACGATCAGTTCGTCGCGGACTACAAGGATCAGACCGATGCTCAGGCCGTATTGGACGAGCTGTTCCGCTTGGTCGAGGAAGCACAGGCAAAGTTCCAGTAACCTGACCACTTGGGGTGCGTGATCAGCGCATCCCTGACCTCTCCGCGAGATGAGTGGCCCCGTAAATGATGAGATCACTGAGACTCCCCAGGACGGTCTGGGGCGTCTCATTTGGCATGTCGACCGCGTGCTGCGTGCCCCTGAAGATGCGCTGAACTTTCTGGCAGCAGCAGCGACGTTCTTTCTGATGCTGCTCGGCGTCACGCAGATCGTGCTGAACTTTCTGGGACTGCCGATCTTCGGCTACATCGACATGATCGAGCTGGCGATGCCGATCCTCGCTATTCTGGGTATCGCTTACTGCCAGCGGCTCGGCACCCATATCCGTATGGATATTCTGGTGCAGAACTTCCGGGGCAGGCTGCTCTGGGGCGTAGAAAGCTTCGCTGCGCTCTGCACGTTTATCATCGCAATCTTCCTGATGCTCTTTGCATGGAATTTCTTCCTCGATGCCTATCAGATTGGTGACAGCACAACGGATGCCGAGATCAGTACCTGGCCGTCCAAGATCCTAGTTCCGATCGCCTTCGCACTGTGGGCGTGCCGGATGCTTGTTCAGTTTCTGGGCGCTGTGCGGCTTACGATGAACCCTGCGCTACCGCCCGTCGGTGTGGTCGTCCAGAAGGACATCGCCGAACAGGCACAGGATGAGATCCGCGAAGCCATGGGCGGCGGAGCGGGCTCATGAAGGAGTGGGTGCTCGGTCCGGAGGCTGATATTCCCGGTGTCCTGCTGGGGATCGGCTACAACTTCGACGTCTGCTTGATTGCAGCGACTGAGACCGAACCGGGCACGGCCTGCGGCCCGCTTTTGGTCGGTGTAGTGTGCATCGCTATTCTGTTTGGACTTGCGCTGCTTGGGGTCCGTGTCGCCTTTGCAGCCGCCATTGCCGGTTTTGTCGGCATGGTGGAAATGATCGGCTTCACTCCTGGTGCATCTCAGGTCGGCACAATTCCCTATGCCAAGACCTCGCTCTATGCTCTGTCGGTTCTGCCGCCATTCATCCTGATCGGATTTCTCGCTTTCCATGCGGGCATGACCACCAAGCTGTTTGACGCCGCGCGCAAATGGATCGGATGGGTGCCTGGCGGTCTGGCCGTCGCGACCGTGATGGCTCAGGCAGGGTTTGCCGCAGTCTCCGGGGCGTCCACCGCGACAGCAGCCGTATTCAGTCGCGTCGCCATTCCTGAGATGCTGCGCTATGGTTATGACAAGCGGCTTGCGGCAGGGGTGGTCGCCGCAGGCGGTACCTTGGCAACCCTTATCCCGCCTTCGGCGATCCTGGTTATCTACGCTTTGATCGTCGAGGAATCGGTAGGCGCTTTGCTTCTCGCAGGTTTCTTGCCGGGAATCGTTTCGGCGATCATTTACGCCGCGATCATCATCCTTTGGGCACGCGCAAAACCCGATGCGGGGCCAGCTGTGAAGGGATACACGTGGGGCGACCGGCTGCGCGCAACGCCGGGTATCCTACCGATCATCATCGTCGCCCTCATCATCATCACGGCAATCTATGACGGCTGGGCCACGGTCACCGAAGCGGGAGCACTTGGTGCGTTCGTCGTACTAATCATTGCCTTTACTCAGGGCATGCGCTTCCGTGGCCTCAAAGATGCTCTGATGGAGACCGCACGCCTGACCGTGATGATCTTTACCCTGATCTGGGGCATCTTCATTTTTGTGACGTTCCTGAACTACTCGACCGTTCCGCAAGCGTTCAGCCAATGGATCGTTGAGCTTCCGTACAACCCGTATGTCATCCTCTTTGCGATCCTGATCGGATACGCGGTCCTAGGTATGTTTATGGATGCCATCGGCATGCTGCTGGTGACATTGCCGATCTTCTACCCCGCCGTCATGGCCCTGAATGGCGGTGAGTATGTCACTCGCGAAGACTCCGCCTTTGGGCTTACGGGGACCGAGGCGTCGATTTGGTTCGGGATCATCGTGGTCAAAATGGCGGAGGTCTGCCTGATCACACCGCCCATCGGGCTCAACTGTTTTGTCGTAAACGGGGTCCGCCCCGACATTCCTCTGGCGAGCGTGTTCCGCGGCATCGCCCTCTTTTTCGTGGCCGATGTGCTTGCCATCGCGGCGCTTGTGATGTTCCCGGAAATTGTCCTCTTCCTGCCGGATCTGATGCGGGGCTGACGGCTTCATCATCTCCCCGATTGCGCTATCCGGTCGGGTCAGGCAACTTTGGGTCATGCATGCTGACCAAAAATCAGAGTTTACGCGCAGCGCCGTTGGCGTGGTTGCCCTTTGCTTTGTCCTGAACAC
>CAYYZH010000134.1:5435-11758 GCA_964475765.1 uncultured Limibaculum sp.
GGGTTAGGCGCTGCGGCAACAGGAATGACGCCTGCAACTGGTCTCATTAGCCGTTGGTTTGAGCGCAATCTCGCCTTTGCCATATCGTTTGCTTACTCCGGGTTTGCTTTCGGCGCGGTTCTGCTGGCCCCACTTGCCGGTCAAATGATCGAGGCCGAGGGCTGGCGTTGGACCTATCAAGTTTTTGGACTGGCCTTGATCGGTCTAGCGGCGGTGGTTTTGATCCTGCCATGGCGCCGTATCGGGCAGGGGATCAAACCTTCGCCGCCACGCCGTTCGTTGATCCCTGACCGCCGCGTGTTGTCTGAGGTGCCGTTCTGGGGCCTGTTCACCATTTTCTTCATGACCTCGGTTGCGACCTATGTGGTGCAGGTCCCGTCCGTCGTCTATCTCGAGGAAGCCGGCTACAGCACATTCACTGCAACGCTCGTCTATGGAGTGAACTCGATGATGTCGGTTGTGGGCATCCTTTGCGCGGGTTGGCTGTCCGACCGGTTCGGACCGCGTGCAATCGCCAGCCTTGGGTATAGCCTGTCGATTATCGGCATCATTGCTCTGGCGGCACTGGCTGCTGGTCCGAATCCGGTGCTTCTCGGCCTTTTCCTGTTCTGTTTCGGGGGCGCAATGGGGTCGCGCGGACCAATTGTTTCGTCGGTCACAGCGCGACTCTTTGAAGGGCAGGTTGGGGCAGTATTCGGCTTGATCACGATTGGCCTCGGGCTTGGCGGGGCCTTTGGTGCGTGGATCTCTGGATGGTTGTTTGAGCAGACCGGCGGATACCTTGCCGGCTTTGGAGTGGCCGGTGCAGCATCCCTGATCGGCATGGCCATCTTCTGGGTGATCCCCGAGGTAGGCCAGGGGCGTCGTCGTCTAGCCTGACGCCTCCTTCAGAGCGTCGCGCTTGCGTTGTACGCTTTCTCGATAGGCAAGGTAGAAGCTGGAGGCAAAGACGATGAGCCCGCCGAGCCAGACGAACCGATCCGGTACCTCTCCAAAGATCCATGCACCGAGGATCGCGACCCAGATCAGGCGCAGGAATTCAAAGGGCAGGACAACCGTTGGTTCCGTTTCTTTCAGAGACTGGCTGAGCGCCATTTGCGCCAAAGTCCCAAATACCCCAATGGCTGCCATCAAAAGCCACCCCTCCATACTTGGCCACCGCCAGAACCAGAGCGCAGGGCCAAGTGAGTAAATGGCGAGGAAGATGTTCATGTAGGCCACGATCACAAGACTGGATTCAGTGCGCGACATCACCTTGATGATGATCATCACGATTGCCCAAAAGAAGGCGGATGAGATCACCAGAACCGAGCCAAGCTCGATCGGGATCATGCCGGGGCGCAGGATCACGATCACCCCGACGAACCCAGCAGCAATCGCCATCCAGCGCCGGAGACGAAACCTCTCGCCCAAAAAGATGACGCTTAGGATCCCAGCGAAGATAGGCGCCGAGAACCCCAGCGCTGTGACATGGGCCAGCTCGGCAATACTGAGTGCGTAGAAGAACATCCACATTGCCGCGATGTTCAGAACGCTGCGAAACCCGTGCAATCCCAGCCGGTTGGTTTTGAGGATGCCGAACCCGTGGCTCATAAAAATGGGCAGAAACACGATGAAGCCGAAGAAGTTGCGAAAGAATGCGATCTGCATCGGATGCAACTCATCCGCCGCATACCGGATAAGCGTATGCATTGATGAGAACGCGACGGTCGAAAGGCACATCAGCACAATGCCTCGCGCCTCGGGGCTGGCGCTCTGCCAAAGGCGCACATAGGGTTCGTGAAAGCGCGGCGGCAGCGGTTCCATCGGAAAGGGCCCGGGAATGAGGCGCGGGCAGTGCCGCGATCAGATTTCGCGATGATAACCGGACGGGGAGGGCGCGCAATGGCATTTGCTGAGTTGATCCGCACCATGACGGCAGCGATCTGCCGTGGTGATGGGGCGGGCGCAGCGGAATGCTTCACTGCCGATGGGGTTTACCACGATGTGTTCTACGGAGCATTTGTCGGGCCCGACATAGCGCGGATGGTGACGGATTTCTTCCACCGCGATGGAGAGAACTTTCGGTGGGACATACATGCGCCTGTCGCCGATGGCTCTGTTGGCTATGCGCGATACATCTTCAGTTACGACTCGCTTCTGAAGGGCCATGAGGGGCGGCGCTCGGTCTTTGAGGGTGTTGCTGTTTGCACGTTGAAAGAGGGTCTGATCACCAGTTATTCGGAGGTTGCGAACTCTCACACTGGATTGGCAATGATCGGGTTTGAAGACGCGCGGATCGGACGCTTTCTGCAGAAACAGGTGGATGAGCTGCGGAGCCGCTCAGAAACCGACGGGCATTTCGGCTGAAGGCTCAGGCTTGCCCGACAACTCCATCGGCAATCAGAAGATCAATCGTATCGTCTGACAAACCGGCTTCGCTGAGTACTTCCCGGCTTTGTTCGCCGATCAGCGGTGCATGGACTTCAGGCGCTGCCTCCATATCGAACGCTATGGGATGACGCGGGATGGTCAGCGGACCCTCGGACGGGTGTTCGTGGTCTTGAAAGAACCCGGTGTCACGGAGTTGGGGATCATCGAAAAGATCCTCCAGAGAGTTGACCGCTCCACAGGGGATATCCGCTTCCCTGAATAGGGCAAGCCACTCTTCGGTCGTCTTCGAGGGCATCGCCTCGTCCACCATCTGGTACATGTCACGAACATGCTTCGAGCGTTCGGTAACCGACTGAAACCAATCTTCCTTCAGGACTTCCTCACGCCCGATCAGCGGTAACATCGCGAGCCATTGCTTGTCGTTATAAGGTAGCACGGCGACATAACCGTCCTTGGTCCGGTAAGGTTTGCGATAGGGATTGATCAGTCGCGCGTAACCCATGGGGCTGGTGGGCGGGTTGTGAGTGCGCCCCTGCAGGTGCTCGGTCAGAACGAAATAGCTCGCCGTTTCCATCATCGGCACCTCGAAAGGAACAGCCTCGCCCGTCCGTTCGCGGTGGAACAACGCCGCCAGAACACCTTCGACGATGAAAAGCCCGGTCAACTTATCGACCAGGATCTGGGTGACAAACTGCGGTGCGCCGTCCGCGCCGGCATTTACCGAGGCAATGCCCGAAAGCGCCTGCACCACATCATCGTAGGCTGCGTCGTTTTCATAAGCGCCGCCGCGTCCGAAGCCAATAGCGGCACAGTGGATCAACTTCGGGAACTTTGCGCAGAGCGTCTCCCGATCCAGACCCAGTCGTGAAAGGGCATTTCGGCGAAGGTTGGACACGAGGACATCGGCCGTCGAAATGACCTCGAGCAAAGCATCCCGTCCTGCCTCGGATTTCAGATCAACCGCCAGTGACCGTTTGTTTCGGTTCGCATTGAGATAGGCCGACCCCATGGCAGGCGTTTTCATCGGCGCGATATGACGGACGGCTTCGCCTTCCAACGGCTCGACCTTGATCACATCAGCCCCGAGCGCTCCGAGCTGTGCAGTAGCAAACGGGCCCATAATCACGCTGGTCAGATCGACAACCCGAACGCCGTTTAGAAGCGGTGTCATGTGTATTCCTCGCGCAGTTCGGTCTTGATGATCTTGCCATTCGCATTGCGGGGGAGGGGGGTTGTGCGAAAGTGGATCCGCTCCGGCACTTTGTAGTCCGACAGCCGGGTTGTGGCAAAACTCCTGATGTCGTCGGCCAACTGATCATTGGGATCCGCGTCTTTTGGTACGACCACAGCATGCACCCGCTCGCCCAGAACTGGACAGGGTTTGCCGATGATCGCCATTTCCATAACGTTGGGGTGATATGAGATCTGGTTCTCGACCTCGATAGAGAAGATCTTGAACCCCCCGCGATTGAGCATGTCCTTTATGCGATCATAGATCCGGATGAATCCATCTGCGTCCATTGATCCGATGTCGCCCGACTTCCAGTATCCACCGATAAAGTTTGTGGCATTGGCTTCTGGATTATTCCAATAACCTGGAATGATGTGGGGGCCGCGCATCCAGATCTCACCCTGACTGCCCGGCGACACTTCGACACCGTTCTCGTCCATCACGGCGATCTCCGAGCAATGCAGGACAAGGCCAACACAATCGGAATGGCTGGCGGCAAATCGGATCGGGTTCATAGTCGTTGGACTCGTCGCCTCGGTCGCGCCGTAGCCGTTCATCAGGCCGACGTGGGGCGCACGGCGCGTCATTTCTGTGATGGTGGCCTCGGGCATTGGTGCGCCGCCATAACCGCCGATTTTCCAGCATGACAGATCATAGCTGTCAAATGCTGGGTCCAGAAGAAACAGATTGTACATCGCGGGCACGATCAGGGTGTGGGTGACCCGTTCCCGCTCAATGAGGGCAAGACAATCGGCAGCTTTGAACTGGCGCAGGAAAACGATCGCACCGCCCCGCGCCAAGGCCGTCGCGATGTTTGCGATCAGCCCGGTGACATGGCTCGCGGGCACCGCCAGCAGGTTCCGATCACCAGCTTCAAACTCCATCGATAGTGCGAAATGCAGGGTGGAATGCACAATGTTCAAATGCGTGAGCATCGCGCCTTTTGGCCGCCCGGTCGTTCCGGACGTGTAGAGGATGACAGCGCAGTCTTCTTCACGGACCACTTCCGTTTCCACTGGTTCCGAATCCACCAAGTCTTCAAGACGCGTTGCATTCGCGGCATCGCCATAAACCGAAAGCCGGACCCGGACGGTCGGCATATCGCTCTCGGCAGGGAGGCGATCTGCAAGGTCCGCGTCGAACACGACGGCTGAAGCACCGCACTGATTGGTTGCAAAGGCGATCTCGGGCGCGGGCTGGCGAATGTTCAGGGGCACAGCGATCACGCCGATGCGCTGACAGGCGAGCAGAACTTCGACAAAAGCAAACCGGTTGCCAATCAACATGGCGATGCGCTCACCTGGGGCAACGCCTAGCGCCGTCAATCCTCCCGCAAGACGGGCCGTGCGGGCTTCCAGCTCCGCATAACTCATCGAGCCTTCTTCACCCACCAGCGCATCCTGATCAGGGTAGGTCGCTGCCGATTGCGCGAAAAGGTCGTGAAACGAAGCGGGACGGTCTGCGAAACAGGTGACGACACGGCCGTCGAAATGAACTTCCCGGCGCAGGTCTATTGATTGTTCATCAGCCCAATGCATCGGTTATTTGTCGATATACCGCACGCCGCCCACAGACCAATGCCGCTTGTCGTGTTCCTCGATAATCACATGCGTTGCTTCGGGCGGGACGCCCATCACATCCGACAAGGTTTGCGTGAGGCGTTCGGCCAGCTCGGTCTTCATCGTCTCCGGCCGTCCTTCGAGAATATCAACACGAATTATTGGCATCACTTTCTCCCTTTGCGCGAGCTTTGCCTTGACCATCAGTCCGGTGAAAGCGACGCTTGTTGCGCAGGTTATCCGATCATTTTCCTGCCGCAACGAAAGACCGAACAAGGATGTGATGATGACGCCGTGGCGCGAACGCAAGCAGTTTACCGAGGTGTTGGGCCAGCGCATGGCGCATGTGGAAATGGGGCAGGGGCAAACGATCCTGTTTATCCATGGGAACCCGACATCGTCGTTTCTTTGGCGCGATGTGATGGCGGAACTGGATGGTGCCGGGCGTCTGATTGCGCCTGATCTGATTGGCATGGGGGATAGCGATAAGCTTCCCGACAGCGGTCCGGATCGCTACACATTCGCCGAACATGCTAGGTTCTTTGACGCTTGGATGGACGCCGTGTTGCCCGAGGGTCCAATCACGCTGGTTCTGCATGACTGGGGTGGTGCGCTTGGATTTCACTGGGCCCGTCGTCATGCAGACCGTGTCTCCGGTTTGGCCTATATGGAAACGATTGTGCGGCCAATCCCGTGGAAGGACTGGCCGGAGGCCATCACGCCATTGTTCCAAGCCATGCGTTCACCGGCGGGCGAAGATATGATCCTTGAGAAAAATATCTTCGTTGAGAACATTCTACGTGGTTCTGTCATCCGGGAGATGACCGAGGATGAAATGGACGAGTACCGGCGACCCTTTGCAGATCCCGGCGAAAGTCGACGACCGACACTGACATGGCCCAGACAAATTCCGCTCGGAGGTGAGCCTGAGGATGTCCATCAGATCGCTCAAGATTACTTTGAATGGCTACAGACGTCAGATGTGCCCAAGCTCTTTGTAAATGCGGAACCTGGCGCAATTCTCGTCGGGGCAATCAGAGACGGTATTCGCAATTTGCCGAACCAGACAGAGGTGACTGTTGCGGGCACGCACTTCATTCAGGAAGACTCTGGTGCGGAAATTGGGCGGGCCATTAAAACCTGGTTGCGCTAGTGGGTTC
>CAYYZH010000135.1:0-6363 GCA_964475765.1 uncultured Limibaculum sp.
GACTGCTTCTGCCTAGAGACGGCAAACCAGAACGTCATCGACGATATGGATTGATGTACGTAACCTAGGCCTCTGAGTTGTTCCCGCTCTCAGGTGGCTGCACCTGCGGCAGCATTTACCAAACTGCTGCCGCAGGCACTTTATTCCCAAGATACACCTAATCAGAAGCCGTCTACATTAACAGCGGCGCTAAGGTATTCTCTCGCGAAGCGAGGCCACCAGTTCGGATTGCAAAGACCGCTGGGATTGCCAGAGGTACCTTGGAGTCCGGCACAGAGGACTTGGTCAATTGTTGTCCCATCTGAGGCATCTTTGTCTTGGTTTACTTTAGAGCTCAAAACAGCATTTCATCCCAAGAGATCAAGTCAGACCTCTGCAAACAAACTGCCTTTGACGATCACTCTGCCTGAACCGTCAGGCGACCAACTAGCTCGTCTTTTCCGTAGGAAACGCCGAAGTTTTCTAACACCACTGATCGCTTCAGGAGAAAGGAAATATCTGCAACTTGAAATCGATATGTTAGAGACGGCATTGGACGTCATGCCGTCAAGATGGCTGAAAAGTAGATCGCTGCAACGACTCTTGCCCTAGCGCCGGAATTGAAGTGTTTGCTCGGAAACTTTGTGATCGAAAGGAGGAGTGCGATAGCTGTAGAAATAGAAGCGTTCCCTCGGATGCACAGATGGTTTTACCAGTAGGTCCTGAAGTAAAAGCCCGACAAAATTGTACAATAATAACAGCGGTTTATCAGGCAGTATTTGCCGCGAAAGCTGGGTTCAATTCATCTAAGCACGTTGCGTTGATTGTGAACCGAGCTAAGCTGGCGAGGATGCTCCGAGACGACCACTTCTTCCGTTACGTCAACCTTTAGTCGACCTTCGGGGGTGGCGTAGCGGCCCTTGCGCCCAACTTCAAAGCTGCCTCGCGCCCGCCGTAGCGTTCCACCATGGCAGCCTGATCGGAATGAGCCAGTGCATTGACGCTCGCGGGATCACAGATCTTAAGCAGTTCTGCCTGCAACTCTTCAAGGGTCTCTTTAAAGGCTGGGTCGGCGGCACGGTCACTTGTCTCCTCGGGGTCGTCCTCAAGATCGAACAATTCCGGCGCGAACCCTTCATAGTGGATCAGCTTCCATTGGCCCTTGCGCAGCATAAATGCACCATCGATTGCGCCGACAGCATGGTATTCGCTGAAGACAATCCGATCCTTGTCATTCGGTGCCGCGGCGATGTCATAGAGGGAGCGCCCGGGCCCATCATTGGCGAATTCCACTCCGAAATGTGCCGGGATCGTCGCTGCCAAATCTAGCAGACTGACCGGTGTTTCGCACTCAAGGTGAGCTTGCCCTGGACGCGCCACGATCAGCGGCACGCCTGCGCTTTCCTCATACATGTTGGACTTGCCCCAGAGGCCTCGCGCCCCGACGTTATCGCCATGATCCGAAGTGTAAATGACCGTTGTCTCCTCCACGATCCCGGCGACTTCCAGCGCGTTGACAATCCGCCCGACATTGTGGTCCATCCAGGTGCAAAGGCCCCAATAGGCCGACACAGCCGCGAGCCGTTCCTCTGGATTGTTGAACTGAGATTCGCTGTCGGCGAATTCATTGAACTTTTGGACCCAGGGGTGACGCGTATAACCGTCATCAGGATGCAGCTTGGCCGGTGGCAGACTGTCCGGAGGGTAGAGCTCGAAGAATTCAGGCGGCACAACCAGCGGAAAGTGTGGCGCAACCAGCCCGACATAAAGGCACCACGGGCCGCTGTCCGCCCGTTCGGCGATCCAGTCGCAGGTGCGGTTGGTGACGGCCTGATCATATTGGGTGTACTTGCTTTCGCCAGGGCCGATATAGTCGCCCAGCATCCGGCCCGGCATGTGGATGCGTTCGTCCTCTTTCCGGATCGAACCCCAAACCATGCCTACGCCATCATGCACCATCATGGGGATGTGCTCGACATCGAAGCCTGCGGGATCTTCTTCGGTGCGGTAGTGCAATTTGCCAATGCTTTCGACGGCGATGCCTGCGCCTTGCAACGCATGGCCCCAGCCAGGGATCGCGCCGGTGTAGGGCATCGCGTTGTCCCAGAGCCGCGTCTGATGGACGTAGAGCCCAGTGGCAAATGAGGCCCGCGCCGGAACGCAAATTGGACAGGGTGTGTAGGCATTAGTGAATCGCGTACCGCGAGCGGCCAGCGCGTCGAGATGAGGTGTCTTGACGAAATGCCCGGCACAGCCAAGCGCCCGGGACTGGTGCTCATCCGACATAATGACAAGGAGGTTCTGACTCACCCGCCGAATTCCCGTCGGTCGGCCGCCATCTCAAGCTTGTCGAAGATCAGAAAGATTGCATCCTGTTCGGCAGGGTCGAGGGCCTCGATCAATGCTTCTTGTCGCGCTTGCATGCGTGGCAGCGTGCGATCATAGACATCCTGTCCTGAGGGCGTGAGCGAGAGGCTGATGACCCTCCGGTCATTTTTCAGTCGTGAGGTTGTCAGCAATCCGGCGTCCTCGAGCCCCTTGACGGTCCTGCTGATCAGCGCGGGATCTATTATGGACTTGCGCACGATGTCGCGGGACGATGTCGCTGCGCCAGAGCCGACCATAGCGATGACCCGCCACTGGGCCAGAGTGATCCCGGCGACCCTTTCCAGAACCGCAATCGCCTGCGCATTCAACGCGTGATGCAGGCGGACCACGCGATAGCTTAGGAACTTTGTCAGTTCCCGGTGTGGCGCATCTGTGGTGGCAGGACTCGCAGACATCAGGCCTCTTTTAATTGTCGAAACAATAATTGACTAATCAATGAACAATTGTCAATCATCGCTCTAATGGTGGGAAAATCCGCCGATTCTGGGAGGATCACATGAAAAAGCTTCTTCTTGCTGGCGCGGTAGCGCTGGGATCGCTCGCGTTTAGCGTTGCGGCGATGGCTGCTGACTGGACACCGCCAGGGCCGATCAAGATGTTGATCGCATTCAAGGCAGGAGGTGGTACTGATACTCAGGCTCGCCTGATTGCAGAGGAGCTCGAAAAGCGCCACGGCTGGAAAATCCAGCCCGAGCAGCTCACTGGTAAGGGCGGCGCGGTTCTGGCAGCTGCCATGAAGGACATGCCCAACGATGGTTCGGTCATCGGTATCTTCGTGACCGAGACGCTTGGCTACAACATGATCGCGGGTAAGAACCAAGCTTACGAGCAGTCCGATTTCACGCCGATCACTACGACGGCGAGTTTCCAGATGGGAATCGTCGCCCTGACTTCTAAGGGATGGAAGACCTGGGACGACGTTCTGGCTGCAGCCAAGGGTGGAGAGACGCTGCGGTTCGGCGCGATGTCGCCGAAGCTGGCTGACATCGCTTATCTGGTCGGCAAGCATTATGGGATCGACTGGAATATTGTCTCGGTAAAGGGCGGCAAAGGCGTGATGAACGGCTTGAACGCCGGTGATCTGGACATTGGCTGGGGCGCAGGTGTGCAGAGCAAAGCCGTCAAGGCCGGAGACATGGTCAACCTGGTCTCGGGTCTCAGCAAACGACTGACGGTTTCGCCCGATGCTCCGACGCTGGAGGAACTGGGCATTGACCTGAACGCCGATGGTTATTTCATGTTTGCTGCGCCAGCCGGCCTGCCGGACAATGCGCGCGAGACGCTGGCCAATGCGATCTCAGAGATCGTCGAGGATGAGAGCACCAAGGCCCACGAGATTCTGACCAAAGGATTCGGGGGTGTCGTTGTCATCAACGGCGATGACCTCGACGCAGTACTGGCCAAGGACCTCGAAAACTCCAAAGCGCTGCTGAAAGCGGCCAGCGAATAGCTGAGGGGGAGCGCTGCTGGCTTCGTGGTGAACGGGTCCGGCAGGCAACCGCCATGCCAAAGCTGACACAGGACCGAGTGCTGGGGCTTCTGGCAATTGCACTCGGTCTTTTCATTGCGCTCTACTGGGCCGGAGCCGATAGCGAGACAGGTCTGATCGAGAAGACGCGCGGCCGCTATTCCGTCGGCGATGCGTTGGCTCCTACCGTTGCCGCAGTGTTCCTGACAATGTCTGGCCTGTGGCTGGCGCTGCAGGGGGGATCAGAGACGACGCTCAGTCCGAGCAATGCTGGCTTCATCATGGGCGTACTGATCCTGCTATTCCTCAGTCTCGGTCTGATGCGCTGGGGCGGCCCCTGGATCGTCGAGGCAATCACTGGCATGGAGTACCGCCCGCAGCGTGACACGATGCCTTGGAAGTATGTCGGCTTCATTCTTGGCGGCACTACGATGATTTCGTCCCTCACATTTGTGGTTGAGCGTCAGGTGCGGTTGTCGCGGATCATCATCGCGCTCGGTGTCACGGTGTTCCTCACATTTTTCTACGACGTGCCGTTCGAAGATCTTCTATTGCCTCCGAACGGTGATGTCTGATGGACATGCTTGACCATGTCTGGCTGGGAATTCTGGCGGTGTTTCAAGGACCGGCGCTGATTACGATACTAGGTGTGCCGATCCCGCTGACGATCGTTATGGTTGCCGCCGGATTTCTGACGGGAGTGATTGTTGGTGCGACCCCGGGACTGGCGGGGCCAATGGCGATGGCGGTGGCGTTACCAATCCTCATTTCTGTCTTTGGATTTGAGATCTCAGCGCTTCTGCCCGTGATGGGCTTTCTGATAGGGATCATGAAGGGGGCCACCATTGGAGGCGCAGTTCCGGCGATCCTGTTTAACACACCTGGCACCCCGGATGCGGTTTTGACGACGCTCGACGGTCACCCGATGGCGACGTCTGGTCAGTCCGGGAAGGCCCTTAAAGTCGCGCATTTCTCATCGGTCAGCGGGGATACTGTCTCGGATCTGGTGCTGTTCGTTTGTGCGCCATTCTTGGCCGTGTTGGTTGAACGGTATTTGGACCTGCCGGAGAAAACTGCGCTGATCCTTCTGTCACTGGCGTTTATTGCGGCAGTTGTCGGAACGTCCGTCGCTAAGGGTTTGATCGCCATGTCGCTTGGAATGCTGGCTGCGTTCGTCGCGACCGGGGAAGACTTTTACCCGCGCCTTACAGGAGGTATTCCGTGGCTCGCGCAGGGGTTCTCGATCACCTCGGCGATCCTTGGTGTGTTGATCGTCGGTGAGATCTTCAAATCGCTCGAAGACATGATGCGTGAGCGTGCGGCCACCGGATCAATCCGGCAGACCGTTACTGCTGGGGATAACAGTCTTTCGTGGCGCGAGCGCAAACGCCTGTTGCCGTTCATCGCCAATTCGGCTGCGCTAGGCACGATGATTGGCGCACTTCCGGGGATTGGCTCGACCTTAGCCGCAACGCTTGGTTATGCGTCTGGCAAGAAGATGCACGAGCGGCGCGAGCCCATGAGTCGGGGCTGGGGCAAAGGCGCGCCTGAAGGCGTGGCTGCGACCGAAGCCGCGAACTCGGCCGTCTCTGGCGCTAACCTGATTCCGGTCCTTTCGCTTGGCATCCCGGGCAACGCGGCGGCCGTCTTCCTGATCCTTGCGACCGAGAGCATCGGCGGCTTCAACCCTGGCCCCGGTGTCTTTCGCGTGCCGTCTGATGGCGTGAACACGGAAATGGTGTTGGCCTTTGGGATCTTCACCACAATGGTCTGCGCAAACATCATCAACTGGACGATTGGCGGGCGCATCATGCGGGCCATGGGCGTGATGATCCGGGTGCCGAAGCAAATCCTGCTGCCTTCGGTTCTGCTGGTGACCCTGACTGCGATTTACGTGCAGGAAACATCCCTGGCCGCGATCTGGTTCACACTGGGTTTCGGCGTGCTGGGATACCTCTTCCGACGCCTCGGTGTCTCGGTCCTGCCGTTTGTGATCGCGTTCATCCTTGCGGGCAATCTCGAGGATACGGCGCGGCAGGCCTTTAGCGCGACGGGTGGAGACCCGTGGTTCCTGTTCACCAGTCCGTTGGCTGTGATTTTCATTCTCGGCGCCATTGCCGTGACCATCATCTTCTCACGCCGACAGGTCGGCGGAGCATTCTGAGGGCCCGTATGACTCAACCGAACTTCATCTTGATCTCCGCGGACCAGCAGCGCGGCGATTGCCTTGGCGTAGAGGGGCGAGCGATCAAGACACCGCATCTCGATCTGCTGGCGTCGCAGGGGACGCGCTTCACCGGCGCGATCACACCCTGTGTCGTGTGTCAGCCTGCGCGCGCATCGATTCTAACCGGGCAGTTGCCGCGCACCCATGGCGTTCACGATAACGGCATCGATCTTGACCCTGAGATTGGCGCGAAGGGCTTTGCAGGTGCCATGTCGGCAGCGGGTTACGACACTGGCTTCTTCGGCAAGGCGCACTTTTCGACATTCCACACTTTTGCCCCGACGGGAACACCGGAGTGTCT
>CAYYZH010000135.1:6463-11756 GCA_964475765.1 uncultured Limibaculum sp.
AAGCTCCCATTGGCGTGGCACAACTCTCCGTGGACCGCTGACCGGGCCATCGACTGGATCAAGCGGGACCGCGATCGTCCCTTCTGTACATGGGTCAGTTTTCCTGATCCGCACCACCCGTTCGACTGCCCGGAGCCCTGGTCGCGCCTGCATGATCCGGCCGAAGTTGATCTCCCGAAACACCGCGAACGAACTTTTGAGGGTCGCCCGTGGTGGCACGAAGCTGTTCTGATCAAGGAGCCCACCGGGCCGAAGGAGAATGCCGAGACCCGAAAGGCGTACTCCCGCATTGGGGCGCAGACCGATGAGCAGCTTCGAGAGATCATCGCTAACACCTATGGTCAGATCAGCCTTATTGATCACGAGGTCGGACGCATCCTGATCGCACTGGAGGAGGCCGGGATCGCCGAGAGCACATACGTCATCTATTTCTCAGACCATGGTGACTGGTTGGGTGACCATGGCCTGATCCTAAAAGGACCGATGCATTACGAAGGATTGTTGCGTGTCCCACTTCTGGTTCGTGGTCCTGGCGTCCGGGCTGGTGCAGTGACGGACCAGCCGGTCTCAACCCTCGATCTTGGTCCGACAATACTCGACCTCGGGGGCGCACCAGCGTTGCAGACCCAGCATGGGCAGTCGCTCCGCCCGCTGATTGAGGGTACGGGCACCCGCGAGTTCGCGCTGAACGAATGGGAACTCTTGCCGACCCGCGCTGGGGTTGCATTGTCCCTGCGCACGGTCAGGACGCGGACACATAAGATGACGGTCGATCTTCAAAGCAGGGCTGGAGAGCTTTATGATCTCATGAATGACCCGGACGAACTTTCGAACCTTTACGATGCGCCGAACGCCGCACCTGTCCGGGCGGAGCTGCAGGCTATGATCGAGAGCCGTCCCGATGATGCACGTTCTAATCAGACTCAAGTCGGCATGGCCTGAAGGGAGCGCAGCATGTCCCAGACTGGCTTTCAACCGGACGTGAAGGGCCCGCTCGACGGCGTGCGCGTTATAGATATGACCCGCCTTGTTGCGGGTAATTTGCTTAGCCATTTGCTTGCCGACTTTGGTGCCGAAGTGATCAAGGTCGAACGACCTGGCAGCGGTGATGACCTGCGCCGGTTCGGTTACGGTGGGATGTGGTGGAAGGTCTATTCTCGTTCGAAGAAAAGTATGACGCTTGATCTCAAGGCTGAGGAAGGCAAAGCGCTGCTGAAGTCCTTGGTGTCAAAGTCCGATATTCTGTTGGAGAACTTTATACCTGGCACGCTAGAGGATTGGGGTTTGGGACCGGATACGCTTTGGGAACATCAGCCGGGTCTGATCATCGTGCGTGTCTCTGGTTGGGGTCAGACCGGACCTTATGCCAAGCGACCCGGGTATGGCACCCTTATAGAGGCACTTTCAGGTTTCGCCGATATGTCGGGATTTGCCGACAAGCCTCCTCTGCTTCCACCGCTGGCGTTAGCTGACATGATCTCGGGCCTCGCGGGGTATGGCGGCGTCCTCAGCGCTATGCTTGCCCGCGAGAAAGGCAGGACGAAGGGGCAGATCATCGACCTTAGCCTGTTCGAGCCGATGCACGGCATCCTTGGCCCGTGGTCGGCTGAATACAGTGCGACGGGGAAGACCCCTCAGCGCAAAGGCAATTCTTCGGACGTTGCAGCGCCACGCGGGGTCTATGCATGCAAGGATGGAAAGTACATCGCCATGTCGGCTTCGATGCAGTCGATGTGGGAGCGGCTCGCCCATGCCATGGATCAGTCCGAGCTGATTGACGATCCACGATTTCTCACCCCTCGCTCTCGTGTTGAGAACATGGCCGATCTCGATGCCTATGTTGCGGACTTCTTTTCCCAGAGAACATTGAAGGAAAACCTCGTTTACTGCGCTGACAAGGGCCTGACGGTCGGGGCTATCGCGGACGCGGGCGAATTGCTGGATCACGAATACATCGTGGGCCGAGGTGTTCTGGTCCATGCGCAAGACGACGATTTTGGGACGGTTCCCATGCATCAGGTCTTTCCTCGCCTCTCTGCGACGCCAGGGGCGATCCGCACGCCCGCGCCTACGCTCGGCCAGCACAATGATGAAATCCTGGACTTGCTTGAGATCGAACCGGACGCGCGCGGCGCTCTCTTCGACAAGGGGATCATCTGAACCATGTGGCGTTCGGTTCTGTTTATCCCGGTGCTCGAGAAGCGGTTTCTCGCGAAAGCCGCCACGCGCCGGGCGGACGCCATTGTTCTCGATCTGGAGGCCAGCATCGCGACTGACCGCAAGGATGAGGCGCGTGCAGCACTGCCAGCAGCGGTCGAACTTCTCGTTAACCAAGGACTGGATGTGTTTATCCGCATCAACATGCTATGGCGCCCGGCCCTTGCGGACCTGGAGGTCGCCGCGCGGTCTGGCGTTCGGGCGATCGTACTGCCGGACTGCCGTTCTGCAGGTGAGATTGCGGCTATCGATGCGGTTCTGACCGAACTTGAGATGGAACGTGGCCTCGAGACTTTGGGGTTGCTCCCATTGATCGAGTCCGCAAAGGGGGTGGTTAATGCCCCGGAGATCTCAGCGGCAGCAAAACGCATCGTAGGCGTTGCGTTTGGGATCGAGGATTACCTGACAGATATGCAGGCCTTGCCGGATCCCTCTGTTTTAACCGGCGCGGCTCAGACGATCGCCCATGCCGCACGCGCCGCTGGAGTTAGCCCAATGGTCGTGCCGGAGTCGCTTGCGAACCTAGAGGATACTCATGCCTTTAAAGCTGCTGCGATCCGAGGCAAGGCCATGGGATCAACCGGCGGTTTCGCAGTGCATCCTGATCAGATCGCGATCTTGAATGAGGTTTTTGGCCCAACTCACGAGGAGCGGGTTTGGGCAGCTCGGGTCTTGGCCGCAGCGAAAGAAGCCGAGGCAAGGGGTCTGGGCGCTGTGAGACTTGACGGCAGGATGATTGACCTTCCAATCATCGCGCGGGCTCAACGGCTGATGACACACCAGGAGCCCCATGACTAGAAATCAGATCCGGTCGAGGCTTTGGTCGGTCATGTAATCAGATTGATGCCGCTGAGGAAGAGCTCCATGATGCGCGTTGCCCAGGCTCTCCTATAGTCTGCTAGCACCGGACTTCTAGAGCCGCGAAGTCGAGCGAGCAGTCGGCTGATCGCATCACCTTCAAGAACCAATCAAATCCTATGTCGATCTATCTAAACATACGTCATGTCTCCGGCGGTAATGGTAGCGATCTATCGGTGGTGATGCTTCAACTGGCCAGTCCAACCTGCGCCTGTTATTGCAGGCATGATGTGCGTGTCCTTGGTTTGGTGCTTTCGCCGCCAGATGTCGTTGAGTTACCCCACAGAGACTGGAATAGCATGCAGAGTTATGGTGCTTAAGTGCCGCAAAACGTCTGATGGATGCGCTCCTCCGGCTTCGGTGGTTGGGCATAGGCTGCGCGGTCCGGGTTCGCATCGTATGGTTCCGAAAGAACATCAACGAGCTCTTCGAAAAGTGCAAAATCACCGTTGCGTCCGGCAGAGATCGCTGCTTCGACTTGGTGGTTACGGGGTATCAGGATCGGGTTGATCTGACACAGCGCATCACTTTCGTTCCCTCCCCTAGCGCGCCAAGTTGCCATCCAAGCATCAAAACCGTTGGGGTCCGTGAACTGTTCTTTCGCCGATCCGTCAGCTAGGCCACGGAATGTTAGGGTAAAGTCTGCCTCTGCTTCGGCCATCAAAGCCAGCAGGTCTTCGATCAATTCTGCATCAGCGTCTTCTGCTCCCTCCAGTCCCAGTTTTGCGCGCATTTCACTCAACCAAGCCTCCTGAAAGCGCTCGGTAAAACTGTTGACCACATCTTGCGCTGCTGCCAGCCGCTCGGTTTCATTGCCCATTAGAACCGGCAACAGCGCCTGTGCCAGGCAAGCCAGATTCCACTGCGCGATGCGGGGCTGGTTCACATAGGCGTAACGCCCGCCGCGATCTATCGATGAGAAGACCCGCATTGGATGGTAGTGATCCATGAATGCGCATGGTCCGTAGTCGATCGTTTCCCCACTGATGGTCATGTTGTCTGTGTTCATCACACCATGAACGAAGCCGAGCGACATCCAGCGGGCGACGAGGGCGGCTTGACGCTCTACAACACCGCTCAGGAGGGCAAGGGCTGGGTCAGCCTCGGCGGCTGCCTCGGGGTAATGGCGCGCAATGACGTGCTCGGCAAGGAGACGAACCGCTTCGGTGTCTTCGCGGGCGGCAAAGAACTGAAATGTCCCTACGCGGACGTGGCTAGCGGCAACGCGGGTCAGCACAGCACCAGGCTCCACCACCTCTCGAAACACCGCGTCACCGGTGGCAACCGCTGCTAGCGCACGGGTTGTTGGTACGCCAAGAGCCGCCATCGCTTCCGATACAATGTACTCTCGCAGAACAGGGCCAAGTGGAGCACGGCCATCTCCCATGCGGGAATAGGGTGTTTGTCCCGACCCCTTCAACTGTATATCAAATCGGTTGCCATCCGGTGCCACGACCTCGCCAAGGAGAACAGCACGGCCATCCCCCAGTTGTGGATTCCAGCCGCCGAACTGATGACCGGCATAGGCTTGAGCCAGGGGGTCAGCTCCGTCGGGCACGCCGTTTCCGGCGAGCGCGGCAATCAACGTCGGATCCTCGAAAAGCTTCAGATCAAGGCCAAGGCGTTCAGCCAGACCATGGTTGGCCTTGATCAACGCGGGAGCCGATACAGGCTCTGGCGCTTGCCGGGTATAGAACCGCTGCGGTAGTCGCGCATAGCTGTTGTCAAACGCGATAGCTGTCATGTGGGACCAGCCTCATGGGTGCTTCCTAGAACATGTCGATAGCATCGTCCAAGCCATCTGGCGAAGCCCTTTCCGACTGTTTCGTTTTTCGTGGGCTTAAACCCTAGTTGCAGGCTTCGCGGCTTTTGAAAGTAGCTAGTCCAGTACTCCTCAAGCACAAACGACCGGCCTCATGTCTAGTTTCGAGAAGGGATCGCTTCTGATGAGTCCAGCTATGGAGTGGTGCATTCTACCTGGCCAACTCTGTCCATAGCCGCTTCGATCAGAGACGACTCCAACCAACAAGGGCCGGGGGGCATGTGCTCCAGAACGTCAAAGATCGCGCGCTGGTCGCATGTTTTGTCGAACCGGCACTGAGCGCAGTGACGCTCAAGCAGGCGGGCGCGTTCTTTCTTGAGGACCTGGATGGATTCGAAAGACAGCAGTTCATCTATTCCCTGATGAAACAGACTCCCGAGAACACGCTCAGGGGAT
>CAYYZH010000136.1:0-11689 GCA_964475765.1 uncultured Limibaculum sp.
AATCCGATAGAGTGTGGTTTTCACATCGTCCGCCATCAGGTTCTTGAAGGCGGTGGTGCTGATGTCGACATGAATCCCGGTGCGAGCCGCAAACTCTTCACCCAGATTGCGCAAGGCCCGCGAAAGACCAAGATCGTCCAATAATCCGGGACGCAGATCATGGCTGATGCGGCGCACTTCCTGGATGGCCAGATTCAGATTGTCTTCTGCTTTACCAAGCGACTCTGCGGTCTTGGGTCCACGGCGGGCGCTTTGCAGCATGAACTTCACCGAGACAAGGATCTGACTGATGCTGTCGTGCAGCTCGCGGGCAACGCGTCCGCGTTCCTCCTCCTGCGCATCGACAACCCGTTCAGCCAGCGCCTGCAACTTGGCATCGGCCATCCGGCTTTCTCGGATGTTGATCACAACACCGGTTGCAAAAACGATGATCACGGCTCCCAGCGCAATTGCCGAAATCAGGATAAAGGTCTCCCGGATCTGACTGTCGGCCACCGCGCGGGTTTTCGCAGCCTGATTGACGACATCGTCGATGTAGATGCCCGTCCCGAGCATCCAGCCCCAGGGCTCCACCATAACCGCATAGCCGATCTTGTCCGTGACATCCCCTCGGGAGGGCTGTTCCCAGGCATATCGGGTAAACCCGCCACCGGCATCGCCCGCTGCAATCAGATCCTGAATGACCAGCCGGCCATCCTTGTCCTTCAGATCCCAGTAGTTCTCGCCAACACGCCATGACTGTTTGGGATGGACCAGATTCGTGCCCGCCCGGTCGTAGACAAAGAAGTACCCATCCTCGCCAAACGTCAGACTGTTGAGGATCTGCTTCGCGCGGACCTGCGCTTCGATGACATCCTCGGCACTGGAATTGACCGGAATGCTGGTCAGATGGTCGATGGAGGTCTGGGCAAGCGAGATGTAGTTCAACAGCTCGGCTTTCTTTGCGGCGAGCATCGTCTCCTCGAAGAGCGCAATCTCCCGTGTCGCAAGACTGTCCGCTTGACGATTGACCAGCAGCGAGATGGCCGCCACCGCGAGGATCAGCGGTATCGTAGCTAACAGCAGGATCTTCTGGCGAAGCGTCATGGCGTCTTTGCGGCCCCTCCGGTCGGAATGGCGCTCTCTACACACAAATTTTGAAATATCGAAGCGAACGGGCCGACACTACCCAGTAATACCGATACCTACCCAGTCTTGGGAGTTTACGTAACGGCCATCGACGGGCTACTCGCCCGCATGGTGGTCGGGGGAGAGGCCTTGCATACGCTGAAATATCTGCTGGTTTGCAGAAATTGCGTTGCCCGGTGTTCTTTGCTAACCGCATGGTCGTATCCAAAACCAGGGAGGATCTGATGGATCGCCGTTCATTTATCACAAAAGCCGGGATCGCCGGTGCCGGCGCTGGCGCCGCTGCGCTTGCTACCCCCGCCCTCGCGCAGGGTGGCAAGACGATGACCATCGTCTCGACATGGCCGCGCGACTTTCCCGGTCTCGGCATCTCGGCGCAGCGCTTTGCCGCGCGCGTGACAGAGCTCAGCGAAGGCCGGATCACCACCGAGTACTTCGCAGCCGGTGAGCGCGTTGGCGCGTTCGATAGCTTCGACGAAGTCGCAGGCGGCAACAGCCAGGCCTATATCGCGGCTGACTACTACTGGGTCGGCAAGCACCCGGCATTCGCCTACTTCACCGCCGTGCCGTTCGGCATGACCTCGCCGGAGTGGAACGCCTGGATCAAGTTCAAGGGCGGTCAGGCACTTTGGGACAAGGTCTCGGGCGAGTTCGGCCTCAAGGCCCTTCCCGTTGGCGGTACCGGCACCCAGATGGGCGGCTGGTTCAACAAGGAAATCGAAAGCGTCGACGACCTCAAGGGTCTGAAGATGCGTATCCCGGGCCTCGGCGGCACCGTGATGTCCAAGCTGGGCGTCTCGACCGTTTCGCTGCCGGGCGGCCAGATCTATGAAAACCTCGTCTCCGGCGCCATTGAGGCGACCGAGTGGGTTGGCCCCTACAACGACTACTTCATGAAGTTCTACGAAGCGGCCAAGCTCTACTACACCGCAGGCATGCACGAGCCGGGCGGCGGTCTGGCCCTTGGCATGAACGCGTCCTGGTGGGGCACGCTCAGCGATTGGGAGAAAGCGGTCATCACCGCAGCTGCCATGGAAGAGCACGCAGCCCAGCACGAGGAAGCCTCGGCCAACAACGGCGAATACCTCGCCCGTCTGATCAACGATCACGGCGTCGAGCTGCGTTCGTTCGATGACGACACCTGGGATGCCTTCGGTGAAGCCGCTGAGGAAGTCTACGAAGAGACCCGCGACCACAGCCCGCTGGCCAAAGAAGTCAACGACGACTTCCAGGCCAAGCTGCGCGAGATCGGTGCGTTCCGCGCCATCGCCGAAATCGGCTTCTCGACCCAGCGCAACCGCGTGCTCGGCATCGGGTAACGCCACGGTGTACGATTTCGGGGCGGCGCCGATTGCGCCGCCCCTTCTTTTAGGCTTCATTCGTTTGATCATTTTCAACACCTGACCACCAGGGGAGGGGGTCTGATGAGCACGGCTGATGTGGCGCTTCCGGCGACATCGAGAACGCGCAGCGCGCGGATGTTCGCCTGGATCGTGATCGGGGCAACCTTTGCCTACGTGATCGAGAATTACCTCGCCTTCTGGCAAGGCTGGCCCGGTGTAACGACCCTCTTTTCCGGCGACTTCTCCGTCCTCGCGCTGGTGCAGGTGCTGATTTATGCCGTGCTGATCGCGGGCGGTGTACTTCTGGTCCAGCGCGCCCCGGACCGCGGGCTGCGCGACGAAGCCGAAACCATGAAATGGATCGCCAACTTCATCGTCCGTGCAGCATTCTGGATGGTCATGCTGATCGGGATCGCCGACGCTGTCGTCTCGTTTCTGCGCGTCGAGGAGATGCTTGGCGACTATATCGGCGCAGAGATGGCGGGCACCTGGAACTTCAACTCAAACCGGGCCCCTGCGCTCCACCTGCCATTGGCCGGGCTTGCCGTCGTCATCGCCGCGTTCACCCGGGGTATCGGCTTTCACTGGCTGGCGCTGCTTGTGGTGCTGGCGGAGCTTGCAATCGTGCTGACCCGGTTCATCTTCTCCTACGAACAGGCCTTCATGGGCGATCTCGTCCGGTTCTGGTACGGCGCACTCTTCCTCTTCGCCTCGGCCTACACGCTGTTCGAGGACGGCCATGTCCGGGTCGATGTGCTCTATTCAGGGTTCCGCGATAAAGCCAAGGGCCGGGTCAACGCCCTCGGCGCGATCATTCTCGGCATCGTCTTCTGCTGGGTCGTCCTGATCATGGGTATGTCGACGAAGTCCTCACTGATCAACGCGCCGCTCCTCAGCCTCGAAGTGACGCAGACCGGCTTTGGCATGTTCGTGAAATACCTGATGGCGGGCTTTCTCGGCATCTTCGCCGTCTCGATGATGGTGGCCTTCTGCGCACAATTGATGGACGGGGTCGCGGACTGGCGCGGCGATCCCGGCTCACATCTGCACGATCACGACGACGAACTGGCGGGGCACTGAGCACATGGAAATCCTCTTTCTCGTCGTCCTCCTTGTTATCATGGCCGGGGCCCTGGCCTCGGGCTATCCCGTCGCGTTCGCCCTGCCCGGCTCGGCAATCCTGACGATCCTGCTCGCCGCCGCCACGGGGTATCTCTTCGCCGGTGACGATGCGGCCTATTTCGCCCACGGCTCGGCGCGGGAATGGCTGTCTGCGGGAGTCATCAACTTCCGCGGGGTCTATTGGGAGGTCGAACGAGATACGCTGATCGCCATTCCCCTGTTTGTCTTCATGGGGATCATGCTGCAGCGCTCGAAGATCGCCGAGGATCTGTTGCTCACGATGGCGCAGCTTTTCGGGCCGATCCCAGGCGGACTTGGCATCTCGGTCGTCTTCGTCGGCGCGCTTTTGGCTGCCACAACGGGTATTCTCGGCGCGACCGTGGTCGCGATGGGGCTGATCTCGCTGCCTGCGATGCTGCGCAACAAGTACTCCTCGCCGCTGGCGACGGGAACAATCGCCGCGTCGGGCACACTCGGCCAGATCATCCCGCCCTCGATTGTGCTGATCATCCTCGCCGACCAGCTTTCCTCCGCGGTCGATCAGGCGCAAACCCAGCGCACGAACCTCTACAAGGACACGACGGGCGAGCTGTCGTTGCCCTCCGAGTTCGCAGTCTCCTCGACCTCCGCGGGCGATATGTTCATGGGCGCGATGGTGCCGGGCCTCGTCCTCGTCGGTCTATATATGCTCTACATTCTGGTGATCGGTCTGATCCGGCCCAAGATGGCGCCCTCGGTGCCGTTCGAGCAAAAGATGGACATGCGCCTGCTCGGCCGGGTGCTGCTGATCCTGATCCCGCCGCTCACCCTCATCTTCGCCGTGCTCGGCTCGATCATTGCGGGCATTGCGACCGTCAATCAGGCCGGGGCCATCGGCGCCATCGGCGCCACGATCATGGCAGGCTACCGGCTGCGCGAAGGACAGTCCCGCGCCTTCTGGCCGGCGGCGCTGGCCATCGTCTCGCTGATTGCGATCTTCATTATTACCAGCCTCTATGATCTGAACATCCGCAACATCCAGACCGATGCCCAACGGTTCGGCATCACGGTCGCCACGATCGCGGTGGCCGGGTTCGTCGCATCGGTTGTCTGGTCGCTCTGGCGCACCTTCCGCACCGACGACACGCTGAACGGCGTGATGATCGACACGGCCAAGACCACGTCGCTGGTCTTCATCATCCTGCTCGGTGCCGCGATGCTGACCTCTGCGTTCCGGGCCTTCGGCGGCGAGGAACTGGTCAAGGACTTCCTGACCTCGCTGCCCGGCGGGTTCTGGACCCAGTTCATCATCGTCATGGCGGTGATCTTCGTCCTCGGCTTTTTCCTCGACTTCATCGAGATCGCTGTGGTCGTTGTGCCCATCGTCGCACCGATCCTCCTGATGGACCCCGGTGCGAACATTACCGCTGTCTGGCTCGGCGTTATGATCGGTCTGAACATCCAGACATCCTTCCTGACACCGCCCTTCGGGTTTGCGCTCTTCTACCTGCGCGGGGTCGCGCCGCGCGACGTGCGCACCATCGACATCTACAAGGGCGTCGTGCCGTTCATTGCGCTGCAACTCCTTGCCCTTGTGATCGTCGGCAATGTGCCATCGCTGGTGAACTACCTGCCGGAGCGGCTGCGCATGGTCTCGGACTCGGCGCCGCCACCGGCCAATCCACGCTTGCAATACTGTCTCCAGCAATACCTCTCGGAAGCCTTCGACGAGCGCGAAGACGAGTTGCGCGGGGCCATCGATCAAGCCCGTGGTCTCCCGCTCAACCTATTGCCCGAAGATGTCGCCGATGACCTCGCAGAAGCCTTCGACAACGCCGAAGCGAGCTTCGCCAATATGACCGCCATTACCGATGCCGGAACCGCCGTCGATGAGGCCGCGGTGGCCTACCGGCCGCTGCAACGCGCGGTCCGGGCCCTTCAACGCGTTATAGGCAAGATCGACGACCGTGTCGCCGAGTTGACCACCCTGACCAACCGTCTGCGCAGCACCGCACCCGACAGCCCGGTGATCGCGTCGAACGAAGCCAGGATCGTTGACTTAGAGGCGGAGAAAGCCGTTCTTGTTGCTCAGATCCCGGAAGACTGGGACCCGGTGCATGACAGTTTTGCGGAGTTGACCAAGGCCGACATCCAGGCGCGCCGAACCTTCCAGCGCTCGGCCGATGATGCGTTTGAGCCGGTCAACGACTTGCGTACCGTGCTGGCTGCGACCGAGACCTTGGCGGCGCTGGAGCCCGAGTTGACCGCGATCCGCGCTGATGTCGCAAGCGGCGATCCTGCCGCGCTGGTCGAACGGATCGAAGCACTACGCTCCGCCATGCGCGAAGCCGAGGCCGGCAAACCGACGGTGAAGGGGCTCTCCGATGCCCGCAAGGCGCTGCGCAAAGACCCCGATCCGGAGAAAGCCGCCGAAGATCTGGACGCCTCGATCGCAGCGCTGGCCGAGGATCTGGCGTGGCGCCGCACCGCGGCCACGGAGGTTCTGCCGGGGCTTGAAAGCTACTCAGCCGCTCTGGGGGACACCATCGGTCTACGTCAGTTGGACCAGTTGCCCCGGGATCCGGCGCTTTATGTGGCAGCCTGCAACTCGGAGCATCGCGACATTTCGCTGAACTTCTGATGCGCAACGTTTGTGGTCAGGACCAAAGGCGGCCATGTCCGTAAACGGACCCGGGAGGCATACGCCTCCCCTGCGCGCCCGCGCGCAGATGGCCGCCATGGCGCCCCGCCGCAGACATAAGGACCTTGGGATGGTCCAGCTCTTTCGTGCCCCAGATCCGGCAGGAGAAAACGCATGACAACAGAAACACGCACTGCCGCAACAACCGCAATGAAAGGCGGCGGGTACTACTCCCAGTCAACCCGGGGCGCGAAGGACGTGATCGATAACGCGTCCGGCATGTTGCTCGACGCCGTGGTCGCCCTGCCCGAGCCCCGTCCCGGCGATCCCGTCAGCATCGCGGACTTCGGCGCTGCCGATGGCGGCACGTCCAAGAGGGCCATCCGCGCTGTCGTGGCGGCAGTCCGCAACCGTTGGCCTGACCGGCAGATCGCGGTCACCTACACCGATCTGGCGTCGAATGACTGGAGCCAGCTTTTCAAGAGCATGCAGGGGCTCGATGGCTCGGCAGATTCCTATTGGACCGAGTTTCCGGAAGTGTTCGTTTCCGGTGTCGGGATCGGCTTTCACCATCAACTTTTGCCCGATTCATCGCTGGATCTGGGCTTCTCAGCCACCGCCATGCACTATGTCTCCGAGCGGCCTTGCGACATCCCGGATCATGTCCACCATGTCGGCGCATCTGGCCCGGCGCTCGCGGCGTTCGATGCGCAGGCGGCAAAGGACTGGGAGCGTATTCTTCTGGCACGAGCCGCAGAATTGCGGCCCGGTGGACGCCTGGTTGTCATGAGTTTTGGCAAGGACGAAGACGGGCATTACCTGGGCAATACCGGCGGGGTGAACATGTTTGACCGCTTTCACCAGCACTGGTTTGCGATGGCGGACGAGGGCCTGATCACGCCTGAGGAATATAGCGCCGGCACTTTCGCTCAAGTCTACCGCACGCCCGACGCGTTTGCGGCTCCCTTGACCGACCCGTCCTCACCCGTGAGCAAAGCGGGGCTGCGTCTGGTCTCGGCTCATACAGCCGTGGTGCCCTGCCCCTACCGTGCGGCGTTTGATGCCGATCCCGACATGGATGCGGCGACGTTTGCCGTGAGTTACATCCCAACGCTGCGCTCGTGGTCGGAAACCGTGTTTCTGAACGCGCTCGATAGGGGGCGCCCGGAGCGAGAACGCGCAGATCTCGTTGATCGGTTCTATCGCCGTTATCAGGATGACGTGGCCGCCAATCCTGACGGGCACGCGATGGACTATGTGCACACTTATCTGGTCATCGAGAAAACCACGCCATGACCCGCCGGTATCACGTCAACGCTGCCTCAAGCGCCGAAGGAAGCCATCCGGGCGCAAAGCGCACGGTAAGCGGGCCCGGCCCGCGTCGTCCCGCCAGGGACATGGCCGCCTGGGGGGCTGCATCCCATGACCAATGATCCCCGCTCCATCGTACGCAGACAAGTGCCGCCTCTCTCCGTTTCGCGCCCGGTCGTCACGCCGCTTTCGCCCTCGGTCGTCTATGCCAGCGAGGATCCCAACCAGCTTGACGACCAGTATGAGGGCCGCGCAGCCGGCTATACCTATGCCCGCGAAGGCCATCCCAATGCCGCGCTGCTTGGCGAGAAAATCGACTGGCTCGAGGGTATGGACCCCGCATGGGGATGCGGAACTGTCACTGGCTCGGGCATGGGCGCAGTGTCTGCGCTCTTTCTCGGCCTTCTGAAGGCAGGCGATCATATCGTTGCCGGGGATCAACTCTATGGCCGGTCTCTGCGCCTCCTGACAAACGATCTGCGCCGGCTCGGGTTCGAGACGACGCTGGCCGATCCCACCGACACCAAAGCCGTGGCAGCCGCGATCCGTCCGGAGACACGGATGCTGCTGGTCGAAGTGGTATCAAACCCGACGCTGCGCGCCGCGGACATGGAGGGCATCATCGCGCTCGCGCACAAGCACGACCTTATCCTCGCGGTCGACAACACGTTCACCACACCGCGGGCATATCAGCCGTTCGCTCATGGCGCGGATGTGGTCATCCACTCCGTCACCAAACTGCTGGCCGGGCATTCCGATGCGACGCTGGGTTGGATCGCGGCGCGCACGCCTGAGCGCAACAAGGCGATCTATGACGCTGCGGTCACATGGGGCATGACGCCTAGTCCATTTGACTGTTGGCTGGCAGAGCGCGGTCTGCATACGTTCGAGTTGCGGTTCGATCGGGCGCAGGCCACCGCGGCGCGGCTCGCCGACGCTCTTGCGAACCTGCGCGGGGTCGAGAGCGTGCTCTATCCCGGCCGCTCCGACCATCCCGACCATAACCGGGTCAAAGCGCTCCTTGGCGAGAACGGCGGGAACATGGTCAGCTTTCGTCTGGCTGGTGGGCGCCGGACAGCCAACGCATTTGTGCGGGCAGCAAAGCACATCCCCTTTGCACCAACACTTGGCGATGTTGGCACGACCCTCTCGCACCCGGCGTCATCCTCGCACCGCGGACTAACAGCGGAGGGGCGCGAAGCGCTGGGGATTACCGAGGGCTTCTTTCGCGTCTCCGTCGGGTGTGAGGATCCAGACCAGCTGATCGCCGAGATGATTGGCGCAGTAACGCAGGCAACGGCAGGCTAATGCCTGCCTCAGCCCAGCCTATGCAGCGGCTTCATTGGCCGGGCCAACCGGCATCTCAGCGACATGAGGCGTCAGCACCAAAGTAAAGCACGCCCCCTGACCGGGCGCACTTTTCACCTCGATCGAGCCTCCCATTTCGACGATCAGCGCCTTGCAAAGCGCCAATCCGAGACCCGTTCCTTCGACGATCTCTGTGCCGGGCACGCGCTCGAACGGCTCGAAGATCCGGGACTGATTTTCCAAAGTGATCCCGTTGCCGGTGTCGCGCACGGTAATGCAAGCCTCGACCAGCGCCCCGCGCCGGACTTCGTCGAGGGTCACGTCGATGGACCCGCTGTCGGTGAACTTGACCGCGTTTTGCACGAGGTTTCCCAGAACCTGCTGGAGACGGTCGGGATCAATCATCACCGGGCAGGATGGGGTGTTCTGACAATCGAAACGCAACGTCAGACCCTTGTTTGCGGCGGATGATAAATACAGAGCAACCGTGTCCTGCACGACTTCCCGCAGAAAGCTCGGGCGATGGACGATAGTCAACTTTCCCGAAGCGATGCTCGCGGTCTCCAGAACGTCATCGAGAATGCGCATCAGAGACTTGCCAGACTGCATGATGGTCTGCACGAGGCCGCGCTGCCGTTCTTCGAGTTCGGACGCGTCGAGCAACGCAGCAATACCCAGAACACCATTCATCGGTGTGCGCAGCTCATGGCTCATATTGGTCAGGAAGTTCTGCTTGGCAACGACCGCGGCTTCGGCTTTGTGCAATGCGAGCGTCACATCCTGCGTGCGCCGCTGAACCCGCGCTTCGAGATCCTTGTTCTGCGCGTCCAAATCCGACGCGGCCTTGTTGAGTTCACGCAACAGGGGAATCACCAGAACCGATCTTGCCAAGACCACCAACAAGACAATCGTGGCGAACGCCGAGATGAACAGTACCTTGGCCAAGACCACCCGTCGGCTTTGCCATTCGCCCTTCGCTACCCGAATCATAGAGAGCTTGGGCATGAGTTCGTCGATCACCAGCTCGTGCAGTTGGTGGATCATTGCGTCGCGCTCGTCGATGTTCAAGTCATAGCCCTTGCACAGCAACAGACACGCGCGGTACTGCTCTTCCAGCATTTCCCCGATTGTGTCACCCGTACCGGTGTTCGCCCACAAATAACGCACATTATCGGGCATACGGCTCAGCGACAGTAGATCGGCGATGTAACGCAGGTTCCCATCCAGTGCCGTGATCCAACCGCGTTCTTCTTGTTCGAAGACCGCATTCAGTTGGCGGCTGAAAGCCCTGAACTCTCGCAGGTCCGCCAGCAGTTTGCCGTGCACTTCCGCTGTCCCATGACCATTCGTACCCGCCGTTGGTTCGTGACCATGTATCATGACAGTCGGGGGATGAACTTCGACCGACTGGTGGTAGTTGTGCATCGAATGGGCGATCGTTCTTTCGATGACATGATTGAATGACTGCGCCTTCTGGTATGCACCGATTCCAAGGATCACAATCAGAAGACAGACGGCGCTGGTGATCACCACTCCCACACAGAGGCCCGTTAACCGGGCATGAACCTTGTGAGTGAAGAGCGCTTGATCGTTCATGACGGGCAAATCGGGAGCAATCCTGAATCAACTGACGAGCGCGAAGGTGCCACAGGTTAGGTAAAGTTCTTCTAATGAAGAGGGCGAATGCGGGATTAACCATGGCTTCGGGCCAGCCCCCCGCGCGCCTTCGCCAGAACCCCACTGACAAAATTGTGAATGGCAGCCCGATGATCGCGGACGCTACCCTGCATCTTCATACACAGAGGGGTGTGTCATGAAGCGCCGCAAATCAAAGCCGAACCAAAAGACACAGAAGAAGTCCAACAGGGCAGCCACCCCGGCAGCCGAGCCTTCTGCGAAGATGAACCGGCGCGATCTTCTGGCCTGGGGCAAGTTCGCCGCTCTTGGCGCTGTCGTCATCGGCGGAGGCAGCTACTACCTCGTCTCCGAGGTGCGCGCCGGTATACGCGAGGCTGACCTCTCCAAAATCGGCAATGGCACACCTGCCATCGTGCAGGTGCACGATCCGTCCTGTCCGTCCTGTCGGGCGCTCCAGGGCGAGACCCGCGAGGCATTGGAGAATTTCGAGGACGGTGAGCTGCAATACCTCGTCGCCGATCTCAACAGCGACGATGGCCGCAAACTGGCCGCGCAATACGGTGTCGGGCGCGTCACGCTCCTGCTCTTTGATGGTCGCGGCAGGATGCGAGACATGATCCAGGGCCGCACCTCGGCAGATGTGCTCCGGGCGACCTTCAAACGCCACGTGCAGATCTCCACGCGCCGTCCGTCGAGCTAGGCCACCTCTGGTCAATCCCCGCACTTCTCTGGTCAATCCCTGCACTTGGCGATAGGATCAGGCGTCCTGACGAGGGAGGCTGCGTGATGAATGTCCTGACCCAAATTGACCCTATTGCCGAATTGAAGGCGATGGCCTCGATGCCCTTCGAGACGGCGCATGCCATTCCGAAATCGGCGTACACGTCAGAGGCCTTTCTCGACGCCGAGATCGAACGGATCTTCAAGAAGGAATGGATGTGTGTCGGGCGCGCGGATCAATTGGCGAACCCCGGCGATTACCTGACCTACGAGTTGGCCGGACAGCCCGTTCTGGTGCTGCGCGACACGGATGGCACGCTGCGCGCGATGTCGAATGTCTGTCTGCACCGGATGTCGACCCTGTTGCACGGCACCGGCAACGCGAAGTCCATCGTCTGCCCCTATCACGCCTGGACCTATAATCTGGATGGCAGCCTGCGCGGTGCGCCCGCCATGACGCAGAACGAGGGCTTTGACCGGGGCGATTACTGCCTGCCGG
>CAYYZH010000137.1:0-11505 GCA_964475765.1 uncultured Limibaculum sp.
CGAGCCATACGCTTGCAATACGCGAGCCATACAGGTGCCATACGCCTGCCATACGCCCGGATTCCTGGCCCAAGGGGTCCGATCAGTCATGGCTGACCCCGAGATAAGCGTCGATGACCTTCTGGTTGGCGCGGACCTCATCGGGCGTGCCGTCGCCGATTTTCTGGCCGTAATCCAGCACCACGACCCGGTCGGCGATGTCCATGACCACGCCCATATCGTGCTCGATCAGCGCAATCGTCGTGCCGAACTGGTCGTTCACGTCGAGGATAAAGCGGCACATGTCCTCTTTCTCCTCGACATTCATGCCGGCCATGGGCTCGTCGAGCAGCAGGAGATCGGGCTCGGCGGCCAATGCGCGGCCAAGCTCGACCCGCTTTTGCAGACCATAAGGAAGGCGGCCCACCGGCGTCTTGCGGATCGCCTGAATCTCAAGGAAATCAATGATTTCCTCGACCTTGGCGCGGTGTTCGATCTCTTCCTGCTCGGCCGGGCCGGACCAGAGGGCCTGCCAGAACATGTTGACCTTCATGCGCGTCAGGCGGCCCGTCATGATGTTGTCGAGCGTGCTCATGCCGGTGAAGAGCGCGATGTTCTGGAAGGTGCGCGAGATCCCCAGCTTGGCGATCTGGTGCGGCTTCATCGAGCCGCGTTTGGACCCGTTGAACCAGACCTCGCCCTCCTGCGGGTGGTAGAACCCGTTGATCACGTTGAGCATCGAGGACTTGCCCGCCCCGTTCGGCCCGATGATCGCGCGAATTTCACCTTTTCTTATGTCAAAGGAGACATCCTTGATCGCAGTCACACCGCCGAATCGAAGGACGATGTTCTTGATGTCCATCATCGTTCCGCCGATCTCGCGATGATCGGTGAACGCGGCTGCGGACGCTGCAGATTGTGCTTCGGCGACCTGATCCATGGTCTCTCCCTCAGGCGGCCTTGGCGGTGGCGGTGGCACGCGGATGTGTTTTGACGTCCCGGATCTCAAGCGTCGCGGTGATCGCGCCCTTGCGTCCGTCTTCGTAGGTCACTTCGGTCTCGGCATAGACTGTGTCTGACCCGTCGTAGAGAGCGTCGATCAGCGGCGCATAGCGGTCCGCGATCGTTGTACGCCGGACCTTGCGAGTGCGGGTCAGCTCGCCATCATCCGCGTCCAGCTCCTTGTGCAGCACAAGGAAGCGGTGGATCTGGCAGCCAGACAGCATCGGGTCATTGGCCAGCGAAGCGTTGACCTCTTCGACATGGGCCTGGATGGTCGAGTAGACCTCCGGGTGCGCCGCCAGCTCCTGATAGGATGCATAGGCGACATTGTTGCGTTCGGCCCAGGATCCAACGGCACCAAGATCGATGTTGATGAAAGCGGTACAGGTCTCACGGCCATCGCCCAAGAGCACGGCCTCGAGAATGTTGGGATAGAATTTCAGTTTGTTTTCAACGAACTTGGGCGCGAAGAGGCTCCCGTCCGCCATCTTGCCCACATCCTTCGCGCGGTCGATGATGCGCAGATGACCGGTGCCTTCCTCGACAAACCCGGCATCGCCGGTATCAACCCAGCCCTCGGGATCCTTGGTCTCGGCGGTCTTCTCCGGCTCCTTATAGTACTCCTGAAAGACGCCGGGCGAGCGGTACCAGACCTTGCCGTCGTCATCGATCCGAAGCTCGACGCCTGGCGAGGGCACGCCCACGGTATCGTCGCGCACCTGCCCGTCGGGTTGAGCGGTGACGAAGACACTGGCCTCGGTCTGACCGTAGAGCTGTTTGAGGTTAATCCCGATCGAGCGGTAGAACGCGAAGATCTCCGGCCCGATCGCCTCACCTGCGGTATAGCCAAGCCGTACACGGCTGAGGCCAAGGCTGTTCTTCAGCGGGCCGAACACCAGCAGGTTGCCCATCCAGTATTTCAGACGTGCGCCCAAGCCGACGCTTTCACCATCGGTGATCTTGACACCATGTTCCTTGGCGAACTCGATATATTTGTGGAAAGTCCGGCGCATCCAGCCCGGCGCGTCCTCCATCCGGATCATCACGGTCGTCAGGAGCGTCTCGAAGATCCGGGGCGGTGCAAAGAAATATGTCGGCCCGATTTCCCGCAGATCTGCCATCATGGTGTCCGGGCTTTCCGGGCAAGAGACGCAGAAGCCCGACCAATAGGACTGACCAATCGAAAAGATAAAATCGCCGACCCACGCCATCGGCAGGTAAGCCAGCGTCTCGTCGGTGGACGTCAGCTTGTCAAACTCGCAGGACGACGAGGCCGCGAAGATCACATTCTCGTTCGACAGCACAACGCCCTTCGGGTTCCCGGTCGTGCCGGACGTGTAGAGCATCACGCAGGTGTCGTTCTTGGTACCCGCGGCGATGCGCTTGTCCATCTCTGCATCGTGCTTCGACGCATTGTCGCGGCCGAGCTTTTGCAGCGCCGTGAACTCGTGCAACGCGCTGTGATCATAGTTCCGAAGACCGCGCGGATCGCGATAGATGACATGGCGCAGACGCGGTAGGCGGTCCTTGATCGACAGCACCTTGTCGACCTGTTCCTGGTTCTCGGCAACGATGAAGGTGACCTCGGCATGTTCGAGGACGAAGACCATCTCCTCGGCCACTGCATCCTGATAGACAGGGACGGGCACTGCGCCAACCATCTGGGCCGCAACCATCGACCAGTAGAGCGGCGGGCGGTTCGTGCCGACAATCGCGATGCGTTCACCGGGCTGGAGACCCAGCTCCATCATCCCGAGCGCCAGAGCCCGCGTCTCCTCGGCAACCTCGGCCCAGGTGTGCGTTGCCCAGATCCCAAACATCTTTTCCCGACACGCCGGGCGGTCGCGGAATCTCTGCGCGTTCAGCGCCAGCAGTTTTGGAAACGTATCACGGCCTTCCGGCACCCATGAGTTCTCACCCACGCCGATCTCCTCCCCGGGTTTCGGGTCATGCGACCCCGGATGGCGCGACGGCTGATCTCTGATTGGACAGTTTCCGCCACACCCATACCGGTGCTCAATAAGGCGGGTTGTGAGACAAGGGTCAAGGAGAAAAAATGAACGCGCGTTCAATTCCCCCGTTTAACTCCCTCGACGCCTGACAGGATTTCCGCTGTACGGATTGGACGTGGTGTGACGGGCGGGTCGAGCGCCCTAGAGCCCCGCCGCATCCGCCATGGCCACCATCGTCGGGAAGAGGAACTCGACCTCCGGTCGATCCGGCACCACAGCGGTCGCGCCCCAGCTTCCTCCTTCGGCAAGGTTCTGCCGATCGATCCACGCACAGTCCAGCCCCGCAGCCTTAGCCTGAACGTGGTCATGAAAGAGGCTCTGCGCTGTATGCAACACGTCCGCTGAGGCAAGCCCCAGATCCAGCGCGAGGTTCTGCAGCATGTAGTCGAAGTTGTCCGGATTGGGTTTGTATGATCCCACATCCTGCGCGGTGTAGATCGCATCAAACTTCACGCCCAGCTTGCGGTTGGAGGCTGCGAACCCCTCACGATGGACGTTCGACAGGATCACAAGCTTGAAGTGCTTTGCGAGACGGCGCAGCGCATCAGCTGTATCGGGAAAGGCGGGCCAGTGCGGGACCGACGCGCCGAAGGCCCGGTTCATGTCGATATCCGTTTTCAGATCCCATCGCTTGGCGAGAGCCTGATGCACGTGCTCGAGAATCTTCGGGTAAAGCATGTCCGGCGTCGCTGCCTGCTGCGCCGACTCGGTCTCGGCAAAAGCTAGGAGCGCCTGATTGCGCACGATGCCTGCGCCAGGGTTTGCCACCAGAAGCGGCTGGAGCGCATCCCAGATGCCACCCTCCCAGTCGATCAGCGTGCCATAGCAATCGAAGGTCAGAACCTTGTAGTCGGTCAGGGCCCGGGCCATGCCGTCCTCCCGTTTTCTTGTTATTTTCGCACGAAAGCGCCCGCCCCGAAACCGGGACGGGCGCCATGGTCAGTCCGTCAGACCCGAGGCTCAGGCCTCGATCGTCTTGCGCTTCTTCTTGGCCGTCGGCGAAGAAATCGCGATGGAACGCGGTTTCAGAGCTTCGGGCACTTCACGCACAAGGTCGATGTGCAGAAGACCGTTAGCAAGCTCGGCACCGCTGACCCGTACATGGTCGGCCATCTGGAACCGGCGCTCGAAACCACGCTCGGCAATGCCGCGGTGCAGGAACACCGGTTTCTCGGTCTCGGCATCGTCGCGCTTTTTCGCGATCACGGTGAGCTGGCCCTCTTTGACCTCGACATTCAGGTCATCTTCGCCAAAGCCCGCCACGGCAACCGAAATCCGGTAAGCGTCGTCACCGGTCTTTTCGATGTTGTAGGGCGGATAGCTCGGCGCAGCGGTGTCCCCGGCCATGAGCTGATCCAGCACATTGGCCATGCGGTCAAAACCGACAGTCGAGCGATAGAGGGGGGAAAAGTCAAAGTTACGCATAGCGTCCTCCTTCGGAGCGAATCTAGCTGTTGTGGCCCCCGCGATGGGCAGGCCGGTTGGGTTATCGCCGGACCCAGCATTGGCATCCGACTGAGACGTAGGTGGGAATTCATGGGCCCGGTTTCAAGAGGCCAAGGCAGGGATCAGGGCAGGCGTTCGATCAGATCCTGCACGATCCCGGCAACGGGGGCGGCGAAGGAATGACCGCGCCGTTTGGCCGACACAACGCCGAAGATCCCGCTGCCATCTGCAGTGAAGACCGGCGCGCCCGACGCTCCGAACGTGACGGGGCAATCCAGCCGCAGAAACCCGCCGCGGTTCGAGAGATAGCGGCAATCGGCCTGCCGGCTGAGGGCATGGGGCCGGTCGCCGCGATAGCTGATGAGGAGGATCTGGGTGTCGGGCCGGGGACGGTCGGCGAAATCGAAGGGCTCGGCCTCTTCTGGCACCATGGGGGTCACGAGCCGTAACAGTGCAATGTCCGGCCCGGGCAGGATGCCTTTCAGCGGTTGGCCCACTGGCCAATCGGGATGGAAGACCACGCTTTTCCCAATCCGGTGGCCGGTCATCTTGCCTTTGTGCCAGCCCGCAACGAAATTCACTTTGCCAGCCTTGTGAACCCTGCCGGTCCGCACATCCATCAGGCAATGCGCGGCGGTCAACACAATATCGGGGGCAATCAGCGTGCCGGAACACATCCGGCGGCTTTGGTAGCCTGCGATGTTGATCCGCCCGACCCCGCGCCAGGCTTTGGCTTCCTCCGCGTTCATCAGGGTGTCCCGGCCGATCTGGGCACTGTGGGCAGGGCCTGCCGAGAGCAAAGCGATGAGGCAGAGGCTAAGCCACCGCATCGACAATCCCGCTCAACGCCTCTGGCTTTGGCCCACCGGTTGCCCAGTCCAGAAGCTCGGCAGTGTGAACCACTGGAACATCTGTCCCCGAGCCGATCTGCATCATGCAGCCGATATTGCCCGCCGCGATCAATTGCGGCGCGGTGGCTTCGAGCGTCTCGACCTTGCGCTTCTTCAACTCGCCCGCAATCTCGGGCTGGAGCAGGTTGTACGTGCCCGCCGATCCGCAACAAAGATGCGGGTTCTTTGGCTCGACCACCGTGAAGCCCGCCTTCTTCAGCAGCTGCTTCGGCGCCTGCGTCACTTTCTGGCCGTGCTGGAGCGAGCATGCCGCGTGATAGCCCACCCGCAGTTTAGGCGCGGCGGGGGCCTCCAGGCCAAGCTCGACCATGAATTCGGTGATGTCGCGGGCAAGACCGGAGACGGTCGCGGCATCCTCGGCCAGCGCATCGCGTTCGAACATGTGGCCATAGTCCTTCACGGTCGTCCCACACCCGGAGGTGTTGATGATGATCGCGTCGAGCCCGTCGCCCCGATGCTCGGCCATCCAGGCCCGGATGTTGGCGGCGGCGGCGGCATGGCTGAGGTCTTCCTTGCCCATGTGATGGGTGAGTGCCCCGCAACAGCCGATGCCGTCCGCGATCACCACATCGCAGCCATGCCGGGTCAGGAGGCGGATCGTGGCCGCGTTGATGTCGTTGTTGAGCGCCCGTTGCGCGCAGCCTGTCATCAGGGCGACACGCTTTCGCCTTGGCCCCTCGGCGGGATGCACCTGCGGATCGTCATGGCGCGCAGGCGGGGCAATTCGGGGCGGCGCGAGATCGACCATCGCGCCCAGCTTGCCGGGGATCAGGCGCCGGAAGGGCTGGGCCAGTTTGGCGCCCGCCAAGGCCAGCCGGAACCTGCCGGGATAGGGCAGGATCTGCGTCAGCAGCCAGCGCAACGCGCGGTCATGCCAGGGGCGCGTATAGGTTTTCTCGATGTAAGCGCGGGCGTGATCGACGAGATGCATGTAGTGCACACCCGACGGACAGGTCGTCATGCACGCGAGGCAGGAGAGACACCGGTCGATGTGCTTGACCGTCTGGGCATCGGCAGGCCGCTCGTTCTCCAGCATGTCCTTGATGAGGTAAATCCGTCCCCGCGGGCTGTCGAGTTCGTCGCCAAGCACTTGATAGGTCGGACAGGTCGCCGTGCAGAACCCGCAATGCACGCAGGTGCGCAAGATCTTGTTGGCGCGCGCCGTCACAGGATCGGCCAACTGAGCCTCTGTGAAATTGGTCTGCATCAGGATCTCCGCCGAAGGGTCATCGCATGCGGCCCGGGTTCAGGATGCCCTTGGGGTCAAACTTGGCCCTGAGCCCGCGGGAGATCCGGGCAATCGGCGCCGCCTCCGGCTCGAACACATCGACCGCCGCCCGGATTGTGGGAGAGGCACGCATCAGCGTGGCGTGACCCCCATGCTGTGTTGTCTGGGCGCGCACATGCGTGGCTCCGGCATCCGAACCCTCGGGCACCGAAAGCCAGACCAAACCGCCGGCCCAGTCGTAGACGACGGTTCCAACATCCATCTCAGCACGCAAAGCCGCCACCACCTTGGGCCCATCGCTGGGCTTGACCGAAAGACGCCAGACGGCAGAGGGCTGCCCGGCAAAGGCTGTGCCGTCGCGCACGTCCTGCCAAAGCTCGGCAGAGTGGGCGGGATCGTGATCGACCTCCACCGCCCCATGCGCGCCAAGCAGTGTCGAAAGCTCGGCTGCGCGATACTTGACCGAGCCTTCGAGGCCCTCAAGCCGGATAAGGGTCAGCGAGCTCCCATCCGGGCCAACCGGCAGATGTGCCGCTCCTGAGACATCGAAGGGCGAGCCCATCGCATCGGCCAGCGCCGCCACGCCCCTGTGATCGTCGAGACCCGCGATCGAAAGCATCGCAGTCGCCTCCGGTTTCGGCAGGACCTTGAAGCTGATCTCGCTGAGAACGCCTAACGTGCCGTAGGAGCCGGCCATCAGCTTCACGAGATCATAGCCGGTGACGTTTTTCATCACCCGGCCGCCGTTCGATACGGCTTGCCCCTGCCCGTCGACAAATCGCACGCCCAGCATGAAGTCGCGGCAGGCCCCGCGCTGGATCCGCCGAGGGCCGGAGGCGGCAACCGCCACGGCCCCGCCAATGGTCGGCGTGCCCTCGGTGCCCAGAAGCGTGCGGTGATCCGGCGGCTCGAAGGCCAGCATCTGCCCCTCAGCCTCAAGGGCTGCCTCAATTTCGGCAACAGGGGTTCCGGCTTGCGCAACAAGGGTCAGGGCGCCGGGCTCGTAAAGCGTGATACCGCTGAGCCCCGCGACGGACAGCGTCTGCTCGGCCTGCACGGGATGACCAAGCGCCGCGCGCGTACTGCCGCCAGCGATCTCCAAAGGCGTGCCGGATGCGCAGGCCGCAGCCACGGCTTCGGCGAGATCCGCTTCATTGGCAGGGGTCAGGCTCTGCATGGGAACTCCGGGCAGCAGCGGGTCATCACGCGGCGGCACGGCGCGGGGCCGAAACGTCGAGCGGGAAGACCTTGGCCGGGTTGAACATCCAGTCCGGGTCGAACACGTCCTTAACGTCCATCTGCGCATCGAGATCGACCGGACGGAACTGATCAGTCATCAGATCGCGTTTCTCAACGCCAACTCCGTGCTCGCCCGACAAGCATCCGCCGACCTCGACACATAGGCGCAGGATGTCGGCACCCAACTCTTCGGCCTTCTCCAGATCGCCCGGCTTGTTGGCATCGTGAATGATGAGCGGGTGCATGTTGCCATCGCCCGCATGGAAAACGTTGGCGACCGGCAGGCCATACTTCTCGCTCAGCTCCGCTGTCCCGCGCAGAACTTCCGGCAGCTTCGAGACTGGCACCGTGCCATCGAGACACATGTAGTCGCCCAACTGGCCCATCGCACCGAACGCCGACTTGCGACCAAGCCAGATCGCGGCGCTCTCCGCTTCGGAGGAGGACTCGCGCAGCACCATCGGATTGTGCCGCCCAGCGACCTCCTTGATGGTCGTGAGCTGTTCCTCGATCTCCTCGTCGCTGCCCTCGACTTCGACGATCAGCAACGCCTCGGCGTCCAGAGGATAGCCCGCGTTGGCGTGTTCTTCGGTCGCGTGGATGCACATCTTGTCCATGAACTCGATGGCCACGGGAATGATGCCGGAGCGGATGATGTCGGCGACGCAGGCGCCCGCAGTTTCGGAGCTGTCAAAGCCCATCAAGACGGGACGCGCACCCTCCGGGGCAGCGATAATCCGGAGCCACGCCTCGGTGACGATGCCAAGCTGGCCTTCGGAGCCACAGATCAGCCCAAGGATGTCATAGCCCGCCGCTTCGAGATGCGGCCCGCCGATCTGGACGATTTCGCCCTCGGCAGTCACCATCTTGACGCCCATCAAGTTGTTTGTCGTCACGCCGTACTTCAAGCAGTGTGCGCCGCCCGAGTTCATCGCAATGTTCCCGGAGATCGCACAGGCAAGCTGCGAGGACGGGTCGGGCGCATAGAAGAACCCCTCCCCTTGCACCGCGCCAGTAACGGAAAGATTGGTCATGCCGGTCTGCACATGCACGACGCGGTTGGGGTAATCGGCTTCGATCACCTCGTTCATTCGGGCGACACCAAGGATCACGCTGTCGGCTGTGGGCAGCGATCCACCGGCCAGCGAGGTCCCTGCTCCGCGCGGCACGATAGGCACGCCTTCAGCCGCGCAGACCCTGATCGCAGCGGCGACTTCTTCGGTTGTGCGTGGCAAAACCACGGCGAGCGGCGGACAGCGATAGGCCGAGAGCGCGTCACACTCGTAAGCGCGCACTTCTTCCTCGGTATGGATCACGCTGTCCGGTCCCAGCGCGGCTTCCAGAAGATCGACAATCTCTGCGCGCTTGGCCAGAACTGCGGCATCGGGCGTCGGCATTTGCATCGGCGAACTCCTTATTTTGGTAAGTTTTTCTTACCACATTGCCTCACTCGCTCAAACGGCAAATTGCCGCGCAGGCCCCAAACGAAAAACCCGGCAGTCAAAGACCGCCGGGCTCTGTGATTCCAGCTGAGGCTTTTCCTCAGCGAGACATAACCTTTTCAAGGATGTCGTCCAACGGCGAACCGTCGCCATCGGCGTCCAGCATGTTAGTCAGCATACTGAGGTCGAAACCTCCTTCGCCGCCGCTGCTGCCACCGCCGCCCAGAAGGCCGCCGATCATGCCCATGATCCCGCCGCCGCCACCGGAGCTGCCGGCGCCCTGAAGGCCGGACAACATGCCCTGGATCGAGCTGTCGGGCATCTGCTTTTGCATGCCGCCCTGCAGCATCGCGGCAAGCGCTGGCATGAACTGCTCGACCTGGCCCTGATCGACATTTGCCCGGGTGGCCGCTTCCTGTGCGAGGTTCTGGGTCGCTTCGCGCGAACCGAGAAGCTGCTCGAGGAAATTTTCGCCCTGCTGGCGCGCCTCGGGGGCTGCGGCCTGAGCCGGGTTGTCAAAGTAGCCACCCTGCGCTTCGCCCTGCATCTGGCCGAGCAGAGCCTCTAGCCCACCGCTCTCCGCGCGCTTCTTGGCAGCAGAGCCAATGGCGGGTGCCAGCATTTCGGCCAATCCGCCAGCCTGGCCTTCATCCATTCCCAACTGCTGTGCAAGCTGGCCAAGACCCTGGCCGCCTGAGGCCTGCTGAAGCATCTTCAAAAGTGACATAACGATCCTCTCTGGGTGTTCGAGACACGCCTCCTGCGGTCCCGTCTAAATGTCATATTGACATAAAGTGGTCGAATTTCAACCCCTGGGCACCGACAAATGCTTAGAACGGCCAACCGAGCGCTGGCAATACCGGGATCGATACCCCGCTGGATCAGCTCAAAGAAAGGCCTGCTAGCTTGAAGGAGGCGTCTCTGTCCCGACCCCCGGTTCATCCGCTGTCGAGGGCACCAAATCTGTGTCTTCGGACACTGGCTGTAATCGCGCCGGTTCCGGCAGCGCGTCCGACCCGCTGCCCTTTTTCATGATGATGCGTTTGGACTCGTAGTGAAAGTCATGCTCTGTCTCATCGGACGCCGCGTTCACACCCGCCACAACTGTCAAAGCGACCAGCCCGATGAGCCCCGGCGCCGCTGCCGCTGATTGCAAACGCCGCGCCTTGGTCAGGTTGAACGGTGGCAGGATCACCGTCGCGTCCGAAAACCCTTCCTTGATGCACTGGACATCCATGGGCGGCGTTCGCAATCCGTAGACATTGACGCGCACGCCAGCGGGCGAGGTCACGACTGCAGAGCCGCCATCGGTCTGGATCAGACATTCGGCCCCGGCCATCTCGGCCACCGTCTGATCCTCTGACCCAACCTCGTCAAAGGTGCGGATCTCAACGATCTGATTTCCGCGGACCGCTGGAACAGTGCTGTCCGACGCACGCCTGGCCGCGTAGATGTCGAGACCGTATTCGGAATCTTCCGCGGTCAGGTTGGTCACCCCGGTCAACGGGAGCGGTTCGGTACAGGCGCTAACGGCGCCCAGAGCCAGCAATGTCAGTGCAAATCTCACGATCATTTCGACCCCCATATGCAAACACATGGGTGCAAGCCTTACCGATGTGATGGGAGGCTGCGAGGCGGCGCCAGCATACGCTCACCGACCAGATCCCCGCTGACCCACTATGTGATGCAAAGCCCACACATTGAGGTCGAAACAAGGCGCGCGCCAAGGGAGCCCCTGACGCGCGCAATAGTCGGTACCGTTGGACCGCCCCATGGGGCAGTCCGGTTCGGGATCAGCCGTCGGCAGGCTCGTCCTGCTTCTCGGGCTTGGGAATTTCCAGCCCAGTTTCCTGATCAACGACTTTCATCGAAAGGCGCACCTTGCCGCGATCGTCGAAGCCCATCAGCTTAACCTTCACCTCCTGGCCTTCCTTGACCAGATCTTTCGGGTTCGAACCACGCTCCCAGGTCATCTGGGAGATGTGGACCAGACCGTCGCGCTTGCCGAAGAAGTTCACGAAGGCGCCGAAGTCCATGATCTTGACGACCTTGCCGGTGTAGATCTTGCCCTGCTCGGGCTCGGCAACGATCTCGTTGATAAGCGCATAGGCCTTCTCGATAGCCGCGCCGTCCGGCGATGCGATCTTGATCACGCCATCGTCGTTGATGTCGACCTTGGCGCCTGATTCCTCGACGATGCCGCGGATGACCTTGCCGCCCGAGCCGATAACTTCGCGGATCTTGTC
>CAYYZH010000138.1:0-11413 GCA_964475765.1 uncultured Limibaculum sp.
GGTTGCGGTTCTGCTTGATCCGTTCGCGAACCTTGTCGAGCGTGTTGAAGATCACATCGACATCGGTCCAGTCGGTGGCGCCAGAGACGATCATAGGCACCCCCTCGACTTTCGACTTCTCGGCGGTTTCACGGTCGTGCTGCTCCAGGAGCTGCCGCGCCTCGAAGACCGCCCCGGTCTCTTGCGCCCGGACGCTTGCGCGCGAGCCGGCTGCCGGGATGAAGGCGTGGCCCGTTTCGATCTCGTAGCATTCCGCCGCCGCCTCGCTCATCACCTCGATGGCGCTGACGATCTCGCGCAGCTGCAGAAAGCGCATCTGCGCCTCTTCGAGCGCGGTCTCGGCGATCTCCGATCCGTCGTGGGATTTTGCCAGAGCGCCGATCTTGTCGGCGGTGCGGTCGACCTCCTTGCTAAGCGCCACCTTGCGCCGCTGCAGGATCGTCGCGAGCCCATGGGCCAGCGGTTCGATTTCGGCTTCAAGCCCGGTATTGCGCAGCTGCCCGAGCAAAGCCTCGAAGCTTTCGCGGATGATGTGGTCGGTCAGGATGTGATCTTCCGGGATCGGCAGCTGCGCGTCCTTCTCGGTCAGTCCGAAAAGTTCGATGGTCTCGTAGGTGTTTGCGGTGTCGTAAGCCATGTCTGGTCTCCAGTGTTCGGTTGAAGAGCCACCACGCGAGTGTGGGGGCATGGCCGAATGCCTGGTTTCCGAATCTGCCCGGGTCAGGGACGGCGCAGCCGCCGGCTTGCCGGGCGCAAAAGTTTTCCGAGCGCAGCACTCGACGCATGCGCGCCCTCACGCACGGGACCGACCCGCGCCACTGGCCCCGCCCTCGCCGAAAAGTTTTGCGATCCTTGACGCGGGCTGATTTGGGGGCCATCCGGAGGATATGCTTCCGCACTCATGTGTGTGTGTTTTGACGGTAGGTTTGCCCGACCCGAGCAGGCAAACGGCCCGACCGGACGCGGAAGACGGATGAAGCGGCGGGATCGTTTTGCTCCGCAAAACAGACCAGAGCGCAATCCGGCGGAGCGGCCGGGGAGGGACGTGCTCGCGAGGCGGGCAAACCGGGATGCCGCGCGCAACGCCGCGGTGAGGCCGCATGGCCGAATGCGCGACGGACCGAAGGGCCGTTCTCCCCTGCGACGCGCGAAGCCGGGATCGACGGTGTTTGGAAGGCGATCAATATCGGTTGATGATCAAAGGGTCACGAGTGGCTCTCGAACACCTCGGTCGATCCGTCACGCAAGACGAGCAGCGTGTCATAGGCGTCGCGCTGGTCACCCATCTCCATGCCAGGCGAGCCAATAGGCATGCCAGGCACCGTGAGACCAAGCGCGTCGGGGCGCTCAGTCAGCAACCGCTGGACATCGCTTGCGGGCACATGACCTTCGATGAAGTAGCCGTCGACGAAGGCGGTGTGGCACGAACTCAGCTCGGGAGTGACACCAGCGCGCTCCTTCATGGTCCAAAGCGTTTCTTGATCAACATCGCGCGCCACCGCTTCGAAGCCAGCACGGTTCATGTGGTCAACCCAAGCAGAGCAGCAACCGCAGGTCGGCGATTTGAAAACCTCCATTTGACGAGAGCCTGCAAGTGCCGGGTGGCCAAGCGTTGACGCGGCCAAGCCCGAGGCGACGCCAGTAAGGATGAAGTGTCTGCGGTTCATCTATTCTAATCTCCCTATTCGGTTTTCGACTCATTGGGCCGCGTTACGCAACACGCAGCCAGGTCATCATTCCACCAGCCGAATGCTCCAGCATATGGCAATGCAGCAGCCAATCGCCTGGATTGTCTGCGACGAAGGCGATCTCAACCGTCTCGCCGCGGTTCATCAGAACGGTGTCGCGCAACGGACCAACCGTGCCGTCAGCGCGGATCTGCCGGAAATGGTGCCCGTGCAGATGCATCCCGTGCGGCCATGCGGTGTCGTTGATCATTGCAATCCGCACGGTGTCACCGAGCGCCGCCTCCAGCAGGGGCGTCTCCCCCATGTCAGCCATGCCGTTAAAGGCCCAGACTTTGCCCTCCGCCGCCATGTCGCGCATGCCCATCATGCGGCCATTCATCATTGCGCCGCGCATGCCACCCATGGCGCCGCCCTCCATCCGAAGCTCGGTGCGTTCGGCGGTCTCAAGGGGGCCGAGGGTGGGGACAGGGTTTGGCGGCAGAGCGTCCGGCGCGGAGAGACGGACCTGCCGTGCTGTGCTTGCAACAGGGAAGGCAGCGATGGCGTAGCCGTCGTCCCGCTCGAAGCTGACCAGGAACGCTTCCTCGCCTTCATCCGCGACGACGTCGACTATAACGTCGGCCCGTTGCGCGGGCGCGAGGGTCAGCTCCCCGAGAGGCTGCGGCGTCTCGAGAGGCATCCCATCGAGCGCGACCACCCAGCCCTCCATTCCGCGCGCCTCCAGCGTGAAGATGCGGGCATTTGCCGTGTTCACGAGGCGCAGCCGCATGCGGGTATGTTTCGGCACCTCGCGCGACCAGCCACCATCGCCATTCACAGTGATCCAGTTGCCGATCCTGCCCGCATGGGCCCAATCATGCATGTTGCCGAAGCCTTCGGCGATCTGGGCGTCGTCGGTGAGGCGCCAGTCATCGAGCAGAAGGACTTCGTCGAAATCGACCTCCGGCGCACCGGTTTTTTCATCGACGATTAGCGCGCCGTAGAGGCCACGCGCCATCTGCTCGTATGTGCGGTTATGCGGGTGGTACCAGAAGGTGCCCGCGTCCGGGAGCGCGAAGTCATAGAGAAATTCCTCGCCGGGTTCGACCGGGGCCTGCGTCAAGCCAGCGACGCCGTCCATCCCGTTTTCGATCCGGATGCCGTGCCAATGCACGCTGGAGGCTTGCGGCAGATCATTTTGGAAGCGCCGCGATATCCGCTCGCTCTGGCGTGCGCGCAGAACGGGGCCGGGGACAGTGCCGTCATAGCCCCAGATTTCCGTCTCTGGATACTCGGATGGTGCAAGCCGGGCGCGGCCCTCCCTTGCGCGCAGAACCGGTGTGGTATTGGCCCCTGCAAAACTCGGCAGTGTAGCGGCGGCCGCGGCGCCCAGCATGGATGTGTGGAACTGACGGCGTGTGATGCGGGTCATGAGGCGTCTCCAAATGTCTGGTGCGCCGGGCCATTTAGGGGCGCAAATAGTGTGGCTTGCGCGCTGTCGCTGTTCCCGGGCGGCGCAGAGAGTGTGGTGAGCGCGGCCGTCGTAACGAGGATGCCCGCCACCAATCCTGCATCTACGCAGATGGAGCGGCGCAGGCGCGCCCCGGCTCCCGGGTTTGACGCCCGAAGCGCTGGCGTCAGCGTCAGCTTGTTGACGGCTGCCAGCGCGAGGACGCCCACGAAGAGGACGAGCTTGACCGCGAACATCTGGCCGTAGGGGCTGGACACGGCCGATGGCGTTGCAGCGCCCAGCAGTCCAAGCGTGATCGCGCCCGCAAGGACGACAAGACCCACGGCCCAGAGCGCGCGTCGCCCGAATTCAAGGGCCAAAGCGCCGGCCTGCGCTGGTGCGTCTAGCCGTGCCGCCCGCGCCAGCGGTGCAAAGGCGCCGACCCAGAAGGCAAGACAGAGGATATGCAGCGTGATGAGCACACCAAGGATCATCTGAGGTTCGCTCAGTGCGTGACCGCGCAGCGCAAAGGAGGCAGCCGCAATGCACGCGCCCATCAGAGCAAGGACAAGACCCGTCCGCGCGCGCCAGAGCACCGCGAGGATCAGTGCAAGTCCCACCAGGCGCAGGGCGGCACTCGTTCCAACCGGGCTGTCTGCCACCATGCCAAGGATCATCGGATCCGTTGCGCCATCCAAGGTGCCACCCATCAGGAAGCTGGCCCGTACGGGCAACCGCAGAGCGGTGAAGACGGCCGCAGCGAGCGCCGACAGTACCGCCGTCCGACGCAGCGCGGCGCGCCCGTCTTCGCTCAGCTCGCGCAACGCCACAAGCACAAGCACGCTTCCAATGGCGCTGAGCGTCGCCGCATAGGCGAGCGCCTTCACGGCGATCGAAAGCCATGTCACGGCATCGGCAGAGGTGAGTGCAGCCAGCATCCCGGCCTATTCGCTGAGCTCGAAGGAGAAGCTGCCCTGCATGGCATGGCCGTCGGACGCGAGCCCCCGCCATTCGACCGTGTAGCTGCCAGGGCTGAGCGGTTCCGGCTCGGCGTGGAACTCCAGCGACGGCTCCAGACCGGTGCCGCGCTCCATTGGCATCTCGGCGCCGTCCGCGTTCACCAGCCGCGCAAAGGTGATGCGCATCGGGTTGTCAAACACCATGTGGATCATTTCCGGCGTCTCGGTCAGCTGCGCCCCGTGGGCCGGCGTGGTGCCTTCCTTCTCGGAATGGGCAAACGCCGCGCTGCTCAGGAGGGCGGCGGCGATGGCAATCGTCAGACGTGATTTCATGGAAGTCTCCTTCAATTGATCCCGTTCGCCCGTTGGAGGGCGCGGACATAGGCTGTGATCTGAACGACCTCGTCTTCAGTGACGCTGCCGATGGCGGGCATGTTTCCGAACCGCCAGTGGTGGGCGCGCACGCCCTGGCGCGCGGCGAGGACGAAGGCCATGTCGCTGTGGTGGCTTGGCTCGTAGATCCGATGCACCAGCGGCGGGCCCTGATCCGAACCGGATGCGTTTGACCCATGGCATGCCGCGCAGTTCGCATCGAACAGGATGCGGCCTGTTTCCTGCTCAGTCGTCAGAACAGGCACGACTATTGCTTCGGAGCCTGTCGGCGCAGGCTCACTGCTGTCTCCGGACAGCGCGTACCACCCGGCTGCGAGAGCGGCGATTACGCCGATCCCGGCATATTTAGGCGATAGGCGCGTCACGCTGTCAGAGCCTCGCGTCCTGCGAGATCGTCGAGAATCGGGCAATCGGGGCGGTCATCGCCTTGGCAGCGCATGACAAGGGTTTCGAGCGTGGACTTAAGCGCCTGAAGCTCGTCGATCTTTTGCGCGATGCGCTCCAGATGCTCTGAGGCAAGGGTTTTCACATCGGCGCTGGCGCGGTCCCGGTCTTCGTAGAGGGACATAAGTGTACGGCAGTCCTCGATTGTAAACCCAAGCGAGCGAGAGCGTCCAAGAAAAGCCAGCTTATGCGCATCCTGCTCGCTGAAGTCGCGATACCCGTTGGCTCCGCGCGCGGGCCGCACCAGGCCGATGTCTTCGTAATATCTAATCGTCTTAGCCGGCAGACCGCTGGCGCGTGACACGTCTCCGATATTCATATGCAAAAAGCCTCCTTGAGCCTACATATGCAGCTTCCAGCCGCTGGAAGGTCAATAGCAAGTTTCTTCTTGACCTTCCAGTGACTGGAAGTCCTATTTTGAGTGTCAGCCTGAAATTGAGTGATGAGAGAGGTGGCGCGCCATGAACGCGGAGCCCGGATTTCCACAATCGCTGACACTGCCGGTCGAGGGCATGAGTTGCGCTTCCTGCGTTGGTCGTGTGGAGCGGGCGCTCAAGGCCGTGCCGGGTGTGTCGGACGCCAGTGTAAACCTCGCTGCAGAGCGTGCGGACGTCTCAATCGACGCCGCCGTAGACCCGGCCACCATCGTTCAGGCGGTCGAAGGTCTTGGCTACCGGGTGCCTCAGCGCGTCCAGACACTTGCCGTCGAGGGCATGACCTGCGCCGGCTGCGTACGTGGTGTCGAACGGGCGCTTCTTGCCGTGCCCGGCGTCATCTCGGCCAACGTGAATCTTGCGACAGAGAAGGCCGTGGTCACTGGCACAGCGTCGGTCGACGATCTCATCGCCGCAGTTGGCGCCAAAGGAAAAACAGCCCGTGCGCTGTCGGGCGACAACGGCCCGGCCGATCAGGCGGCTAAGAAAGATGAGGAAGCGCGCCAGTTGAAGCAGCGTGTCGCTATGGCGGGCCTTCTCACACTGCCGGTCTTCGTGCTGGAGATGGGCAGCCATCTGATCCCGGGTATGCACTACCTGATCATGACCACCATTGGCATGCAGGCCAGTTGGCTGATCCAGTTCGCGCTGACCACGGCCGTGCTGGTCGGGCCGGGCCGGGCACTTTACCGCCAGGGGGTGCCTGCGCTCCTCAAGGGCGCGCCCGACATGAACAGCCTCGTCGCGGTGGGTACGGCGGCGGCCTATCTCTTTTCCGTCATTGCGACTTTCGCTCCGGGCCTGCTGCCCGAGGGCACCGTCAACGTCTATTTCGAAGCCGCCGCGGTCATCGTCACGTTAATTCTGGTTGGGCGATGGATGGAAGCGCGGGCCAAGGGGCGAACGTCCGAGGCGATCCAGCGACTGGTGCGGCTGGCGCCAAGTCGCGCGCGTGTTCAGCGCGGGGACACGTTCACCAAGATCGACGTGGCGCAGGTCGCCCTCGGCGATGTGATCGAGGTCCGTCCAGGCGAGCGCCTGCCCGTCGACGGGGAAGTGCTGGACGGGACCAGCTACGTGGACGAGAGCATGATCACCGGCGAACCGGTGCCGGTGGCCAAGAGCGCGGGCGCGACGGTTGTGGGCGGCACAGTCAACCAGACCGGCAGCTTCACGTTTCGCGCCACCGCCATTGGCCGCGACACGATGCTTGCCCAGATCATCCGAATGGTGGAAGACGCGCAGGGCGGCAAGCTTCCGATTCAGGCGATGGTGGACAGGGTGACGATGGTCTTCGTGCCGGTGGTCATCGCGCTCGCGTTGCTGACATTCGGCGTCTGGCTGGCCTTCGGCCCGGAACCGGCGCTGACCTTCGGGCTGGTCAACGCGGTTGCCGTTCTGATCATCGCTTGTCCCTGCGCCATGGGCCTAGCCACGCCGACCTCGATCATGGTCGGGACAGGGCGTGGCGCGGAAATGGGTGTCCTCTTTCGCAAGGGGGAGGCATTGCAGGCGCTGTCGGATGTCCGGGTCGTCGCGTTCGACAAGACCGGCACTCTGACCGAGGGCGCGCCGCGTTTGACCGATCTGGAGGTTTCAAGCGGCTTTGATCGCGCGGATGTCCTCGCGGAAATCGCAGCGGTCGAAGCGAAATCAGAACATCCCATCGCCCGCGCCATCGTCTCTGCTGCAGAGGCGGAAAACCTCACCCTCCCGAAGGTTTCCGAGTTCGAGAGCCTGACAGGCATGGGTGTACGCGCCACCGTGGACGGCGCGTCCGTGGAAATCGGGGCGGACCGCTACATGGTCCAGCTTGGCCACGACGTGCAGGTTTTCGCACCGACGGCCGAGCGATTGGCAGGCGAAGGAAATTCGCCGCTCTACGCCGCCATTGACGGCCATCTGGCTGCCATTGTCGCCGTTGCGGACCCGATAAAGGAGACGACGCCCGCGGCTATCGCCGAGCTGCACGATCTCGGCCTGAAGGTGGCCATGACCACCGGCGACAACCGGCGCACGGCGGACGCCATCGCCCGGCGTCTCGGCATCGACGAGGTTGTCACGGAGGTGCTTCCGGATGGGAAGGTCGAGGCTGTCCGTGATCTGAAGAAGGCCCATGGACGGCTGGCCTTCGTCGGCGACGGCGTCAACGATGCGCCCGCCCTGGCCGAAGCCGATGTGGGGCTGGCCATCGGCACCGGCACGGATGTAGCAATCGAAGCGGCCGACGTCGTGCTGATGTCAGGCGCGCTGTCCGGTGTGCCCAAGGCCATTGCGCTCTCGAGCGCCACAATCCGCAACATCCGGCAGAACTTGTTCTGGGCCTTCGCCTACAACACTGCTCTGGTCCCCGTCGCCGCCGGTGTGCTCTATCCCGCCTTCGGAATTCTGCTGTCGCCCATCTTCGCGGCAGGCGCCATGGCGCTCAGTTCGGTCTTCGTCCTTGGCAACGCATTGCGCCTGCGCCGCTGGAAACCTGAGCCGGTGCCTGGGGCCGCAGAACGCCGCGTCCCGTCCAGTGTCCGAGAGGTGCCAGCGGAATGATGAAATGGCTTGTGTTCTCTGGCGCTGCGGTTTCGCTCGCGGCGCTGTCCGCATTTCTTCTCGGCGCCGGTTCCGGCTCGCCTATGGCCGACTATCAGCCTGATCTCGCCCGAGGTGAAGCTATCTATTCCGAGGCTTGCGCCGCATGCCACGGGGCCAATCTGGAAGGCGAGGCGAACTGGCGCTCGCCCGGTCCCGACGGCCGATTGCCTGCACCTCCGCATGATGCCTCTGGCCACACATGGCACCACGCGGACCGCGTACTCCTCGATATCACCATGCGCGGCACGGCGGCGGTCGTCGGCGGCGGGTACGAGAGCAACATGCCCGGCTTCGTAGATACTTACACCGAAGAAGAACTGCGCGACGTCCTCGAATGGATCAAGACCCAGTGGCCCGACCGCGAGCGCGCCCATCAGGCCAATGTCAGCGCACAGGATGAGGCCGCCAGATGAGTGAAAGCGAAGGGGCAGAAAAACCGCACGGCTTGCATCGCCGCGCTGCACTTCTCGGTGTAGCGGCGGCTTCTGTAGGAGCTTGGTGGGCATGGCCCAGGGTGGCGCAGCTCTTTGTCGGAGACTTCGACTTCGAGCCATTGGACGACCCACAAGGCTTCCGCCGCATCGCGGCTGGCGAGACCAGTGGCATGCCCAGTCCTTTCTTCGGGCTGGACTCGCCAGACGCGCAGGAGCAAGCGATACCTGAGGAGGCAGTGCGCGCAGACCTGTGCACAAGCCTGTTCGGTGGCTCGCCTCCCGCCGGCGTCGTGCCGATCGCCTCGTTCTCGGACTACAACTGCCCGTTCTGCCGTGTCCTGACTGAGAGACTTTCCAATCTTGAAGAGCGCTCCGATGGCGGCGTTCGGATCACGTGGCACGAGTGGCCAAGGCTTGGGGCGACATCGATCTCGGCCGCGCGTGCCGCCCTCGCTGCCGACATGCAAGGCGCCTACGCAACCTTTCACAAGCGACTGATGCGCGGGCGTTTCGTCGCGACGCCGGAATACCTGGAGATCCTTGCTCGGGATATCGGCGTGGACGGAGACCGCTTGCTTTCGGACATGGAGGGTGACGCGGTTTCCGAGCGATTGCGCACCACCGAAGCGGTCGCCCGCATCTTCGGTTTCATTGGCACGCCGGCTCTGGTGGTGGGGCGCACCGTCATCGTTGGAACTGTGTCCGAAAACGTGATCGCCGCCCTCGTCGAACAAGAACGTCGTGACGGGCCGCTACCTATTTGCAGCGCGTGAGACCATTGCTCACCATCCGCGCTCACATCGACCACCCGACTTACTGCACCGTCAAACGCACCCGTCCGCGTTCGGGCCTGGTCAGCAGCCCACGCTTCTCGAGGGCCGCAATGGCGCGATAGAACGCGGGTGGCGTGACGTCGAGATCCGCTGCAATGGATATGAGCGACGTCTTCCGCGGCAAGGCGCCGGTCGCATCTGCGAGATCGCTCAGCCGGGCCAGTACCCGGTCGCTCAGGGGGGTAATAGCCCGAACTTCGAGCAGGCGCCGGGCCGTCATGAGAGACTGCGCTAGGTGCAGACTGAAGACCTGCCCAAGGCCGGGCTGGGTTTCCAGCGCCTCAAGCACGGAACGCTTCGGCAAGAGGCGCAGATGCGATGGCTCAGCCGCGACTGCGTCGCAATGGCAGTGTTCGGCGAATATCGACGCCTCTGCGAATGTCTCGCCAGGGCGCGCCACATGAATCCGGACACTGCGTCCAGTCTCCGTATGGCGCACCAGGTCGATCCGGCCGTCAGTCAGGAAGGGCAGTCCGGGAGGAGTGTCGCCCTGACGAAACAGGGAATGCCCCGGCTCCAGAGTTACACTTCGCGCGTCGCTTGAGTGGCATGCCTGTTCAAGTCTCTCGAAAAATTCCTCAGCTGACAAGATCACGATCATATCCGAACGTGCGGCTCCATGGATAGAGTGCTTCCAACAGGAGAAGGAGTTTCGCATGTTTTTCAGAGTGCTCGGGATGACGCTTGCAACGTTTGTCGCCGTGGTGACGACGCCTTTGATTGCCCAGCACGCGGATCATTCGGGTCATGCGGGCCACGTCATGGTGGAACCCGGAGCATCGGGCGTGCCATTCGAACCGGGAGACGGTTCCTTCGCCGCTATCATTGAAATTGTCGCCATGCTCTCCGCTGACCCAGACACCGATTGGACCCGCGTCGACATCGACGGGCTACGCGAGCATCTCGTCGACATGAACCAGCTCGTCGTCGGCGCGAGCGTCCGCTCCGAACCCCTGCCGAACGGTGTCGAGATGCGGATCAGCACGTCCGGGCGTGCTGGCGAAGCGGCGTCCCGCATGTTCCGGCGCATGGCCCGTTTCTCGCGGTCGAGACCGGGTGGGAGTCGGAGGTTGCAAGCGAAGGCGATGAAATCGTCTGGACTGTGACGACGGCAGATGCTGGAGCCGTCGCGCGCATCCAAGCACTCGGGTTTTTCGGGCTGATGGCCACCGGCGATCACCATCGGATGCACCACATTGCCATGGCCAAAGGCGAAGCGGCTCACTAAGATAATTTGTCGGTGATTGGACAATCCACTTAGCGTTTGTTTCTTACTTGGTTCGGCAATGCGAATAGACTTTAAACAAATTGAAATTCGCCGAAGCTCATTTACCGCTACTCGAAAGAGAATTTCGTCACTCTGCCAACAAACAAAGCAAGAGGGGAACCGTGGTTCCACGGCTCCCCTTTCGGTTCAGATCGTCTCCCCCCCGCGCGCCGATTAGGCGACCAACGACAGCCCTGTGCCTGCGTCCTGCGGCTGCTCACCGCTGTCGATGAACGGGATGATCGAGAAGGTCTGACCGCCGCGCTGTTCTTCGTTCTGCACGGCGTTGACGCGCAGATCGCCATCGGGCGTGTTGATCAGCAGCGACAGGTAGTCATTGCCAGTGCGGCTGCTTCTCGCCATCCAGGCTGAACCGACGCGGATTGGCGTGCCCCGGGGGGAGCTGACCTCAATGCGGTAGTCAGGATGGGTCTCCTCGGATTTGTAGCTGTTCTCGATCAGCATGAACTCCAGATCGAACATCATGTTGGCGATGTAGCCGGTGAAGGCGTTGTCGGCGTCCATGGCGGTGAGCTCGCCCGAGATCGAGCCGGATTTCATCAGGCCGTTCGAGACCAGCGGGATGATCTCGAACGCGCCGCTTTGGGCCGCACGCGCCTCTTTCGTCTGCACCGCGTTGACCCGGAACGGACCCAAGCCGACATCGATCTGCATCGAGATGTAGGGGTTGCCGCTGGTATTGCCGGTCTCGTTCCAGGCCGTGCCGATGCGGACCTTGCGGCCTGTCTTGTTGACTGCCGTCACGTCAAAATCCGGGCTGCGTTCGGACATCTTGGCCCGTGCCTCCAACTGGATGGCGATGTCAAAGCGCGTCCCGTGAATCATGCCGGTGTACTGAGCGGCTGCCGTCTCGACATTGCGGATGAGGGTTCCTGCGAACATGGGATGGTTCCTTTTGGATTGGCCGGTGTCTGACGTCCTTGCC
>CAYYZH010000139.1:0-11399 GCA_964475765.1 uncultured Limibaculum sp.
GGTTGCCATAGAAGTTATGCGGCGCGCAGTTCATTTCGAACGCCTCGGCCATCGACGCGATCTTCATGCTCTCCAGGATCCCGTTCCACGGGACATCAACGATGCAGACATCCATCGACCGCGCCACGAAATAGGGCAGGAACTCACGTCGCCCAAACAGCGACTCGCAGGACGCAATCGCGGTCTTGGCATCGCGGCGAACCAGCGCCAGACCCTCCGGGTCAAAGAGATCAATCTCCAGCCAAGTCAGATCATGGCTGTCGACCAGATGCGCGATGCGCCGATACCCCTCGGTCTTGGCGTTGAAGTTGGTGTCCAGCAGCAGATCCATATCCGTGCCCGCCCCGTCGCGCATCACCTCGATCTGGCGGTCGATGACCCTCAACAGCGCGCGGTCGACATTCAGTTCCGGCCAACCCGCACTCGCCGTGAACCCCGGCATATGCATATAGCTGTTATCGCCGTCGAACATGTAGATGTTCATCTTGAGCGCCGAGAACCCGCGCTCGGCGACCTCGGCCCCCAACTCCCGCACATCCTCGAGCGACCGCAGCGGCTTGCAGCCGATCACATCGGCATGCTCGATCCGGTAGGATCCGCAATGGGACCAGTAAAGCCTCAGCCGGTCCCGGCACGGTCCACCCAAAAGCGATGCCACCGGCACGCCGAGATCGCGCGCCTTGATGTCAACCAGCGCGTTCTCAATCGCCGCAATCGCCTGCCGGATCATCCCCCCCGGCGCCTGACGGGTGCGGGCATACAACTCCGATGAAATCAGCTCCACCGCCCGCGGGTCGCGCCCGATCAGGGGCTCGGCAAGCCGCTGGATGACCCCGGTCAGCCCCTTCGAGCCATAGCTTTCGTTGTACTCGGCCCAGCCGGTGATCCCCTCATCGGTCGAAATTTTCAGGAACGACCAGACCCGCCAGCCCGCGTCGCAATGCAAATCCTCAATCGCAGTGATGCGCATGGCGTTCTCCTTATGCCGCCCGGTGCAGGACGACCTGCTGGAACGGAATCTCCCAGCCTTCTTCGGTCGCGATCTGCACGAGCACGCGGGCGAGTTCCCGCTCGATATCCTCAAAGCGTTCTGCGGCCGAGCCGCGCACGTCGACCTCGACCTCATAGTCGAGCGACGATGCCCCGGCGCGCAGGAAGTCGACGGCGATTGCCTCGATATGCTCGGCCCCTATGAAAGCCTCCATATGGGCGTGCACCTTCTCGCGCATGGTCTGCATGATCGCGCCGGTGGCGTCGGCCTGATGACCGTAGCCGATGCCAAATTCGACCTCGACGCGGTAGCCGTTCGAGAGGTTCTCCGGCGTCTGCGCGAGGTAGTCGCCGGTCTGATAGGTCACCCGCGCGCCGCCAAGGAGCCGCAGCACCACCAGTTCCGGCGTCTGCGCCACCACCTGCCCCGCGTTCTCATCGGCAAGCCGAACCCAATCGCCCTTTTTCGAGGGAAACCACGCCTCGTCATCCGCCGCCGGTCTCGAATGCAGCCCAATCAGCTCGCGCACCGGCAGGGTGAACTCGCCGCCATCAAGGTCCGGGTTCTGCAGGTCGGTGTAAAAATCAAGCCGCTCGACCCGGAAGGGCACGCCGTTGAAAATCACCCGCTCGTTCTCCTGCACCGCGCCGAGATTGAGCAACACGGTGACCTGCTCGATCAGGCCCGGCAGCATCTTGATCCCGATCCAGATGATCGCCAGCAGCACCAGCGAGGCCAGCCCCAACAGCAGCCAGTCATTGCGCAGGTTGAAGATGATCATCATCGCCGCAAAGCTGGCCGCGATGGTGAAGGCGGTGAACACAAGGCTGGTGAGCCGCGTGTAAAAAGTGCGTTTGCCGCCGCGCCTCCGGACAAGCCCCGCGAGCAGCTTGAGACTGAGAAAGACACCAAGGAACGCGCCGAGCCCCATCAACAGACTGAGCCCGCGTTCCCGGAAGAAGCCCTTGGCGGCGGACTGGACCTGCGAGCCCGCGCTGACACGCTGGTTCAGGAGGTCATCAAGCTGCTGGTTTAGCGCCGCGATACGGGTTTCAGAATTGCCGATCCGGTTGGTCCAGATCTCAGTCCGTTGCGCCAGATCTTCGGCCAGCGGGCCGTCCGAAACCTGCCCCTGCACCGCGGTCAAGGTCTCCAGTGCCTGCTGCGATGTGGCCAGACGCTGCTCGGCCTTTGACAGCGCACGCTTGGTCGCCTCGATCTGACGTGCCTCGGCGGTCGCATTGCGCATCATGATCACGAAGGGCTGGACGAGGGCCTCCAGCTCGGCCTGAAGGTTGAACTCTCCCGGATCCTTCTGGCTGAATTCGGCCTCGCTGACCCCGGTCGCCAGAACCGAGAACTGATCGTCGATCTCATCCAGCTCGGCAGTCTTTTCCGCAAGCGCTTCGGCAATCTCTTCCTTACGCGCCTCCGACGCGGCGTCGAGCTGATTGGTCAGCTCTTCGACCTCGGCGCTCAGACCCCTGCGGGTCTCAAGCAACGCGTCCAGCGTGGTGATCGCCTCGCGCGCCCGTTCGCTCAGCTCTGCGGCTTGCGCCACGGCTTCGTTGTCGGTTTGGGCAAGGACCGGCGCGGCGCCCCACAAGGCCAGCACGGCGACGAGCAAACATCTGATGATCATTCCTGATCCCCTCCATCCGGACACCACACCCGAGGCCCGGACCCTAGCCTGCGGGATTTCTCCAAGCCAGTGATTAGCGGGGGCGGGCGGGCAAAAGGGCCTTGCCCCGACACGCCGCAGGAGCCGATACTCCGGCCCATGACAACCGAACGCCAGACCATTCGGATAAAGCCGCTGGGCGGGATCGCCGGGGACATGTTCGTTGCCGCCTGCGCGGCGCTGCGGCCGGAGCACATGGAGCAATGTCTCGCCGATGTGCGCGCAGCCGGTCTGCCGGGCGGCGTTCCCGTCCGGTTCGATGACGTTGTGGTGAACGGGTTTGCGGCGTGCGCATTTACAGTTGGCCCCGACAGCGGCCCGGTGGTTCCGACCGGCGATTATGCAAAGATCGTGGCCCAGTTGCAGGACAGCGCCTTGTCCGCGCCGGTGCGCACCGTGGCGCTGGAGATCCTGCGTCTGCTGGGCGAGGCCGAGGCGGCGGTGCATGACAAGTCGCTCGATCACGTGCACTTTCACGAACTGGCGGACTGGGATTCCATCGCCGACATCGTGGCGGCGTCGAGCTTCATCGCGGCGGCGCCGGAGACCCGGTGGATTTGCGATCCCCTGCCCATGGGGGGCGGCCGGGTGGAGACACAGCACGGGCAGGTTACGGTGCCTGCGCCCGCTGTGCTGAAATTGCTCGAGGGTTATGCGTTCATCGATGACGGCATCGGCGGCGAACGTGTCACGCCAACCGGGGCGGCGATTGTGCGCTATCTGACCGAAGCCGGAGACGCGCCCGTCGCTGGGCGCCTGACCGGATCGGGGTTCGGTGCGGGCACGCGGCGCTATCCCGGTATGGCCAATGTGGTGCAGTTGGTCGCCTTCGCCGATGCGCCCTTGATGCAGGCCGAAACCGTCTCCGAGATCGCCTTCGATATCGACGACATGACGCCCGAAGAGATTGGTGTGGCGCTCGACCGGCTGCGCGCGGCGCCCGGCGTGCTTGATGTCACGCAGACAGCGCAGACCGGCAAGAAGGGCCGTATGATGGTGCTGGTACGGGTGCTGGCGACGCAGGCCATGGCGGAAGACGTGATCGGGCTCTGCTTCACTGAAACCTCGACCCTTGGCGTGCGTATTGGCGACGTGCAGCGCCGGGTGCTGAAGCGTGAGGCAAGGGCGACACCGGACGGCGCGGCCAAGATCGCGACCCGCCCCGGTGGCGCGCGCACGGCCAAGACCGAGAGCGACGATCTGGCGGGCGTGGCCGGTCTGGGTGCGCGCCGGGATCAGGCAAAGCGGGCCGAACAGGCGGCACTGGCGGGAGAGGACGATGGCTGATCCTGTCTCCGAAGTGCTGAAGCGTCTTACGGCGTGGTTCGACGCGCTGGGCGAGGCTGCGATTGCCGTCAGCGGCGGCGTGGACTCCATGACGCTGGCCCATATCGCGGCGGGCTCTTCCGCTCGCGTCCAGATGTTCCATGCGGTCTCGCCCGCCGTGCCGACCCATGCCACGGACCGCGTGAAGGCCCATGCCGCGCAGGCCGGATGGGACCTGGCCATCGTCGGCGCAGGCGAGTTCAATGATCCCGACTATCTGCGCAATCCGGTCAACCGTTGTTATTTCTGCAAGACGAACCTTTATGGCCGCCTGGCCGCGGAAACCGATGCAGTGATCTCTGCAGGCACGAACACCGATGATCTTGGCGAGTACCGGCCCGGTCTGACCGCCGCCAGCGAACACCGGGTGCGCCACCCTTATGTCGAGACGGACGTGGACAAGGCCATGGTGCGCAAACTGGCCGCGCATCTGGGACTGGACGATCTGGCGGAACTGCCTGCCCAGCCCTGTCTGGCGAGCCGGGTCGAAACCGGCCTGCCGATCCTTGCCAATGAACTCACGCTGATCGACCGGATCGAGCGCCATGTCGCCGAGGCCATAGGGCCCGGCGATATCCGCGCGCGGATGACCCATGACGGGGTGGTGCTCGAGCTGCCGCCGGAACGGCTCGATCGCGCGACCGAGCTGTCGGCCCGCGTCGCCGCCGATGTGACCGCGGCGGGTCACCGCTGGGCAGGGATGCGGCCCTATCGCCGGGGCAGCGCGTTCCTAACGGGTGACGCGACATGACCGACATTCGGCTCGACTGGCAACGGGCGGCGCGCACTGGCGTTCCGGAAGCCGTGTTCTGTGCGGGCAAGTCCGTCGGGCAGATTGCCGAAATCGTCGGAGACGCGGACGCTGCCGGGCTCTCTTTGCTGCTGACCCGCCTGTCGCAAGAGCAGCATGGCGCGCTGACCGGCCCATCCCTCGACTATGACCCGGTGTCCCTGACGGCGATGCTCGATCACGGGCTACCGGATCTGACCGATAGCGGTGTGGCCGTCGTGGCCGCCGGTACATCGGACGCGCCCATCGCGCACGAGGCGCGGCGCACGCTGGAGTTCTCCGGTGTCCTTGCTCCCACTTATGTCGACTGCGGGGTGGCCGGACTTTGGCGCCTCACCGAAGTCGCTGAACACGTGCAGGACCGGCGCGTCGTCATCGCGGTTGCGGGCTTTGAAGGCGCGTTGTTCTCGGTTCTGGCCGGACTGATCCCCGCACCCGTGATCGCGGTGCCGGCCTCGGTTGGTTATGGCGTCTCGGCGGATGGCAAAGCCGCGCTGTCCTCGGCGCTGGCGACCTGCGCGCCGGGCGTGACCACCGTCAATATCGACAATGGATACGGCGCGGCGACCGCTGCACTGAAAATGCTCGCCGCACTCGACCGACCCCCCAAACAGGAGTTGCCGACATGATCCCCTCCGTCATTCCCATTCCGCTGCCCGAGGGGCTGGACGTGCCGCTCCCCCGGTTTGTCCGCGCTGAACAGCGGTTCAACGCCGACACGGTTGCCGATGTCGATGCGGCGGTGGCGGCGGAGTTCGCGAGGTTCGGCCATGTCGATCTCTCGGGCAAATCCGTGGCGGTCGCGATTGGAAGCCGGGGCATCCGCAGCCAGCCTCCGGTGGTTCATGCGGTTGTTCGCGAGCTGAAGAACGCAGGCGCCCTGCCGTTTCTGGTCCCCGCGATGGGCAGCCATGGCGGCGGCAATGCAGAGGGCCAGCAGAAGATCCTCGAGGATTACGGGCTGGGCGCGGACGATCTGGGTATTCCGCTGAAATCCTCACTCGAGGTGGTCGAGCTGGACCGCGTTTGGGACGACATGCCGGTTTACTGCGACAAGCACGCGATGGAGGCCGATTTCATCGTGCCGATCAACCGCGTCAAACCGCATACCAGCTTTCGGGGGCCGGTCGAGAGCGGGCTGTGCAAGATGCTCTGCATCGGGCTCGGCAAGCATACCGGGGCGGTGGCCATGCACCGGCGCGGCATGGCGATTTTCGGAGATATCCTGCCGGTGGCGGCGCCAGCGATTCTGGCGAAAACCAACGTCCTCTTCGGTGTTGCCATCGTCGAGAACGGCTATGAGAAACTGCACACGGTCGAGCTGGTCTCGCCCGACGATTTCGTGGCCCGCGATACCGAGCTCCTGAAGCTGTCGAAGTCGCTGATCCCGCAGATCCTGGTCGACGATATCGACATTCTGATCGTCGACGAGATCGGCAAGAATATCTCGGGTGCCGGGATGGACCCGAACGTCACGGGCCGCAATTCGAGCCGGTCCAAGGATTTCGGCGGGCCGAACATTCACCAGATCATCGTCAGCGGTCTGACCGAGGGCACGCATGGCAATGCAACGGGGGTCGGCACGGCAGACATCACGACGCAGGCGCTTGTGCGGGCGATGGACTGGACCAAGACCTATGTGAATCTCGTGACGGCGGGCGTGCCTGCGGGGGCTTCACTGCCGCTGGTGGCGAACTCGACGCGCGAGGCGACGTTCATCGCGATGCGCTCCTGCCCGATGATCACGGCGGAAAAGGCCCGGATCGTGCGGATCGAGAACACGCTGGATCTGGGCGAGATCTGGATTTCCGAGGCGATGGCTGCCGATGCCGAAGCGCATGGCGACATGTCAGTCCTCGGCGCGCCGTTCGACCCAGCCTTTGACGATGCAGGCGAGTTGCCCGCCTTTCACTAGGGCTCAACTCGCGATCGTCACACCACCGTCGACCGGGATGGTCTGACCCACGATGTAGGCGCTGGCCCGGCTGCTGAGGAAGATCGCAAGGCCTGCGATGTCCTCCGGCGTGCCGACCCGGCCGCTGGGGTTCTTCTTGCCGACGGCCTCCCAGTCAACGCCGTCGGTCTCGCCGCCAAAACCGACCCCGGTGCTCAGCATCCATGTCGGGAACGGGCCGGGCGCAATGGCATTCACGTTGACGCGGTCGCTCACCAGATGAGCCGCCAGCACGCGGGTCAGGTGGTGCACCGCGGCCTTGGACGGCGAGTAGGAAAAGTTGTCGAACTTCGGCGTCCTGATCCCGTCAATCGACCCGATATTGATCACGCGGGCCGGGTCTTCTGCGGTCCCGCTGGCGCGCAGCAGGGGCAGCAGCTTCTGGGTCAGGAAGAACAACCCCTTGACGTTCGTGTCGAAGACCTTGTCCCAGCCCGCCTCCGGAAAGTCCTCCAGCGGTGCGCCCCAAGCGGCGCCAGCGTTGTTGATCAGGACATCAAGGCTCTGTTCACGTTCGGCCAGCGCCGCCGCCAACCCGGTCACGCCCTCCATGTTCGAAAGATCCGCAGGCAGGGCCTCACATACCCCGCCATAGGTCTCTGTAAGGCGCGCCGCGGTCTCGACACACACCTCGGCCTTGCGGGCGCTGATATAGACCTTGGCGCCATTGGTGAGGAACCCGGCGGCGATCATCTCGCCAATTCCGCGCGAGCCGCCGGTGATCAGCGCGGTTTTGCCCTTTATCGAAAAGAGATCGTTCATTGCCTGCATTGCCCGGCCCTCCCCGCCGTTGTCGCCTGTGCCTGCTCTATCATGCCACCTGCCGGGATCAACACGCGGATGATTGTGCGAAGCCGTGGACGTGAGCGGGGGCGCATGACAGATTGGGGGCAAATCCAAACAGCCCCGAGCCCCAGGAGACACCCATGAGACCCGAAGCCGTCGACAGCGACCTCAACGATCTGCGCATGTCCGACAAGAACCGTCCCCTTCTGGATTCGGTCATCAAGCACATCGCCGAGAATGTCGATCCGATCACCGAGGAGTATTTCCGGCTGGGCGAAGGGCGCGCCGACCGCTGGTCCTATGCGCCGGGGCAACTCGAATTGCTGGAGACCGCTAAGCAGAAGGCGCGCGACAGCGGACTCTGGAACTTTTTCCTGCCGAACTCGGAAACCGGCGAGGGGCTGAACAATCTCGACTACGCCTATATCGCGGCGGAGCTGGGCAAGAACCCGCTGGCGAGCCAGACGCTGAACTGCTCGGCGCCGGACACCGGCAATATGGAAGTGCTGGAGCGCATCGGCACGCCCGAGCAAAAGGAACAGTGGCTGAAGCCGCTGCTGGCCGGCAAGATCCGCTCGGCTTATGCAATGACCGAGCCGGATGTCGCCTCGTCGGATGCCAAAAACATCTCGACCAGTGCCGTGCTGGAAGGCGATGAGTGGGTCATCAATGGCGAGAAATTCTATATCTCCGGCGCTGGCGATCCGCGCTGCAAGATCATGATCACCATGGTCAAGACCAGCCCGGACGCGGAGCCCTTCAAACAGCAAAGCCAGATCCTCGTGCCGCTGGACACGCCGGGGGTCGAGATCGTCGGCCCGATGCATGTCTTCGGCCATGACGACGCGCCGCACGGGCACATGCACATCCGGCTGAAGAATGTTCGGGTGCCGAAGGAGAACATCCTTCTCGGCGAGGGCCGCGGGTTCGAGATCAGCCAGCTACGGCTCGGACCAGGACGGATTCACCATTGCATGCGCTCGCTGGGTCAGGCGCAAAAAGCGCTGGATCTGCTGCTCGAGCGCGGCACCTCGCGTGAGGCGTTCGGCAAAAAGATCATCGACCTCGGCAAGAACATGGAGACGGTCTCGCGAGCACGCATTGAAATTGAAGCCATGCGCCTGATGGTTCTGAAGGCCGCCAAGGCGATGGATGTCCTTGGCAACAAGGAGGCCCGGATCTGGGTCAGCATGGTCAAAGCCATGGTGCCGGAGAAGGTCTGTCAGATCATCGACCAGTCGATGCAGGTGCATGGCGCGACGGGGATCAGCCAATGGTCGCCGCTCTCGGCGATGTACACGCACCAGAGGACTTTGCGGTTTGCCGATGGCCCGGACGAGGTACACCACCACGTCGTCGCACGGGCCGAGGTGGCGGACTATCTCGCCTCGAACGACCGGCGCCACGTCACCGAGTCGCACGGGCACTGATGGATCTCGCGGGAAAGATCGCTGTCGTCACGGGAGCGGCCAGCGGGATCGGCCGCGCACTGGCGCAGCGTTTTCATGCCGAGGGGGCCGCGCGCGTGGTCTGCGCCGACCTGAACGGGGACGGCGCCGCCGAAACCGCCGCCGCAATCGGTGGCGTTGCCCGCCAGATCGATGTCAGCAAGGAAGCCGAGATCGAGGCGCTTGTCGCCGATACGGAGGCGGACACTGGCCCCATCGATCTTTTCTGCTCAAACGCCGGGATCATCTTTCGCGGCGGGATCGACATCGCCAATGACGATTGGCAGCAGATCTGGGACGTCAACGTCATGGCCCATGTCTGGGCGGCGCGCCATGTGGTCCCCCGCATGGTGGCCCGTGGCGGGGGGTATCTGCTGAACACGTCCTCAGCGGCAGGACTGCTGAACCAGGTCGGCGCGGCGCCCTATGGGGTGACGAAACATGCCGCTGTCGGATTGGCGGAATGGCTGGCGATCACCTATGGCGACAAAGGGATCAAGGTCTCTGTGCTCTGCCCGCAGGCGGTGCGCACGGGCATGACCGACGATCCCGGCTCGGTCGCGGCCATCGACGGTCTGATTGAGGTCGAGCCGGTGGCCGAAGCCTGCGTGCAGGCCATTCGGGACGAGACATTCCTCGTGCTACCCCACCCGGAGGTGCTGGAGTACATGCGGCGCAAGACGTCCGACTATGACCGCTGGATCCGGGGGATGCAGCGGCTGAACGCGAAGTTCGGGTAGCCCGCCGGACCACAACATCGGCCGGGCGGGATGTGGTCGCCGACAGGTCACGGTTCCGGACCTGATCCGGAACCTCCTCGTGGTACAGCGAAGAGATCCCGGATCAAGTCCGGGATCGTGTCAGGCGGCGAACCAAAGGCGCACGCCCTTCCCGTTCGCTAAAGGACGTAGCGGCTCACATCCGTTGATTTCGCCAGATCGCCGAGTTGCTCCTCGACCATCGCCGCGTCGACCGTCACGCTTTCACCGCCACGATCAGGTGCGGTGAACGAGAGGTCCTCGAATACCCGTTCCAGCACCGTATGCAGCCGCCGCGCGCCGATATTCTCGACCTGCGCGTTGACCTCTGCCGCGATGCGAGCCAGCGCGTTGATCCCGTCATCGGAAAATTCAACCGACACGTCCTCGGTGCCCATCAGGGCCGCGTATTGGCGGGTCAGCGCGTTGTCCGTTTCGGTCAGGATGCGGCGGAAGTCCTCTTCGGTCAGCGCGCGCAGCTCGACACGGATCGGCAGACGGCCCTGCAATTCGGGCAGAAGATCCGAAGGCTTGGCGATGTGAAACGCGCCCGAGGCGATGAAGAGGATATGGTCCGTGTTCACCGCGCCGTGCTTGGTCGAGACGGTCGTCCCCTCAATCAGCGGCAAGAGATCGCGCTGCACGCCCTCGCGGGAGACATCGGCGCCGCGCGCCTCGGCACGGGCGCAGACCTTGTCGATCTCGTCCAGGAACACGATCCCGTTCTGCTCGACCGCCTCGATCGCTTCCTTGGTGATGACTTCCTGATCGATCAGCTTGTCCGCCTCCTCGTCGATCAGGATGCGATAGCTGTCCTTGACGGTGGTGCGCATCGTTTTCGTCCGGCCGGAGAACGCCTTGCCAAAGAGATCGCTGAGGTTCGCCATCCCGATCTGCCCGCCGCCGCCGGGCATATCCAGCATCCCCAGCGGGTTGGTGCTGTCTGCCACCTCGAGCTCGATCTCGGTATCGTCCAACTCGTTACTGCGCAGTTTGTTGCGGAAGAACTTGCGCGTCGCCTCGGAACTGTCGCCCTTGACCAGCGCGTCGATCACCCGATCCTCGGCGGCCTCGTGGGCCTGGGCGCGCAGGGTCTCGCGTTTTTGCTCGCGGATCATGATGATGGCGCTTTCGACAAGATCGCGGTTGATCTGCTGGACATCGCGCCCGACATAGCCGACCTCGGTGTACTTGGTCGCTTCGACCTTGAGGAACGGCGCATTCGCGAGTTTCGCCAGACGGCGTGAAATCTCGGTCTTGCCGACGCCGGTCGGCCCGATCATCAGGATGTTCTTGGGATAGATCTCCGCCTGCATCTCGGCGTCGAGTTTCTGGCGCCGCCAGCGATTGCGCAGGGCCACGGCCACGGCGCGCTTGGCGTCGGCCTGTCCGATGATGAAACGATCAAGTTCGGAGACGATCTCTCGCGGGGTCAGGTCAGTCATGTGGTCCTTGGGTCAGCCTGCGTCATCCGCGACGGGGTCAGGCATAGGGCCAGTAGCGCCACATCCATCCATCGCGTTCGCGCGGGATACGCCCACCGGGACCCAGTGTCCACCCGCGCCGCATGGAGATTTGGTGCAGCCAGGGCCAGATCGCAAGGTCAAGGATCGTGACGCCAACGAAAACAGCAGTCCAGGTATAGGCGCCAAGCTGATAGCCGAT
>CAYYZH010000140.1:0-11396 GCA_964475765.1 uncultured Limibaculum sp.
ACTTCCTCGCAGTCGCCTATCTCGGATATGCCGCTGTCGGCCAGGCAGGCATCCGGCTCAACACCGGCTGGGGCGTGAAAGACCGCACACCGGCCTTCCGCGCCATATTGCGCAGCGTTCTGGCCGTGGTGCTAATTCTGACGGCACCTTACGCCTATGTCGCCGAAATCAAATGGCTACTGCCCGCTGTCGATACATGGATCTTCGAAAACTGGTTGCTGCTTCCCGGGCGCTATATCGGTATCGCGCAACTGATCCACCTTGCGGCGCTGATCACTTTCATCTGGCACTCGGTGGGTGACCGGGGGCGGCACTGGCTGGTCAAGGACGCGTTCCTCGCCTGTGTGCCGGTGATCCGCAAGGTCGGCACCCAGAGCCTCGCGGTCTTCATGGTCTCGATCGTCCTCAGCCGTTTCAATGGCTGGTGGATGGATGCGATGGACGCTTTTATCGCCGAGACCGACTGGATTTACATCCAGCAACGTGATGTATGGGTGCGGGCGCTGGTCAACCTCACCGGGTTTGGCATCCTCATTGCAACCGCGTATTCTGTGTCTTGGTTCAAGCGGCAACCCTGGCGAGAACGGGCGCCAGCGCCGCCATCCGGGACATCGACGAAAACAGCCACCGGCGCCCGTGCGCCGATGGCAGCGGAATGACCGTCTGAAGGAGTAGGGACTTGTTCGTCCAAGCAACGAAAAGCGCAGCCAAGGCGCGCGCGATGGAGTACGATCCGGAGACGGCGCTGACCATGCTCACACGGCATGACGGCAAGGATCCCGTGGTGATCGGCCAGCTTGGCCAGTCTCTCGACGGCCGGATCGCCACCCCCACCGGGGCCTCGAAGTATATCAACGGACAGGAGGCGCTGCGCCACCTGCACCGGATCCGCTCGCAGGTCGACGCGGTGATCGTCGGGGTCGGAACAGCCATCGCCGATAATCCGCAACTCACCACTCGTCATGTGGATGGCGAAAGCCCGGTGCGCGTCGTCATCGACCCGCATGGACGGATGCCGAACGATCTGACCATGCTGAACGACGGTGAGGCCGAGGTCATTGCGGTCACCTGTCAGAACATCGACGTGCCCAAGGGCGTCGAGGCCATGCCGCTTGAGTGCGATGGCAACGGCAACATCCAGCCGCTCTGGATCATCGAGGCCCTGGCGGCGCGCGGCCTCACCCGCGTTCTGGTCGAGGGCGGCGCGGAGACGCTGGCCCGGTTCCTCAATGCAGGTGCGATCGACGAGCTGCACTTGATGCTGGCTCCTATTGTGCTTGGCTCGGGAAAGACCGGCTTGAACCTCGCCCCTATTGAAACACTTGATCAGGCAATGCGCCCGATGGTGCGCACGATGCGCTTTCGCGACGGCGATATGCTCTGCATGTGTGACCTACAGGAGCAGACCGTCGACGCCGCCTGACCGGGCGGCACCACATCCGGGGGGACCAGACGATGCCACGCTATGCCCTGAGCCAGAGACTGCTCCATTGGCTCATCGCGCTCATGATCTTCTGCACCTTCATCAGCGGCACGATCTTCTGGTTTCAGGACTTCAACGGCACGGTCGAGACCTTCGGCAAGGAGTTGACCGGTCTCCTCTACAAATACCACAAGACCTTCGGGGTGCTGATCCTCGGCTTCATGATCGTGCGCATCGTGGTTAAGATCAGGCTCGGCAAACCCGCCTATCAGGTCCCGCTCACCAAGTTCGAAAACGCCGCCTCGAACGCCATCCATGGGCTGATCTATCTGCTTGTCCCGGTGATGGCGATCCTTGGATGGCTCGCCACCGGCGCGTCAGGCTTTCCCGTTGAGTTCTTCAACTGGAAACTCCCGGCGATCCTCGCCAAGGACAAGGCACTCGGCGATACGCTCTACTGGTGGCACGGGGTTCTCGGTTGGGTGCTGATGGGGCTGGTCGCCGCGCATATCGGAGGCGCACTGAAACACTGGCTGATCAACAAGGACGGCGTGATGTCCCGCATGGGGTTCTGATCACGCCTCCCGGATGCGGCTATCGTACCCCCTCCAGAGCCAGCAATTCCGACGCATGATCGGCATCCACTGCCCGCGGCCGGGCCGAGCAGAACTGGCCAATCGGGTTCAGAACAGGCGTATTCCAGTATGTCCGAGTCGCGCGCTTCCAGTTCGCCACGAAGGACCTGTACACCTCTTCCAGATCAGCCGACCGGAGATGACGCTCGAAACACGCGCAGTAATCGGCAATGCTCTGAGGCGGCTTGGTCGAAAGGCTGCGACGTTCCCGAAAGCAGGTCCGGGCAAACTGCGTCCAGTCCGCGGGAATACCAGCATCCTTGGCAACCGGAGCTGGACGCGTGTCCGTTCCATAACGGGCCTGCATGTCTTCCAGTGTCGCCGCGGGCTGGTTGTTCAGAAAACGCAGCATGTTCTCCCGCAGCAAAGCTAACCGCAGGCTGCCGCAGTCTTCGCGCCAGACAATTCGACCGAGATCACGCAGGCTGGTGAGGCCTGGCCTCACGTCGTGGACCACGAATGCCGCCCCGGCGATGCGCTCATAAGCCTTCGGGACCCAGAACTTCTGTTCGTACACTTGGCGCGGACTGTTCCGGATGAAGACGTTGCCTGGCTCGTCCAGTGTAAAGAGGAACCCGGTATCTCCGGCAAAGAGGCAGCTGTCCCCGAAGTCGCGCACCATGGCCGCGTGATTGATCAGAAGGGAGACCAGCGCCGCCTGTACGGCACGCGTGTCACCCGCCCCAAGCGCTGACGTATCCCCGGAGTATAGCGCTGCGATCAGCATGCGCGCCTCCGTCCCGGCCCAGACCGGGCCGTCATAGGGCTCGGGTCCACGAAAGGCATCAAAGGCATTGCGGAGCAGCACCCGCATCCCGTCAGAGACGCCGAACTCGTCAGGCTCTCCGGTGATTTCGCCAAGAGCCAGAAGATCTTGCCATTGCTCGGTAGACATCGGCTGACCTGTCGGCGCGCCAATTTGGGTTTGGAAACATCTCAGCGCACGATCGTAAGCGGAGCCATCAAACGGCTGGTCCGACGGATGACAACCGATGGATTGTAGCGCTGCCTGCATATCCTGCGCGCCATATTCCTGCGCCTGTGCCAGCCCTCCGAGCATAACACAAAAGCCGGCGGCAAGACCGGCCATCCAATGGCGTGCTTTCATCGGGACCATCCGTTTCATACGATCAGAGCAATCACTGTTCCGGCCAGCCCCGGATCACCACTTTCAGACGCAGATCGGAGATCGTAAGGATCCGCCCCGCGGGGTCAGAGAAGATGATGTCCACCCAGGCGCGGGTATCGTCTGCATAGGGCTCCGTTGCCGCGGCCAGATCAAAGTCGACCCGGCGCAGGCCGGTCTCAACCATGATCGTTTCGTGCAGGACCAGAGCATCCTCCTCGAACTCGAGGTTGAGGCGCAGGTAGCAGACGATTGGGCGCGATGCCTTGGCCAGCATCTCGATCCGAAGGAGCCGCCCCGGCCCCAGTGCGGCCAGAGTCCCCGCATCCGGCGTCGCGGCCAGCGAGACGTAGCTCCCGTCAAACCCGGTCAGCGCCAGCGCGATCTCGCCATTGGCCGAACCCGCAGGTCCCGTGGCCTCGCTACTGGCATCGTGAAACAGCTCGAGGCCCGGGCAAAGGCTCTCGGTCGCAGCGAACGGCGCTCCCGGCCCGGTGCGACCGCTCTCGCCGCCAAACACTGCAAACGCCATCTCAGCGGTCACCCCATTCTGTGGGATCTCCAGAAGATCACTCACCCTGCCTGCCTTTCAGAACCGAAACCGCCACGTCGCGCACCGCGCGCGCGGACAGTGCCGGGCCGCAGAAACCGGTTGCGCCGCCGCCGGAGTTCGCGGTGCGGCAACTGCCCCGCCTATCGTGCTGGTCGGCGCCGCGGCGACGCCAAAGCCCAGGTCCACCGCCGCCTCATCCAGTGCCTGGCACGAGGCCGCAAAATTCTGTTCGCCCATCGCCGCGCCAAACCGGTCGAGCGCATCGGACCAGATCGCAAAGTCCTCGGGCTTCATACTCGGCGCCGCCTCGATGTAGGCCTGCTGAACCGTATTGAAATGCGCCAGCACACTGTCGGTATCGGAGCAGGCCATTGTCGCCGAACCGGCCGAGATCAGCATCAGTCCGGAAAGGATTGTCACGCGCGCCGCCATAGCAAACTCCCTTGAAACCGCCATAGCCTATCACGCCGGAAGCGGATTGGCGTAAAATCGATGGGCTCAGCCACCCCCGCGCGGATGGGTCCGGTCATAAACCTCGAGCAGGCGGGCCTGATCGACGGCGGTGTAGACCTGCGTGGTGCTGAGCGACGCGTGGCCCAGCAGCTCCTGAATCGCACGCAGATCTCCGCCTGCCTCCAGCAGATGTGTCGCAAAGCTGTGGCGCAGGGCATGGGGCGTGGCGGAGGACGGCAGGCCCAGTGCCTGACGCGCCGTCGCCATCGCCTTCTGGAGGGCCGCCGGGTTGAGCCGCCCGCCCCGCGCACCCAGAAACAGGGCACCGTCCGGGCCGGGCGCATGAGGGCAAAGCCTGCGATAGCTCTCGACCGCCTCGCGCGCCGCTGGGACCACCGGCACCTCGCGTTCCTTGCCACCCTTGCCGGTGACGCGAACTACGTCCCCAAGCGGTGCATCACGTTGGTTCAATCCCAACGCCTCGGCAATGCGAAGCCCCGCGCCCCAGATCAGCGTCAGCGCAGCCGTGTCGCGTGCCGCGATCCATGGCTCGGAATGGTGCCCGCTGGCGGCGATCAGACGCTTTGCATCTTCCGCCGCAACCGGGCGCGGCAGGCGCGCAGACGTCTTCGGCGCCTGGATATTGTGGATGGCGGGGCAGTCAACACCCTCGGCCTGATCGAGCCAGTGATAAAACCCGCGCACGGCGCTCAGCTCCCGCGCCAGTGAACGGGCGGACAGCCCATCCCGCCTCCGCGACGCCATCCAGGCGCGCAAATCGCTGAGCCCGATCTCGCCCAGCGCCGCCCGGCCCATCGGCCCACCGGTATGCCCCGCCATGAACCCGAGAAAACTGCCGACATCGCGCCTGTAGGCATCGACCGTTTTGGCCGATCGCCCGCGCATGCCGGTCAGCTGATCAAGCCAGCGCTTGAGAAGATCCGCTGCCCCCTCGGACGGGATCGCTGTCATCCGACATCCGGGTCCGACAGACGCTGGACCAAAAGACGCTCGACGACGCCTCCGAAGAACTCCAGAAGATCGGTGCCGTGGCCCGGATCAAACTTCTTGGGATCGGCGGAGCCAAATGCCAGCATGCCCTTGGAGCCTGCAATATCGAGCGCCATCAGCGCCTCGGATTGCACCGGGTTGGCCTCACCAAAGACAAACTCGGCTTCCTCACCTGCGGGCCGCAGCACAACCGATTTGGACTCGCCGCCAAACGCTATGTAATCGGCAATCTGTCCCTCGGGCAGCGCGATTACCCGGCCATGCAGATCGTCACCAAAGCCCTCGGCGGGACCCGTCTCGGTTACATCCGCCTCCAGACACAGCCGCGCTTCTTCGATGCCAAGGAAGGTCGGCACATCCTGCGTCAGGCGCTGCAGGAACGCGCTGAGGTCCAGCGGCTCGATCAGCGCAAGGATCGCCTTGTGGACCTGCGATGTCCCGGCCACGTTTTCATAGGCTGCCGCGATTACCGAGCGATGCTGCGTGACCAGCTTGTCCAACCTTTGCTCCATCCGCTCAACCAGCCGGTCACGCAGATCGACGACCTTGCGCTGCCCCGTGGTCTCGCCCACCAGACGGCGCATCACATCGTCATCCTGCAACACCAGATCGGGGTCCGCGAGGATCAGCGAACGGACGAGATCGCGCTCTTCTGCGTCCAGCGAAAACTGCTGTTCCATGTCCCCGTCCATCATAGAATTGACTGCCCGGTCTTGGCCCAGTCCGCCAGAAACGCCTCCAGACCCTTGTCTGTAAGCGGATGGTCCGCCAGCTTCTTCAGAACGCCCGGCGGCACAGTCGCGACGTCGGCACCGATCTTGGCCGAGATCGCGACATGGTTCACGGTGCGGATTGAGGCGGCAAGGATTTGCGTCTCGAACCCGTAGTTGTCATAGATCTGGCGAATGTCCGAAATCAGCTCCATCCCGTCGAGGCCGATGTCATCGAGCCGCCCGATAAAGGGCGAGATGAAAGTCGCGCCCGCCTTGGCCGCCAGCAGCGCCTGGGCGGCGGAGAAGCAGAGCGTGACGTTGACCATGTTCCCGTCGCCCGAGAGCGCCTTGCAGGCCTTCAGCCCGTCCCAGGTCAGCGGCACTTTGACGGCGATGTTCGGCGCGATTTTCGCGAGCTTTCGCCCCTCCTCGATCATCGACTTGGCTTCGGTCGCGGTGACTTCCGCCGAGACCGGGCCGTCGACCAGATCACAGATCTCCTTGGTGACTTCGGTGATATCGCGCCCCGACTTCATGATCAGCGACGGGTTCGTGGTGACCCCATCGACCATGCCGGTCTCGTTCAAGTCCTTGATCTCGTCGATCTCGGCGGTGTCGATGAAGAATTTCATGGGGTTTGCCCTGCCTGCTGCCCTTATCTGGTGGCACCCTAACGATTCGTCGCAACATCTGCCAGTCCGGATTACAGCGTGACGCGCGTTGGCGTGATGTTGCCGATGCCATTCGAAGGACCGCTCGACTATGCGGTACCGGAGGACATGCACTTGGCCCTCGGCGACTTCGTGGCGGTAGAGCTTGGCGCGCGCAAGGCGGTTGGCATCGTCTGGAGCGAGGGCGAGGGCAAGGTCGCGGCGGAGCGGTTGAAGACCGTATCACTCCGGCTCGATGTGCCGCCCATGCGGTCAGAAATGCGGGACTTTCTGGATCGCGCCGCAGCCTACACCATGACCGCGCCCGGCATGATGATGCGGCTGGCCACGCGCGTGCCAGAGCTGGGCGAGCCCGCCAAGACCCGAACCGTGCTCCGCCGGGGAGAGGCCGAGCCGGATAGGACAACAGCCGCCCGGACCCGCGTGCTGGATGTTATGGCAGCCCATGGAGGAGCCACCTTCACCGCCGCGGATCTGGCGCGCGAGGCGGGGGTCTCGACCGGGGTCATCAAGGGCCTCACCGACCAAGGCGTGCTGGTCCGCGAGGAGATCGCGGCCGATGCGCCCTACCCCGCGCTTTTCGGGCACGGCATGGGCGCGCATCTCAACGAAGATCAGAAGACCGCCGCCGAGGCGCTGCGCGCAGATGTGGCGCCGGGCGGGTTTTCGGCCACGCTGGTCTACGGCGTTACTGGGTCGGGGAAGACCGAAGTCTATCTCGAAGCCGTCGCCGAGTGCATCGCGCAGGGTCGCCAGGCGCTGGTCCTTCTGCCGGAAGTCGCCCTGACCTCGGCCTTCATCGAACGGGTGGAGAAACGCTTCGGAACACGCCCCGCCGAATGGCATCACGGGGTCACCGGTACCGAGCGCCGCCGATGCTGGCACGGTGTCGCGAACGGCTCGGCCCGCCTCGTGGTCGGCGCGCGCTCGGCGCTCTTTTTGCCGTTCACCGATCTTGGTCTGATCGTAGTGGACGAGGAGCACGAGACCAGCTTCAAGCAGGACGAGATGGTGCTCTACAACGCGCGCGACATGGCGGTGCTGCGGGCCTCCATCGAAGGGGCGACCGCCGTTCTGGCATCGGCCACACCATCGCTTGAGACCTGGGCCAACGCGGAGGCAGGCAAGTACAAACGCCTCGATCTGCCGGACCGTTTCGGCCCCGCGATCCTGCCGGAAATCCGCATGGTCGATCTGCGCCAGCATAATCCGGGGCGCAATCGCTGGATCGCCGAGCCGCTGGTCGATGCCACGCGGGAACGTCTCAAAGCGGGCGAGCAGGTCATGCTGTTCCTGAACCGCCGGGGCTACGCGCCGCTTACACTCTGCCGGGCCTGCGGACATAACTTCGGCTGCCCCCATTGCGACGCGTGGATGGTCACCCACCGCTTCCGCAACGAGTTGCTCTGCCACCAGTGCGGACATACCGAGCGCATTCCGCGCGCCTGTCCGTCCTGCGGGCGGGACGACCGGATCTCGATTTGCGGGCCCGGGGTGGAGCGCCTCGCCGAAGAGGTCACGGAGCTGTTCCCGGAGGCTCGCGCGGCGGTGCTTTCGTCGGACCTGATGACCTCGAGCCAGCAGTTGAAAGACACCATCGCGATGATCGCCGATGGCGGGGCCGACATCATTATCGGCACGCAGATGATCGCCAAGGGGCATAACTTTCCGAACCTTACCCTCGTTGGCGTGATCGATGCGGATATGGGTCTGCAAGGGGGAGATCTGCGCGCCGCCGAGCGCACCTTCCAGATCCTGCATCAGGTCGCAGGCCGGGCTGGCCGGGCCGACCGCAAGGGCACCGCCTTGATCCAGACCGTTGCGCCCGATCACGGGGTCCTGCGCGCCATCGTTGCCGGCGATCAGGAAGCCTTCTGGCGTCAAGAAGCCGACATCCGTCATCAGGCCGGTGCACCGCCCTATGGCCGCATGGCAGGCGTGATCATCACCGGAACAGACGAGACGAAGACCTGGGAGATCGCCAACGCACTTGGTCGCGCGGCACCCATCCTCACTCGCGGCGGCGCGGAACTGTTCGGCCCGGCGCCTGCTCCGTTTGCACGCGTGCGCGGCAAGATCCGCGTTCGGCTGCTGATCAAGGCGCCGAAGGGTGTTGCGCTCCAGCCGCTCATCAAATCCTGGATGGCCGAGGTCAAATGCCCTGCTGCCGTGCGGGTGATCATCGACATCGACCCCCAGAGCTTTCTCTAAGCGCCCACACGCTCGGATTCCTTGAAAACTTGAAAGATGTGATTTCCGTTACATCCGCATGACGGTCGCCGCCGCTATTCTTCCCCTACTTGAGCGTGTGTTGATTTATTTTGATGGAGCGGCCCGATGGCTGAGATGTATTCCGATAGAGTGATCACCGCCGATTACGACACCGACGGACATACCAACCCGTCCCTGGTCTCGCGCGTTTTCAACCGCTTTTTTGGTTTGTTTCACAACGCGACCAATCGGGCGAAATGCGATCAGACCAACGGTCTGCTGCGCTGCTCGGATGCGGAGCTGGCTGTGCGCGGCATGACCCGGCGGAAGATCTACGAGCACGTCTACATGGATGACACGCGGTAGGGCGACCCCTCTCCCCACGCACTGGACTTTGGAACGGATCGTCCCAATTCGCTGCGAGAGGAGATAAACATGACCAAACACCAGACCGCCGCTCCGCGCAGTGACATTAGACCCATGCGGGTTGCCGCTTTGCTGACCGGCGCGGCGCTTGTCCTCGGACTGGCGCAGACCGCCAGAGCCGATCTCGCCGTTGCCTTTGATGAGGGTGCGCCGAAGGATCGTTTCACATTCAAGAATGTCGGGGACTGCCCCATCAACGATGCCGTGCTGACGCTCGACCTGTCGGGCTCAACCGCCGGGCTGATCTTCGACGTCACGGGACAAGGCGCCGGGGTCGAGGTCTTTCAGCCGCTGGACATGGTGGATGGCACGGACGCGCTCGCCGCTCTGCCGAAGGTGCGGGACGGCGATACCAGCATCGCGATGGACATCGTGGCGCTGCCCGCAGGCGAGGCCATCGCCTTTACCATCGATGTGGATGACACGGCAGGTGGACGCGAGATCACCGTCTCGGATGCCGAAATCGAGGGCGCAAGCGTTCGGGTCGATGTCTCCGGCGCAACAGCCACGGGCGTGTTCGCCTCCGACGCGCGAGCCGCAGTCAACACCGCCGGATGCTAAACCGCTATGAGCTTCAGGCCGCCTCTTCGAGTGTCGGTCCGGCGCCCTTGACCCGGGTCTGGCGCATATAGCGGCGGTACCGGTCAGCATCGTACCCGGCGCCTCGGTGCAACAGGCACCTGTTGTCCCAGATCACGAGATCACCGGGCTGCCAGCAATGCGGATAGATGTGGGGCTCTGCGGTGGCATCCTCGATCAATCCCTGCAGAAAAGGCCGCGAGCGCTCGTACCCCCAGCCCTCGATTTCGCGCAGGTGGCTGCCGATGAACAGACCGGCCTCGCCCGTGCCGGGATTGCGCCTGACCAGCCGTTGACGCACCGGCGGCAGTGAGGCCGACAGCGACGGCGCCACCTCGGCGACCTTTGAACGCGAGTAGGTGTAGTCATGGATGCCGACCAGCGGTTCGACCTCAGCCCGTTGCACCGGCCCCATCCGGGCATAGGCCGCGCGGGTCGACACGAACAAGGTCTCCCCCCCTTCGGCCGGCGTCTCATAGGCGCATAGGATCGACACAAAGGACGGCACATCCCGGAAAGACGAATCCGAGTGCCACATATTGTTGCCGTTAAGGAACTTCGTGCGTGTCGCGTCATTGCCCAGAGTGGAGCCATCGGGCTGCACATTGCCGATGGTCCCGAAATACTCAATCTTGCCTTCCTCGCCGAGCGGCAGATGTCCCGGCTCCGGCTCACCGAGATCACCGGTCAGAGCCAACTGCAGATCATCGGTAAAACTCTGGTCCGGGAACCACAGAAACGAATAGCGGTCGATCGCCCGGTGCAGATCCGCAATCAACTCGGCACTGCGCGGCGCCGCCATGTCCACGCCGGTGATCTTCGCGCCAAAGTCCGCGTGCAGCTGCGTGATCTCGAATCCAGCCATCGCTTCCTCCTTGTTTTGCACAAATGTGCCGCCAAGTCCGAGGATTCGCCAGCCCCCACACTCTCGACGCGCATTGCAAAGCGGAGAAGGTCTGCTTTGAGCCCAACTTGCATTTATGCGGCGACGCAGCGAATGTCCGGCAACGTGACGAGCTGGATTCAACGGGTCAGGAATTTGGTCAAACAAGCAATCATCCCGACAGCCATGACAAGCATCTACAAGGACTGGAAAATGGCTCCAGGTGCTGAAGTGGATGGCTTCCTATTTTTGACCGGTTTCAACGGCAAGGGGCTGGATGGCATAGTCTCAGCGGATGCTGCAAAGCAGATTGATACGGCTTTCGACCAAGTTTTCAGTGTCTTGGGCGAAGCCGGAATGGACGCCAGCCACATCGTAGAAGTTACCAGCTACCACATAGGTCTGAAGGAACATCTAGAAGTCTTCAAAGAAATTTGGGGACAAAGGATGTGTGAGCCCTATCCCGCATGGACTGCTATTGAAGTAGCTGGGTTCGCTTCTGAAGGTGTCATGGTCGAGATGCGAGTCGTCGCACACCGATAAACGGACATCGGCGCCACCGCCGCGCACGGTAACTCCGTCCCCGATACCGTCTCGAGCCCCGGTGGATGACCCGATCGATCAGCAGGTCAGGTGTCGATGATCTCGAGGCGCCCGGAGATTTCAGCGCCGCTTTCACAGGACAGGCGCTTGGCGGTGATGTTGGATCGAA
>CAYYZH010000141.1:0-3862 GCA_964475765.1 uncultured Limibaculum sp.
ATGCTGGACGACGCGGTGCGCGCACCGAATGCCACCGCCCTGCCCGATGTCCCGAACCTCAAGGACATTGTGCCGATCCGCCCACCCGGGTTTTGCACCGGCTGCCCGGAGCGTCCGATCTTCGCGGCGACCAAACTGGTGCAGCAGGAGTTGGGCGAGCATCACATCGCAGGTGATATCGGCTGCCACCTCTTTTCGATTTTTCCGCCGTTCGAGATCGGCGGCTCGACCATGGGCTACGGGCTGGGTCCGGCCTCGGCGTCCGCACTGCAAGCGGAGGGTGCGCGGCGCTCGATCTCGTTCATCGGCGATGGCGGGTTCTGGCACAACGGGCTGACCTCGAGCATCGGCAACGCCGTCTTCAACCAGCAGGACGGCGTGATCGTGGTGGTCGACAACTACTACTCCGCGGCGACAGGCGGGCAGGACATCCTGTCCTCACGGGCTGCGAACGGCACAAAATCGACCAACCACCCCATCGCTAAAGCGGTGAAGGGGATGGGCGTGCAATGGGTGCGCCAGATCGACCGGACATACGATGTCACAGCGATGCGTGACGTACTGCACGAGGCGCTGACGACCGAGGAGACCGGACCAAAGGTCATTGTCGCCTCCTCCGAGTGTATGCTGAACCGGCAACGGCGCGAACGGCCCCAGCGCGCTGCGGCAGTCAAGGGTGGCAAGCGGGTTGTAACTCCGCGTTTCGGCGTCGATGAGGACATTTGCACCGGCGATCATGCCTGCATGCGGCTCTCTGGCTGCCCGTCGCTGGGGCTCAAACATCTGGACGATCCGCTGCGGGACGACCCGATAGCGGCCATCGATGAAAGCTGCGTCGGCTGCGGGAACTGCGGAGAGGTGGCGAATGCAGCAGCGCTCTGTCCATCCTTCTACCGTGCCGACGTGATCGACAACCCGACCTGGTGGGACCGTTCGGTGGCACGGTTGCGCAGTCGTGTGATCGGCTGGTTGCAGGACCGCCGGGACCGTCAGCGTCTGGTCTTCAACGGAGCAGGCGAATGATCCGCCGGATCGCCACGCGCTCCCCCGAGAGATGGTGCGAGAGGACAGGTCAGCGAGTGCCCACCCACCCGCGCGCGGCGATCCGCGAGCGAGCTGCGTGATGGAAGGCCCGGTCCAGACCGCAGAGGCTGAGATCATCAAGCTGGCCATCATGGCGGTCGGCGGACAAGGCGGCGGCGTGCTCACCGGCTGGATCGAGGCACTGGCGCTGACACACGGCTGGCAGGTGCAGGCGACCGCAGTAGCCGGTGTCGCGCAGCGCACGGGCGCCACGATCTACTATGTCGAAATGGCTCCCGAGGGTGGCAAGGCGCCTGTGTTCTCGCTGGCTCCCGCGGCGGGGGACATCGACGTCCTGATCGCGGCGGAATGGATGGAGGCAGGACGCGCCATCCTGCGCGGGTTCGTCACGCCAGACCGGACCACTGTGATTGCATCGACCCACCGGGCGCTGGCGGTGTCGGAGAAGGTGGTGCCGGGCGACGGCATGGCAACATCTGACGAGGTCGCGGCGGCCCTGGACCTGGCTGGGCGCACTGTCATTGCCTTTGACATGCAGACCCCGGCCGTGGCGGCAGGCAGCGTCATCTCGGCCAGCCTTTTCGGCGCGCTTGCCGCGTCCGGGACGCTCCCGTTCGATCCCGAAGCCTTCCGGACTGTGATCCGGTCCGGAGGCCGGGGCGTTGACCAAAGCCTCGCGGCGTTTGATGCAGGCCTTGCGGGGCCCCAACCCGAAGCCGCCGCCCCTGACATTGACCCTCCGCCCATCGACCCGGTTGGCCCAACCGAGATGCGGGCAGATTGGGACGAAATCGTCACCCGCGCGAGGGCAATGCCGGTCGCCGAGATGGCTCTGCATGGCCTGCGCAAGGTCGTGGATTTTCAGGATACCGCCTATGGCGCGGAGTATCTCGACCGGCTCGATCGCGTGCTGGCGCTCGATCACGCGCCCTACACCCTTGGTGAGACCGCCGCGAAATACATCGCAAATGCCATGGCCTATGACGATGTCATCCGGGTTGCGGATCTGAAAACATGCCCCGGGCGGGTTCGGCGCATCAGCGATGAGATGGCGGTGGGGGAGCGGACCCTTCACGTCACCGAGTTCATGCATCCTGGCATCAGGGAGATGACCGGGCTGCTGCCTGCCGGGTTGGGCGACTGGCTGGAGGCACGGCCCCGGCTCTCGGCATGGATCGACCGGCGGATCAATCACGGGCGGCAGATCCGGACGGATACGATCCGGGGGTTTGCGATGCTGTGGCTGATCGCCGGGCGGCGCAAACACCGTCGGGGCACGCTGCGCCACCGGATCGAAACCGCGCACCTCGAGGAATGGCTTGATCTGGCCTGCACCACGGCGCCGCAAAACTATGATCTCGCTGTTGAAATCCTCGCGTGCCGACGGCTGATCAAAGGCTATTCCGACACGCATGACCGGGCGCAGTCAAAGTACAGCCGCGTGATCGGGGCGCTGGCGGTGCTGGAGGGCCGGGACGACGCCGCGGACTGGCTGCGCCGCCTGCGCGAAGCGGCCCTGCAGGACGAAAAGGGCGACGCGCTGAATGGTGCGCTGAAGACGATAGCCTCGTTCGCGACCGAGGCCGCTTAGGGCGCCGTCCTCAGGGCACCAGCGCCAGCCCCCGCAGTGGGCTGCCGGAGCCATCCCGTACTTTCAACGGCGCGGCGATCAGAACCGCACCGGTCGCCGGAAGCTGATCGAGATTGGCAAGACACTGAAGCCCGCACCTGCCTGCCCCGTGCAGGATGGAATGCGCAGGGTAAGGCGGCGAAAGATGCGCCCCCTGCCCTGCATCGGTGCCAACTGTCTCCGTCCCGAACCCCAGGATATCGCGCTCTTCGACCAGAAACCGGATCGCGCTGGCATCGGGTCCCGGTGAATGCGCGCCATCCGCTTCCATGCCGAGATAAGCGTCCGTGCCGACCCTATGGCTCCAATCCGTGCGCAATAGCACCCACGCACCCGTCGGGATCTGCCCGTGCGCGGCCTCCCACGCCCTGACATGCTCCGCCGTTAGCAGAAAGTCGCGATCCGCCGCCGCCTCGGCTGAAAAATCCAGCACTACGGCCGGGGCCACGAACGTCTCCAGCGGCACCGCATCAACCGTACCGCCGGGCACATGGCGCCCGGACACCCAATGCGCGGGCGCATCGAAATGCGTGCCCGCGTGTTCAGACATGGTCAGCGTGTTCCAGTACCACGCCGGGCCGCGGGCGTCATAGCGCGAGACTTCCTCGGCTCGGAACGGCTGGCACTGCCCGAACTCCGGCGGCAGGACCATAACCGGGAAATCCTCGTCCAGCGTATGCGTCAGATCCACGATGCGGAGCGCACCGCCCGACAGGGCCGCAATCAGGTCTGTGAGGACGGTCATGCCTGAAGCTCCCGTTCCAGCACCTTCGGATCATCCTGCCAGCGGGTGAAGACATCCCGCGCGATGTCGCCGACGAAACTCTCCTCGATGCCGTCTTCCAGCGCCTGCACGACAGCCTTTGCAAGGGTGCCCGGCGTAACCTTCGGCGGGGGCAGCGGTTGGTGCCAGTCATCCTCTACCGGCCCGGTGAACACCGAGAGCACGCGCACCCCGCCCGCGCGCAGCTCGCCGCGCAAGCATTGCAAAAGGGAGTGTCGCGCAGCGGAGGCCGCAGAATGCACTCCAAACGCATTCCAGTTCGTCAGCGCATGAACGGAGAGAACATCGACCAGCGCCACCGCTGCGTTGTCACCGTCCGCACCGCGGGCGATCAGGCCGGGGCCGAACTCCTGGGCGAGGCGTTGCAGGCCGAAGACCTCCGCCTCGAACGCGTCGCGACTGGA
>CAYYZH010000141.1:3962-11381 GCA_964475765.1 uncultured Limibaculum sp.
CGGTGCTTTGGCGTCGCGGTCAACTCGCGCAGGATCGGATCGTCGTTCATGTGCGGGGTCTCCTGTGCCGGGAGGGCGATGAGAACAGCGTTGCCGGATTTGTCGAGCTTTGCGGCTATGCGCACGAGGCCGGGCGTCGAGACGTCCCCATGCAGGTGCGCCGTTACCGTCGGCCCGGCCTCCAACGCCACGGTGCCGATGCGCCAGGGCGTGCGCTCGCGAAAATAGGGATCGATGCTGGTGCGAACCGTCGTCTCGGCGATCACCTCGCCCTTTTCCGAAACCGGACGCCACGCCAGATCCGTCGAAAGACATGCGGGGCACGCATCGCGCGCGGGATACATGGTGTGGCCGCACGCCCCACAAACCTGTAGCGAGAACACACCGCGGGCCGCCATGGCCGACATCCGCAAGGCAGCCCGGCTGCGTGGCTCCGGTGGCAACAGGGAGGTCCGAGTGCGCGCCTGCGGGTCCTTACGCGGCGGAGGGGCCAACGGTTCGGTCATGCCGTCTCCAGAACTGCGGCCCCGGAGCAAAGCCCGCGGTCGAAATTGACCATGCCGAAACCGGAAACCAGCGCACGGCGTGCGCTCTGAACCTGCGTCCCCAACGCCTGACCCGTGATCTGGCGCAACGCCTCGACCAGGCCGAGATAGCCGCCCGCGGCCCCGGCCTGCCCAACCGAGAGCTGGCCACCGGAAGTGTTGTGCGGAAAGTCGCCAGTGCAGGTCATGTCGTGGGCGGTCAGAAACGCAGCCCCCTCACCTTTGGCACAGAACCCCAGATCCTCGAGCTGCATCGCGACGATGACAGGATAGTCGTCATAGGTCTGGACCACGTCCATGTCGGCGGGCTGCATCCCCGCCATCGCCCAAAGCTCGTCCACATCGAGCGCCCAGCCGCCCCGCATCTGGATCGGATCATCGGGAAAGGCGTTGTGCCGTTCGATGGTGGACCGCAAGTGGGCATGGGCGAGGCCAAGATCGCGGGCGATGTCCCCGGTCGTGACCAGCACCGCCTCGGCCCCCGCCACGGGCATCACGCAGTCGAAAAGATGCAGCGGATCGGAGATCGGCCGGGCCTCCATATACTGCTCGGGCGTCAGCGGGCGCTTCATGATCGCATGAGGATAGGCCAGCGCATTCTGCCGCTGCGCCACGCACAGCCGGGCAAAATCCTCGCGCCGCGCGCCATAGGTTCGCATGTAGTGATCGGTCAACAGAGCAAAGGCGGCATTCGGCCCGCCGAACCCGTAGGGGTAACTGGCGTCCTGGGCAAAGCGGGAGAAGCTGCCCAACAGCTTGCGAAAACTGTCGACATGATTGGTGTCTCCGCCAACGCAGGCGACCATCTGAGCATCCCCCGCCTGAACCGCCCGCGCGGCGCGGCGCAGCGCCACCACACCGGATGCGCCGCCCATGGGAATGTGATCGAGCCAGCGCGGGGTCAGCCCCAGATGCTGGGTCAAGCCAACGCCCGTATCGGGGGCCAGCGTGAAGCTGGAGATCGCGAGACCGTCGAGATCCGTGTGCGCGATCCCCGCACCATCGCAGAGCGCCTTGATCGCCCGGGCCAGCCACCAATGCGCGCTCTCGGTGGAGTAACGGACATATGGAACCGAAACGGGAACAGCGACGGCCACGCCGTCATAGGGGGCGCGCCTCAACGGGCTGGCCCCGCCGGTCTCATGCAGCGCGGGTCTTGAGCGCGCGCGTATCGAACACGGCGCCCCGGGACATGATGTCCTCGACCAGCTTACGGATCTGGCCGCGCTGGATCTTTTCGGTCGCGGTCACCGGGAGGGTCTCGACAAACGCAACCCAGCCCGGCGCCTTGTAGTAGGCGAGCCGGTCGCGGCACCAGAGGGTGATCGCCTCGGCGCGCGCATGATCCGGCGAGCCGTCCGCGACGATCAGCGCCATCACCTCCTCGCCGCGCAGATCATCCGGAACCGGCGCGATGGCGATACTGCGAATGTCCGGATGCTGCATCAGCTCGCCCTCGACTTCAGCCGCCGAGATGTTCTCGCCCGACCGGCGGATGATGTTCTTCTTGCGGTCGATGAAGTGCAGATCGCCGTCGGCATCGCGGCTGACCACATCGCCGGTGTTGAGCCAACCGCCCGTCCAGGCCTCCTCGGTCGCGGCGGCATCCTTGAGATAGCCGGAGAAGAAACCGCGCCGTGGGTCGGGACCAGCCGCCCGGACCTGCAACTCTCCCGGCTCATTGATACCCGCCTCGGTGCCATCGTCGCCCAGAACCCGGGCCTCGAGACCATCCCGGACCCGCCCAAAACACGCCGTGCCCGGCTTGCGCGGGCCTTCGCTGGTCATCAGGACACCGCCCGCACCGGTCTCGGTCATTGCCCAGCCTTCGACAAAGGGAAAGCCGAACCGCGCCTCGGCAGCCTGATGCAGGCCCGGCTCGATCCCGGCGCCAAAGCCCGCGCGGACCCGGTGGTCGCGATCCCCCGGTCCCTCGGGCTGCGCCATCAACAACGGCGGCATGATACCGAGATAATGGATCACGGTCGCGTCGGCCTCGCGCACGCTGTCCCACCATGTCTTGGGGTGAAACCGATCAAGCACGCTGTGACAACCCCCGACCGTCATCGCGCCCATGCCCGAATAGGCCTGCGCGTTGACATGGAAGAGCGGAAGGGGTGTGAGAATCCGGTCCGGCGGGTCCGAGGAGAGCGCCAGCGCGCCTCTTAGCCCGGCATACCAGTCGCCTATATTGGTGAAATAGAAATTGCTGAGGATACAGCCCTTGGGCTTGCCCGTCGTGCCCGATGTATAGAGGAGCGCGCATTCCGCGTCCGGCCCCTGCTGTCCCTCGGAGGCTGGGGGCTGCGGCGGTGCGGCGCCCGGCGCGATGACGGCCAACCCGGGGCAGGCTGCCTTAAGATCAGCGATCCGGTCGGGGATCGCCACCGCCAACACCATTTCGGAGTGCTCGGTCAGATAGCTCAGCTCGCCTGCGCGCAGATCAGGGTTTATCGGCACAACAGACGCGCCGACCGCGTTCAGCGCCAGCCAATGCCAGAGAAAATCCGGGCGGTTCTCGAGCAGCAACCCGACGCGGTGCCCCGGTCCATAGCCCGCCTTGGCATAGCCTTCGGTAACACCATCCACCTCGGCCATCGCCTCGGCATAGGTCCAGACCCGCGCGTCGATCCCATAGGCCGCAGCCGTCTCCGACAGAACGTTGAGGAACGGGCGGCCCGGCCATCGCCGCGCACTCGCTGCAAACCGGTCATGCACCGTGCCCGTGGTCATGTCGTCCCCTGTCGCGATCGCACGGGCCTGCCGCGCTTTGTCGGACCAACCATCGGGCGGCGCGGCAAAGCTGTCAACGCGGGGCTGGACAGGGGCGCGAAAACCGCCACGATGGGCGCGCAAAGACCGGCCAGGAGACCCCGCTCATGATCATGTATTCCCGTGAACTTACAGTGGCTTGGGGGGAGTCCGATCCGTTCGGGCTGGTCTATTATCCGATGATGTTCACCTGGTTCAACGAGACCGAACATGAGCTGCTGCGTGCGCTTGGCTTTGGTACGAACCATCTGATCAAGAAGAACCGCACAGCCTTCGTTATGGGAGATGTCCACTTCCGGTTCATCGGCCCCGCCGCCTATGGCGACAAGGTGCGCACAACGATCCAGCTCGCCAAGATCGGTGGCTCGACCCTGCATTGGGACTGCAAGGCGGTGCAGGTGGCCGATGGCGCACCGGTGACCGAGGGTCGTGCGATCCGGATTTATGCGCAGATTCAGGAGGACGGATCGTTGAAGGCGCTGGAGATCCCGGAGGAAATCCGTGCCGCATTGGCCGAACCCGGCGGGCTGGTCGATCTGCCGCCGTCGGAGCTGAAGCGGTGAGAATCTGGTACCAGTCCTATGTCGATTACGAGAACGGGGCGGCCTATTGGGATGCGTTGCGGGTGCATCTCGATGCGATCCGCGAGGCGGACACGACCGTCGATATCAAAGGCATCACCCCGTTCGACAGCTATGCGCACCCGGTTGTGGAATGGCGCTGCGCCCGTGAGATGATGGTGAACGCCGTCGAGGCCGAGCGACAGGGTTATGACGCCTTCATCGTCGGCCACTTTCAGGACAGCGGGCTCTATGAAGTCCGCTCGATGGTCGACATTCCGGTGATCGCATTGGGTGAGGCAACGATGCTCTATGCCTGCCAGCTCGGTCAGCGCTCGGGTCTGATCACCATGAACCCGCGCTTCATTCCGGGGCATGAGCATCAGATCCGCCGGTATGGCCTGGAGCACCGCGTGACCGGCGTTCATGCGATGAGCTTCGAGCCGGGACAGGTCCTCGCCGCCATCGGAGATGCGGAGAAACTCAACGATGTCCGGGAGATCTTCGAGGCGCAGGCCCAGCCCTTGGTGGACAATGGCGCTGATGTCCTGATCCCGGCGGGCGGCATCCCGATGCTGCTGTTCAGCGCACTACACGATCACCGGGTTGGTGCGGCGCCGGTCATCAACGGCATCCCCATCGTGGTGAAGATGGCTGAGATGGCGGTCAAGCTGCGCCAGCTCACAGGTCTGAACGTGAGCCGGCGGTCCGATTATGTGAAGGCACCCCCGGAGATCATTGAGGAGTTCCTGACGAACCCGAAGGGCCTCTGACGGCACCCTTTTGGCCCGAAGGGCCAAGCATCCCCTCGTATGGCAGGCGAATGTAGACTAACCGGGCCGCTACCCCCCCAATCCAGGCAACCAGGTCGCGATGCCGGGGAACAGGATCAGCAGGAACACCAGCAGGATCGAGCACCCGATGAAGGGCAGCGCGGAGACATAAATGTCGCGCATCGTGGTCCCCGGCGCTGAGACGCCTTTCATCACAAAGAGCAACAAGCCGAAAGGCGGGGTCGTGAAGCTGATCTCGAGCGCCAGTAGCACGATGATCCCGAACCAGATCAGATCGAAGCCCAGCGTCTGGGCCAGCGGGAAGAAGATCGGCACGGTCAGGAGCATCATCGAAAGCTGGTCCATGAACATGCCGAGCACCAGCAGGATCGCGAACATGATCAGGAGCATGGTGATCGGGTCGAGTTCAAACCCCGTCGCCCAGCGGATCAGGCCCGACGAGGCGCCGGAAAACGCCAGCAACGCCGAGAACGTCGCCGAGCCGAAGATGATCAGCAGCGCCATGGTCGTGACCTTGAGCGCGCCAGTGACCGACTTGACGATCCCATCCCATGTCAGCGAGCGATAGAGCGCCGCCAGCAGCACAACGCCGAGGCAGCCGAACGCCGCGCTCTCCGACGGGGTGGCGACGCCATACATGATCACGAGGATCACACCGATGACGATGGAGACCATGGGCAGGATGTCGACGAAAAAAAGCTTGAACCGCTGACCCCAGCCGATGCCCTCGACCTCGTAGGACGGGGCCGCGTTCGGATCGAGCAGCGCCATGCCGAGGATCATCACCACATAAAGACAGGCGAGCAGCAGCCCGGGGATCACGCCGGCGACCAGCAGCGCGCCGATGTCCAGTTCCGCCAAAGTCGCGAGCAGCACGGCCAGCGCCGAGGGCGGGATCAGCATCGCCAGCCCCCCGGTCCCCAGAATGGGCCCGATGGCCATGTGCTTTTTGTAACCCCGCTTTTGCATCTCCGGCACCATCAGCGAGCCCAGAAGCGCCGTGGACCCCATGGACGAGCCCGACAAAGTGGCAAACGCCGTGCCGCCCGCAACGGTCACAAACGACAACCGCGCAGGCAGACGCCCCATCAACTGATCCACCGCGCCGAACATCCGGTTCGCCAGCCCGGTGAAGAAAAAGATCTCCCCCATCAACAGGAACATCGGCACCGGCATCAGGTTGAAGTTCGTCACCGTCGGAATGGCATTGTTCGCAAGCTGCCCGATCCCGCGGCTGGCCTGCACAGCCCAACTGCCGTTTCCGCCCATGAAGTACATGGCACCGATCATGTTGGCCGCGAGGAAGGCCAGCGCCACGGGTATGCCCATCGCCATGAACACAAGGATCATGCCGAGAAGGAAGAAAAGCGCCTCGAACCACTCCATCCGGTGTCAGTTCAGAATGCCGGACTGGAAGATGAAGATCATCGCCCCCATGACCGCGCCGACCGCGACGGCCGGGATAATCCCGTCTCCGGGAAGCTGGCCCTGAAGGATGCTGAACGCAAACCGCCCGGCAACGCCGAGCGCGGCCCCATAGAGCGTGAACTCGAAGATGGTCGCTCCTGCAAGATCGATATCGATCATTCGTGTACCCCCGCTTGCCCCGAATGCAGTGTATCCGGCCCGAAAACGAACCGCGAGAACTGGATCGCCATCAGCCCGAACGAAATCGGCATGGCGCCCAGCAGCAGATATTTCGGCATGTCGAGGGAGCGCATTTCGGCATCGCCGAACTGGTAGGCCTTGGCCGTCGCGCCCCATGTGTACCAGACCAGAACAAGGCAGATGACAATGCAAAGCATCGAAACCGCCCGGCTGAGCATCGGTTGCACCGCCCGCGGCACCGCGGCGGTCAGAAGCTCGATGAAGACATGGCCCTTGTGGCGCACCAGCCAGGGCGAGGCGGCCATGACGATGTACAAGAGCCCGAACTCGGCAAAGGTAAAGATGTGGCTGGTCCACTTGCCCGACAGGTATGCCGTCCGCGCAAGCGCGCTGACCACAATGCCCAGCATGATGGCCACGAGATAAATCCCGGCCAGAACCGCCAGCACATCACACACACGGTCGATGAGGCGCATGTCACCCGTCTCCCCAAGTCGGCGCAGTATCAGGCGCGCGGCCCGATACCGCAAGGGCGGCGTTCGGCGCCACATCACACCTGCACAAGAGACGGTGAGGGTGGGCTGTCCGCAGGCGGCAAGCCGTCCTAGACTGCCCCTGTCAATTCAGGAGCCTGCCGATGTTTCGCCCCTTCGTCTCTCTGGTCGCCGTCTTTCTGCTGGCCGCCCTGATCCTGCCGCGTGAGACTTCGGCGCAAACCGATACCATGACCTATGACGAGGTGCTGGCCGCCAGCCGCGGCGCACTGATCGGTGATCACGAGAGCCGTAAGGAGGCAATCGACAGTCTGGTCGCGCGCGGCAACACCGACATCATCCCGACACTGGTGCTCTTCATGCGGGTCGGCGGGGAGTACATTCTGATCTCGGAGGCACTGTCGGAACTCGCAGGCCAGACCATCGTGACGTGGCGCGATGCGCTCCTTTATCAGGAGGCCAATCCCGACATCCGCCCGCATCCCAGCTATTGGGAGATGAAGAAGTGGTTCTGGCGCGGGCTCGACGAGCGGTTCCTCTTGTTCTTCAACGACCCGCTGGAAAACCCCGACGAGCTGCGCATACGGTTCGAGGAGATCACATGGGGCGGGGTGAAGGTCGACGGCATCCCCTCGCTCGATAATCC
>CAYYZH010000142.1:0-11021 GCA_964475765.1 uncultured Limibaculum sp.
GAATACCGCGCACACATCACAAACGTCATGACAAAAAGAGCCGTCAACGCGATGTGAGGGGTGAGCGGGAGAGTTCGATTGAATTCGGACCCAACAGAATTGGAAAACCCCCGTTAGGCGGGTCTTTCTCCGATCATCAGCAATGCAGTTTGGTCCGAAAGCGCTCTAGACGCCGAGCTCTTCCAGCTTCCGCTCAGCGTCGCGGGCGCGCGTGTAATTCGTCAGGTTGTCCTGCATGGCCGCGGTGAGGTTCGCCTCGAGCTGCGCGATCCGCAGCTTGGCGCGGCGCAGTTCTTCGACCACATTGCCCTTCGGTTCGTCAAACCCCTGGGGGGCCTGGTTCGGCCTTTTCAGCATGATGATCTCTGCGGACATGCAAGCGCTCCGGTTCACAGCCTGTTAACTCAGGGTCATAGGAGCACTGAATTTTGTTAATTTTTTGTATCTACTGAAAAAACTTGATCCAAACCGATCAAGGACCCGTAAATGAGGTACCTCGTGCAAGCGAAATGCGATCTCAAGTGACCGACAACACGTGACCGATATCCCTCCGACACTTCTCTGGCTGCGCCGCGATCTCAGACTTTCAGATCATCCGGGTTGGGACATGGCGCTGGCTGGGGGCGGCCCGGTCATCCCGGTCTTTATTCTCGATCCCTTGATTGAGGCGCGCTATGGCGCAGCGCCCAAATGGAGGTTGGGAGAGAGCCTTGCGGATTTCGGGGCTCAGATTGCCCGCGCGGGGTCGCGATTGATCCTGCGACGGGGCGAGGCCGACACGGTTCTGGATGACCTGATCGCCGAGACAGGAGCCAAGCGTGTGATTTGGTCGCGGCTATATGATCAGGCGTCGATCACGCGCGATACCGCGATCAAGGCTGGTTTGAAGGCTAAAAGCGTAGAGGTCGAAAGCGTCAACGCCTCGCTGCTGTTCGAGCCCTGGACGGTCGAGACCAAGACGGGCGGGATCTATCGCGTCTACACGCCGTTCTGGAAATCTGTGCGTGATCGCGGCGTGGCGGATGCCCTTGCTGCGCCCAGAGATTTGGCGCCGCCTGTGACCTGGCCAGCGTCCGATGAGCTGGAGGCCTGGGGTCTGGCCAAGGCCATGCGCCGGGGCGCGCCGATTGTGGCGCAGCATGCAGCGATCGGAGAAGCGGCGGCTCGGGACCGGCTGGACCGCTTCATCGAGGCCGCCATTGATCGGTATAAGTCCGAGCGCGACTTCCCCGCGTTGGAGGCGACATCGCGGCTGTCCGAGAACCTGACTTATGGCGAGATCTCGCCGCGCCAGATCTGGCACACAGGCTACCTGGCGATGACCGAGCGGGGCCACGCCAAGGAGGCTGAGCACTTTCTAAAGGAGCTGGTCTGGCGCGAGTTTGCCTATCATCTTCTTTATCACACGCCCGAGATCGAGACCGGCAACTGGCGGGCCGAGTGGGACACCTTCCCCTGGCGCGAAGACAACCCGGACGCCGAGCTTTGGCGCCGGGGGTTGACCGGCATCGAAATGGTCGATGCCGCGATGCGCGAGATGTACGTGACCGGCACGATGCACAACCGCACGCGGATGCTGGTCGCGAGTTTCCTGACCAAGCACCTGATGACCCATTGGCAGATCGGCGAGGCGTGGTTCCGCGATTGCCTGATCGACTGGGACCCGGCGGCGAACGCCATGGGATGGCAATGGACAGCAGGGTCCGGCCCGGACGCAGCGCCTTATTTCCGGATCTACAATCCTGACACACAGGCCGAGAAATTTGACCGGGACGGACACTATCGCAACCGCTTCCTTGCAGAAGGACGGACCGCGCCGCATGAAGATGCGCTGGCCTTTTTTGACGCTGTGCCGAAGTCGTGGGATTTATCCCCACATACGCCCTACCCACAGCCTGTGATCGGGCTAGGTCAAGGGCGGGCGAGGGCTCTGGAAGCCTATGAAAAACGTGCAGAATACGCGGAAAGAGGGTGAGGCAGTCGAGTATGAGAATTGCAGTAATCGGGTCGGGCATTTCGGGACTGGGCGCCGCACTTGCCCTATCTGAGACCCATGATGTGCGTGTGTTCGAGCGTGATGGCAGGATCGGTGGGCATGCGAACACGGTGAACGCCAGTTTCCCCGACGGAGAACAGGCGGTCGATACCGGTTTCATCGTCTACAACCACCGCAATTACCCCAACCTGACCTCGTTGTTTGAGCATCTCGAAGTGCCGACCAAGTGGTCGGATATGTCATTCGGGTTCTCGTTGAACGAGGGACGGCTGGAATACGCGTGTGACAACCTCTCGACCATCTTTGCGCAGCGCTGGCGGGCTGCCGATCCGCGCTTCCTCAGGACATTTGCCGAGATCATCCGCTTTACCAAGGTGGCGCCGAAGGATCTGGCAGGCGGTCGCCTTGAGGGTCTGAGCCTGGGCGAATGGCTCGGCCAGCGCGGGTTCGGCCGGTGGTTTCGCGAACGCTTCATCCTGCCGATGGGCGGCGCGATTTGGTCGACGAGCCTCAGCGAAATGACCGAATTCCCGGCCGCCAGTTTCGTGCGGTTCTTCGTCAATCACGACCTGATGACCGGCATGGACGCGGCGCAGCGCTGGCGCACTGTGGACGGCGGGTCCCGCGAATATGTCTCGCGCTTGCTCGCCCGGCTTGGACCGCGCGTGGCGGTCGGGCGGGGCGTGACCTCGATCGAACAGGGGCCGCGCCCCGTGCTCCGGTTCGATGACGGAACGACTGAGACGTTCGATCAGGTGGTGATCGCGACCCACGGGCCTCAGGCACGGGCGCTGATTGCCGAACCGAACGAGTTGCAGGCGGGCATTCTGGACAAGTTCCGCACCTCGCCCAACCGGGCAGTGCTGCATTCCGACCCGGCATTGATGCCGAGACGGCGCAAGGTCTGGTCGAGCTGGAATTTCCTCTCGAACGGGATGGATGCCGACGCTGATCGTCCCGCGCAGGTGACGTACTGGATGAACCGGTTGCAGAGCATCGACGAAGCGCGTCCGCTGTTCGTCAGTCTCAATCCGGTACGCGAGCCCGATCCGGCCAAGGTTCATGCGGACCTGAATTATGATCACCCGCTGTTCGACATCGCGAGCTTTGAAGGGCAGACGGAGATGGATGCCATCCAGGGGCTGAATGGGCTTTGGTATGCAGGCGCCTGGCTTGGTTATGGCTTTCACGAGGACGGGTTGCGCTCAGGCCTGCGCGTTGCAGAGGCCCTCGGATCGCGCCCGGATTGGGTGCGCGATACCGGCGACAGCCTGAAGATGCCCGAGCTCTATGCCGCCGAATGACATGACGCCAGACGCCGAAATCCGGTCCTGTCTCTATCAGGGGCATGTGATGCACATGCGGATGACGCCGTTTGCGCACAAGTTCCGGTACCGGGTGTTTTCGCTTCTGCTGGACATCGACCGGTTGGAGGAGACGATCTCACCGCTCCGTATGCTGACACTCGACCGGTTCGGTCTGCTGGCGTTCTTCCGGCGCGATCATGGCGCGCGCGATGGTTCGGACTTGCGCCCCTGGGTCGAAGACCAGCTTTCCGAGGCGGGGCGCCCCAAGCCGGCGCGCATCTGGCTTCTGAGTTTCCCCCGGATCTTCGGCTACACCTTCAATCCCCTTTCGGTCTATTTCTGCATGGACGGCGAGGACCGGCTCGACAGCATCGTCTACGAGGTCAAGAACACCTTCGGCGATCAGCACCCCTATGTGGTCTCCGCGGCACCCGATCCGGACGGTCTGGCCCGGCACGATCAGGCCAAGGGGTTCTTTGTCTCGCCCTTCATCGGGATGGAGCAGCAGTACCGCTTCTCGATCCGTCCCCCTCTGGAGCGCCTGGCGGTGAAGATCCGCCAGCATGACAGCGCCTCGGGCCCCGATGCCCCCTGGCTGATCGCGACCCAGAACGGGGAGCGCCGCCCGCTGACCGATGGGCAGTTGCTGCGCCAATGGGTCCTGCACCCGCTGATGACCATCAAGGTCTTCAGCGCCATCCACTGGCAGGCGCTCAAGCTCTGGTGGAAAGGAGCAAGGTTTCATCGCTATCGTGGCCCCTACCCGGAGCCAGATGATTCCAGCGAGCGAAATCTGCTGCGCACGCCTGCCAACGTGACTGGCGTTGAACGCGCGAATCCGTTTTAGTGATCCGGGGTGAGAGACGGGAATAACAGCATGGTGTACACGACCATGGACGGTCAGACAGATCTGCCGCGCTGGTCGCATGCGGTCTTCGGATTGATCTGCAAGATCGAAATCGGTCAGATGTCGTTCGGGCTTCCGGATGGGCGGGTTTTTGTGGCCAAAGGCCGTGAACCCGGCCCTTCCGGGCATTTCGACGTCCACAACACACAGCTTTTCGCCCGCCTCGTGCGGGAGGGCGAGACCGGGTTCGCTGAAGCGTATATGGATGGCTGGTGGGACAGCCCGGATCTGCAGGCGCTGTTGGACGTTGCGCTGCGGAACAACGATCAGGTGGCGCGTGGGTTCACGGGCGCGGGATTGGTCCGGCTTTACGAACGCGTGCGCCATTGGTGGCACAGCAACACCAAGCGCGGCTCGCGCAAGAACATCGCTTATCACTACGATCTGGGGAATGCGTTTTACGGCAAATGGCTCGACCCCTCGATGACCTACTCCTCTGCGCTGTTCAGCGGGCAGGGCGAGACCTTGTTGCAGGGCCAGCAGAACAAATACGCCTCGATCTGCGATCAGATGCGGCTGAACGCTGGTGATCGCGTGCTCGAGATCGGCTGCGGGTGGGGCGGCTTTGCCGAATACGCCATCCGCGAGCGCGGCGCCCATGTCACCGGCCTGACGCTGAGCCGTGAGCAACATGATTTTGCCCGCAAGCGCCTGTTCGAGGCTGGCCTTGCCGAGCGCGCGGATATTGTCCTGCGCGATTACCGCGACGAGCGCGGCAGTTACGACGGCATTGCATCGATTGAGATGTTCGAAGCGGTCGGTGAGAAGTTCTGGCCGACCTATTTTGGCACCGTGCGGGACCGCTTGAGGCCGGGCGCGTTTGCCTCGATCCAGATGATCACGGTGACGGACGAGCTGTTCGACAGTTACCGGCGCGGCTCGGACTTTGTCCGCAAGCACATCTTCCCCGGAGGAATGCTTGGCGCCCCAACCGCGGTGCGTCACGCGGCGCAATCGGCGGGGCTTACCCAGGTCGGCTCGATCGAGTTCGGCGAAAGCTATTCCAGGACGCTGCGCGAGTGGTACGACAGCTTCAACGCGAAGTGGGACGAGATCGTCCCGCTTGGATTCGATGATCGCTTCCGGCGCATGTGGAATTTCTATCTCACCAGTTGTGCTGCATGCTTTGCAGCGGGAACCACGGACGTTACCCAAATTGTGCTTGGCCGTGATTGATCATACGCGGTTGATTTGATTGCCTAGATGATGAGTATTGCGCTATCTTCTTCTCGTGGTGGGAGAATGGGGAACTTTTTATGCTCGTATTCAGGATCCTGTGCGCGATCCTTATTGCTTGGGCGGTGAATTGGGCGCTTTCCCGTCCGGAAGCTGAAGATCTGCTGCGCGAACTCCCGGAGATGGAGACGCTGGGTCCGATTGCGGGCGGCATTGTCGGCTATCTCAATCTGGCCGTACGGCAGGGCTGGGGCTTTGTAGTGGCCTTTGCCAACGGGGTCTGGGCCGGGGTTCTGGCGATCCTCTTGTCCGGCGTGTTCTACATGATCGCGGCGATCATCAAGGCGATCCAGACGCAGGTCCTGAAAGACTTCGACGATTTTCTCACCATTTTCAGCCAGAACGTCGATCCGCTGATCGACCAGTTGATCAATCCACCTCTGGTTCTGGTCTCGCTCGGTGCGACGGCGCTGATCGGCGTTGTGACCGAAGTGATCCACTGGCTTCTGGTCCGCGTGCGCCAACGCAAGAACAAGCCGGGCGACTCCGCGAACAGCTGATCCCGACCGAACACGAGCCTTCCGGTGCGGGGCTTGAAGCCTGACCCCACCGGGCCATTTGCTCCGACATGCAGCTTGCTCCTCTCACCCGCGCAGCCTACGCCATGCCCGCCTTCGCGCTGGCCGCCCTCTATCTGCCGCTGTTCACCTATGTGACGCCGTTCTATGCCGACGAGCGCGGCGTCGATCTGGCAGCGCTCGGAGCTGCGTGGATCCTGATCCGTATGTTCGATGCCGTCAGCGATCCCGTGATGGGATGGCTGAGCGACCGGACGCCTGCGCGGCTGGGGCGGCGGCGGCTCTGGCTTGGTCTTTCCGTGCCGTTGATCCTTCTGGCCGTCTGGCAGGCGTTCGTGCCACCTGAGGGAGCCGGGCTCGCCCATGCGGTGCTGTGGCTCTTTCTGCTGACCTTGGGCTGGACTATGGCGCAGACGCCTTATGCGGCCTGGGGCGCGGAGATAGCCACCAGCTACGACGAGCGCACGCGGGTCACCAGCTGGCGCGAGGCGCTGGTCCTGGTCGGCACCCTTGGCACAACCATCGTCTATGTCAGCCAGGGCGGCGGCGGGGCGGGCCTCACTGCAGTCGCGATCCTGGTCTGCATTGCCCTGCCTGTCGGAGTGGCCGTTGCGATCTTCCGGGTGCCCGACAAGGTGGATGCTGTCACGCATCTGAACCTGAGGGACGGATATCGCGCGATGGCGGCCAATCAACCGTTTCGGCGCGTGCTCGCAGCATGGTTCCTCAATGGTCTGGCGAACGGGCTGCCGGTGACGCTGTTCCTCTTCTTCACACAAGACCGGTTGGGGATGGATGAGGAAACCGCCGGTCTGATGTTTGTGCTTTATTTCGCCGCTGCCGTGCTAGCCATCCCGGTCTGGACATGGATCGCGGCGCGCATCGGCAAGCACCGGGCGTGGTCGGTCGCGATGATCTATGCCTGCTGCATCTTTGCCGCCGCGCTCCTCCTGCGGGAGGGAGACGTGATCGCATTCGCTGTGATCTCGGTCCTGACGGGATTGGCCTTTGGCGCGGATCTCTCGCTGCCCCCCTCGATCCAGGCCGATGTGATCGAGGTTGATACCGAACGCACCGGCGCGCAGCGGGCCGGGCTTTTCTTTGCGATCTGGCAGGTGGCGACCAAGGCAGCGCTGGCGCTTTCGTCGGGCGTCGCGCTGATCGTACTGGGACAGGCCGGGTTCGAGACCGGCGGCGTGAACGCACCGGGGACGCTCTGGATCCTGACTGTGCTCTACGCTGGCGTGCCGATTGTCTTCAAACTGGCCGCGGTTGCCCTAATGTGGCGGTTCCCGCTGGATCGCGAAGCCGTGTCCGCGTTGCGCGGTTAGTTGCGCGGGGTATCGTCCAGTTTGTCCCAACCCAGCGCCTTGCGCACAGCCCAGATATAGGCGCGATTGGGCAGCATGCCGATCAGGCGCAGGAAGGCCGCGAATTGCCAGGGAAAGCGGATTTCAAAGCCCGGCTTTTTCAGCCCGTCCACAATGCGCCTTGCGGCCTCGTCCGGTTGCAGCAGCATTGGCATTTCGAAATCGTTGACGGATGTCGCGTCGGTCTCGACGAACCCTGGGTTGATCACCGAGATGCGCACGCCGAGATCCACAAGATCCATGGCGAGCGCCTCGGCCATTGCGATCAGGCCCGCTTTGGTGGCCGAGTAGGCTGCGGCGTCCGGCAAGCCTCGATATCCCGCCACAGAGGCGACCAGCGCGATATGGCCGTTGCCGCGATCGATCATGTGCTTGAGCACTGGGTCGAGGCCGTTGGCGACACCGCTCAGGTTTACATCGAACATCCGCGCCGCGGTCTCGGCAGAGAACGTCTGCGCGCGCATCGGCGTATAGATCCCGGCGTTCAGGATCACCATCGCCAGCGGGCCGTCGGCGGTGATCCGCTCGACGATGGCGCGCATCTGGTCCGGGTCGGTCACGTCACCGGGTTGCGGGATGATGGTGCCGCGAGCGTCCGGTGACGCATTGGCCAGCTCTTCCAGAGGTTCGGCACGCCGGGCGGTCGCGTGAACCTCCCAGCCTTCGTTTTGCAGCACGATGGCCACCGCGCGCCCGATACCGGCAGACGCCCCGGTGATCCAGACCGACCCATCGCTGGGTGTCATGATCTTTTGAAAAACGCTCATGAGAAGGCGCCGGGCAGCGTGTGCCTCACGCCTGATCCCAGAGCGCTGCGATCGCGCCGGACTGGCCGGTGATCTCGTAGACCGCTTTCTCGCCGCCAGCATCGAACTCGCATCCAGTCCACTCGCCGCGCGCGTCATAGCCGAGTGTGGTCTCGAGGCCTCCGGTGATCTGCCACCAGCCTTTGCGCCCGGACACTTGCCCCGTTTTGACCGGCAGCAGCTTGCCGCTTTGCGTCGAGATCCAGGGTTTGCGGTTCAGAACCTTGGGTGTGAAATAGCTTGTCGTTGCCGCATCTAGCGGTGCGTCGCCATTGTATCGTGACCCGGAAACCACCAGCTTGTCGCCCTTGCGGCTCACGTTGGCGTTGTCCTCAGTCCCGTCATCGTTCACCACGCTTTTTACGGAGACGATCTGCCCGCCCTTCCAGACCTCGCGGTTGGTGAGCGTGTAGCGATAGGCGGTGATGCCCAAAACCTTGACGGCAATCTCGATGTCGATGGCGATTTCGAACCCATTGCCGGTCAGAACAGCATCGAGGGTGTGAGGGCCGATATCGTCACCATCGCGGAGGATGCGGAAGGCGCGGCTTGCGGATGTTGCCGCGAGCGCGGGCGTACAAAGGCACGCGGCGGCCGCGGCCCCCGCCAGAAATTCTCGGCGCAGCATGGCGCTTACTCTCCGATGTAGTTGAGGACGCGTGAGAACGTTCCGGTGAACCTGAGGTCCCCCTGTTGCACGATCAGGCAATAACAGACTTCATCGCCGCCGATATACGGCTGGTGGTCGTCGTCCTCGTCATTCAAGGCAACATCGCCCTTGCCATAGGACACGCCGTCGTCAACCAGCACGCCCTGCATCACGAGGGTCAACTCGGTTCCCTCATGGGTGTGCTGAGGGACCTTGGCACCGGGTTTCGCCCTGAGGAGCGTGACTTTCTCGTCGCCAAACGCGTCCAACTCATGGCTCGAGACGCCGGGCAGCCGGAACTTCCATGGAATTTCCTCGAACCCATGCCCCATCATGTCCAGGATAGGCCGGGGCAGAGGCCCGCCAATCTTCGCCGGGGCAGTGTCCTCGGCAAGGGGCGCGTCCAACATGGCCAGTGTTTTATCGAGCGCCGAGGCAGACATGTCAGCCTCGTCCTGCTCGGTCAGGAGAACACCGCCGATCTCCTCGAACTCAGACACGCGGCGACGGCTCTCCGGCGCTTCGGTCAGGTGTGCCGCAATCAACAGCGACACGCCCGGCGACGTCGCACCGCACGCGTAATCCGCTAGCATCTCATCAGGTGGCAAATGGTTCGGCATATCGCCGCTCGTTCCCCAGTTTTTTGCAAGTTTAGTAGTCTTTACGCAGGTTCTCCAGTTTTGGATCACCTCAACGTGACGGTCTTACGCTGTTGATTGGTATCTGGATCAGTCCTGGGTGAAAAAACAGGTCTGAGGGCTAAGAATTGGTCGCAGAATGCGGCCATTCCCGCTAGGTGGAACGCCGACAGGCACTCTCGCGCGGGGATTTTGCATGGATCCGCTGTTCTTTTTTGGGTCGCTGCGCGATCAAGTTCTGCTGGAGGTTGTTCTCGACCGTCCTGTTTCTACGTCTGATGTTGCCAACGGGCGGGCGGATGGATTCGCAGCGCTGGCTTTGGGCAACGAGGCTTATCCCTGTTTGGCGGAGCAGGCGGGCAGCACAGCCGACGGGCTGATCGTGCACCACCTGAGCGAGGCGGATCTCGCCCGGCTTGTGTTCTTCGAGGCGACGGACTATGCGCTGGCGCCGATCCGGGTCGAGACCCCCGACGGCGGGCTGGATGCGCAGTACTTTCGCGGCACCGAAAAGATCATGCCTGGCACCGCCGCGTGGGATTTTGGCCTCTGGCAGAGGGATGAGCGTGCGGTCGCGATCGAAGCTGCGCGCGAATGGATGGATTATTTCGGGCGATACACGGCCGTTGAGGTCGAAGCGTTCTGGCCCGGCATCATGACCCGTGCCCGGATGCGGGCCCGCGCGAAGGCCGAGGCGCCCGCCACCGGCGCGTTGCGTCAGGCGCGTGCGTCTGGAGATGTCGAGCGGATCCGGCTCGACCGCTCCTATACCCGGTATTTCGCGGTCGAGGATCTCACCCTGCGCCATCGCCTGTTCGATGGCGGCTGGTCGCCGGAGATGATCCGTACGGCCTTTGTCTCCGGCGATGCGGTGACCGTGCTGCCCTATGATGCCGAGGCTGATACCGTAATGCTGATCGAGCAGTTTCGCGCCCCGATGGCAGTCCGCGGCGATGCCTGTCCTTGGGGTGTCGAGGTGATCGCGGGACGTATCGATCAGGAGATGGACGCAGAAGGCGCGGCCCGGCGCGAGGCACTTGAGGAGGGTGGTATCACGCTGGGACGCATCGAGAAGATCGCCGGATATTACTCCTCGCCCGGGATCGCATCGGAACATCTGACGGCGCTGATCGGCGAGGCGGATCTTTCGGGCCATGGCGGCACGTTTGGTGTTGCGAGCGAGGATGAGGACATCCGGGCCTTCGTGGTGACTCTGGATGAAGCGCTGACGGGCATTACTTCCGGCGAGATCAACAACGGCCCGGCGATCCTGTCGCTGCTGTGGCTCGCGAACCAGCGGGACCGACTAAGATCCGAATGGGCTAGGCCGTGATCCCTGCCGTGATCCCCACCTTGGGATCTGCCACTTTTGCCGGGGTTGAGAACCACTGCATCGAGGGTTAGGTGTACATCTCGGAAAAAACCTGCTGAGGCCGTAAAAAATGGTAATCCACAAAGATCTGCCCAATGCGGTTGGGAATACACCGCTGATCCGTTTGAACAAGGCCTCGGAGGTTACGGGCTGCGAGATCCTCGGCAAGGCGGAGTTTCTCAATCCGGGTCAGTCGGTCAAGGACCGCGCAGCGCTCTGGAT
>CAYYZH010000142.1:11031-11306 GCA_964475765.1 uncultured Limibaculum sp.
CCGGGCAGCACGATTGTCGAAGGCACAGCGGGCAATACCGGGATTGGCTTGAGCCTCGTCGGAGCCGCGATGGGGTTCAAATCGGTCATCGTGATCCCGGAGACCCAGAGCCAGGAAAAGAAAGACATGCTGCGTCTGGCCGGCGCGCGCCTTGTTGAAGTTCCGGCGAAGCCCTACCGCAACCCGAACAATTATGTGAAGTATTCCGGCCGTCTTGCAGAGGAGCTGGACAAGATAGAACCGAATGGTGCGATCTGGGCCAATCAGTTCGACAA
>CAYYZH010000143.1:0-11303 GCA_964475765.1 uncultured Limibaculum sp.
CGCTTGTTCTTGCCGAACTGCATGATGACAAGATCGCCCTGTTCGAAGACGTAAATGTTGTTGTAGAGCGACTCGCGGCTCTCGAGCAGTGTGCCCTGGGCCGACGCAGCCCAACCGCATATCGCGATGCCCAGCGCCGCCAGATAGCCGATCAGTCTCATGGCGCGCCCTTTTGCCCGTCTGCCCCGCGCCGAGATATAGACACAGCTCGCGGCCGCGGCAAACCCCCGGAGGCCCATCAAAAGACATCTGCCATCACAAATTGCACAAGAGGTTTCACCAGCCGCCTCAGATCGTTAGGGTCCGGCCATGCTTGGGCTTACCTGCCGATTCTCTTTTCCCTCTTTTCCGGTGGTGCTTGGTCTGGCGCTGCTGGTGTCTGCCTGTGCGTCAGATGATGATGTCGAAGGGCCGACCTTCGAAGAGCCCTCAACTGCCATCGATTACGAGGTCGTACTGGAGGGTTTGCCCGAAGAGGAAATGATTGCTTTGGCGCAATCCTCCCTCGCGGTTTACCGCCAGCAGGAAGACGGTGCGCAAAGTCTCGCGTTCCTCAAGCAAAGGGCCAAGGGCGATGTCGCGCTGATCCAGAAGATCCTGCGCTCGAACGGCTATTATAACGGGTCGGCCAAGGTAAAGGTGATCCGGCCTGAGCTGCCCGAGGGCACGCCGGAGGATCAGCGTCCTCCCCCATTGGTGACCATCTCCGTCGACCCCGGTCCGCCCTTCACGCTGACCCGGCATGACTTTCAGGTGGACAATCCTTCGGGCACAGCACCGCCCTTCAGCCCGCAGGGGCTTGGCTCTCCGGTCGGAGAACAGGCTCGCGCCGCCCCCATTGTCGCCTCCGAAGGGGCCGCGGTGAAGAACCTGCAACGCCAAGGGTTCCCGTATGCCGAACGGGGCAAGCGCCGGGCGGTCGCTGATCTTGAAGAGAACGAGCTGGAGATCGACACGCCTGTTGTGACCGGTCCCGCTGCGACCTATGGCAAGGTCCGCTTCTCCGGGCTGGAAGACGTACGCGAGCGCTATCTGCGCACCTACCTGCCGTGGGAGGAGGGCGAGACCTTTGATCTCGACCAATTGCGCGACTATCAGCGCGAGTTGTTGGGGACGGACCTTTTCGAGACGGTGCGTGTCACCCCGCCGTCGGAGCCGCCGGATACCGCAGGGCCTGCTCCTCTTGAGGTGCTCGTGGATGCGGACGAGCGACCGTTCCGCACGATTGCGGTCGGCGCGCGCTATTCGACCGATGACGGCCCGTCTGTTTCGGCTCGCTTTCAACACCGCAATCTCTGGGGCGAGAACGAGACCCTTTCTGTTGAGGGCGAGCTTGGCCTTCAGGTCCAGCACTTTGGCATCGGCTATGTCGAACCGCAATACCTGCGCAACGGTCAGGACCTGATCGCGAGCCTCTCGCTGCGCCGCGAGGAAGACGACGCCTTCGACGACCTGACCGCAACGGCGTTTCTGGGGCTGGAGCGCGAGCTTTCCCCAACATGGACCGTCGGCGCGGGCGGCCTCCTTGAGGCCAGTCTGATCGATGACGATGGCGAGGAGACCACAGCCTTTCTCGGCGGCTTGCCGGTCTTTGCCGAATATGACGGTTCGGACGACCAGTTGAACCCGACCACAGGCCAGCGCGCCCGATTCGATATCACGCCCTTTGGCGGCATCTTCGATGACGAGTTCGCTGCCTTCCTGCTGCTGGACACGACCGCATCGACCTATTTCGATCTGACCGGCGACAAGAAATACATCCTCGCCGGGCGCGGACGGCTTGGCTCGATCATTGCCGAAGACCTCGACACCGTACCCCCGACACGGCGGCTTTACTCCGGCGGCGGCGGCTCGGTCCGCGGCTATGCTCAGCGCTTCATCGGCCCGCTCGATGAGAACAATGACCCCACAGGTGGTCTTTCCGTGGCAGAGGTCGGCGCCGAGTTCCGCGCACAGTTCTTCGGCGACATCGGCGGGGTGATCTTCGTCGAGGCCGGCTCGGTCAGCGAAGAGATGTTCCCCGACTTCAACGAAGGGGTGCAGGCCGCGGCGGGGGTTGGCTTTCGCTACTTCTCGCCCGCAGGCCCGATCCGGGTCGATGTCGCCCTGCCGATCAACGGGCGCGACGCGGATGACGCCTTCCAGTTCTACTTCTCCATCGGGCAGGCGTTCTGATGCGGTGGCTCGCCATAACCCTTTTGGCGGTGACTCTGTTCGCCGCGGGCCCGGCGCAGGCGATCTTTTCGCTCTTGGGCATCAAAAACTCGATGGTCGAGTTCCTGCTCGAGCAAATCTCCACCGAAGGTGTTCTTGAGATCACCGCCGAGGAGGTCGAGGAACCCGGCGACGGTGTGACCGTGATCCGCGGGCTGAAAGTCGCCGACAGTCAGGGCGTGTGGTTCACGGCCGAGCGGTTGAACTTCTCCTGGAGCCCCTCGCGGCTTCTGCGCGGGGAGGTCGAGTTTTCCAACCTCTCGATGGAAGACATCGACATCCTGCGCCAGCCAACCATCCCGGAAGGTGAGGAAGCGGAGGCGCTCGATGCCGCAACGCCCACGGTAGAGGATGGCGCGTTTGAATGGCCGCGCAGCCCGCTCGTCCTGCGCATCGACCGCATGGCGCTCGATCGCGTCCGCATTGCCGAAGAGGTCATCGGACATGCACTGGCCTTCGATGCCGAGGGCGCGGCCCGCGACGAGGGGGACGTACAGTCGGCCAAGCTTGATCTGCGCCGTACCGATCAGGTCGAGGGGACCATCGCGTTCGACTATGCGCGCAACTTTGCTGAAAACACGCTGGCCATCAATCTGAACGCGGCAGAAGCGGCGGGCGGCCTCATCTCGGCACTGGCCGATCTTCCCCCCGATGCCGCGACAAATCTCAGCCTCAAGGCGGACGGCCCGCCCACCGACTGGCAGGCGCGGTTCGATCTGGCGCTGGCCGACATGCTGTTCGCCGATGGTACCGCTGCGATCTCATATGAGGGCCCGATCAAGGTCGATGCCGCCTTCGCCGCACGCCCCGGCCCGAAACTTTCCGCCGACATTGCCAACCTGCTGGGTGCAGAGGCCGAAATCGTCGCAAAGGCGACCGAAGGATCGGATGGCACCATCCTGATCGAGGAGGGGCGGATCTCCTCGCCCGACCTCAAGATGACGGCTTCCGGCACGTTCAACCGGATCAGCACAGCGGCCGATCTTGCCGTGGATCTGACAGCAGGCGCGCGTCTGGCCGAGCCCTTCGACGGGGTCGAGTTCGGCGGCATGAGTTTCGTTGGCCGCGTGAACGGCGCGCCCGGCAGCTTTGCAGCCGGAGGCGATCTTGTGCTCGACGGGCTGGAAACCGAGCCGACGGATGTGCGCCGCGCCGAATTGGCCGTCGATCTGCGCCAGTCCGATGCACCCGGCGATCTGACCACGACCGAGGTGTCGCTGGCCGGGCTGGTGCGCGGGCTCAGGCTTGATCAGATCCCGGCAGATGTCATCGGCGATGGCGACCTCGAAGTGATCGCCAGCCTGACCGGTGAGGCGCTGGACCTTGAAACCGCCTGGCTGAACTCGAATGTCCTGAACATCTCGGTCTCCGGAGAGGCGGATCTCGGCACCCAGGATTTCGACATCGGGTACGGCGTCTCCTCGCCCGAAGTCTCGCCCGTGATCGCGCCATACGGCGTTATCGCCGAAGGCCAGATCGATATCTCCGGAACGGCAAAGAGCACCGCAGGCGTCATGGACCTGACGGCCAACTCGTCGCTGACGAACTTTCGTCACGAGATCGCCGCTGGCGCGCGGCTCGACAACGAAGGCTCGGTCAGGATCGACGGCGATCGCATCAGTTTCGATATGACCGGCAAAGGCGAGACCCTGCGCGTCGATCGCATCGGGCCAGACATTCTGGACAAGGTTGAGCTGGCCGCCGACGGCACGTTGGTCGGCGATCAACTGACCCTACGCAGCTCCCGGCTGACTTCGCGTATCCTGAACGTCGCGGCAAAGGGCGATCTCGATCTGAAAACGACGACCGGCGGGATTGACTACGAAGTCTCCACCCCGCGCCTCGGCCCGGTCGCGGTCCTCTACGATTTGCCTGCAGACGGTCAGCTTCAGGCCATGGGCCGCGCCACGCTGCCGGGCGGAGCCGCCGCGCCCCGATTGGCGGGAGGCCTTGGCATGCAGGGCCTTGTCTGGGAGGGCACGCGCTATGGCGATCTGACGCTCACCCATGATGTCGAGGTCTCTGAGACGCCAAACGGCACGCTCGATCTTGGCGCCCGGAACACGCCGGTTGGGACCGCACGGGTCAGGACGGCGTTCCGGCTCGAGCAGCCTAACCTCACGCTCACCGGTCTCAGTGCACAGGCGCTCGGCCTTTCCGCCAATGGCGACGTGGCGCTTGATTTGGACGGCCCACTGGCACGCGGTGACCTTGCGATCTCCTCGCGCGATCTGCGCGCTGCGGGGCAGTTCGCGGGCACGCCGCTTCAGGGCAGCGTCAAAGGCTCGCTGAGCCTGACAACACCTGGCGGACGCCAGGACGTTGCTTTGCGGCTGAACGGCGCGAATGTCGGAACGCCCGATGCCAGCGCAGGATCGCTCAGCCTTACCGCCAACATTCGCGATGCGCTGGGACAGGCCGCGGTGACCGCGGACGGGAGCGCCGGCAACATTCGCGCAGGCGACACCCGGGTCGATCAGCTGACCTTCCGAGGCTCGGTCCGCGATGCGACGGGCACGCCGGTCATCTCGGCAGACGCGCAAGGATCGGGCATCTCGGCCGGCACAGCAACGCTCGACACGGTGACCGTCACGGCTGGCGGACCGCTCTCCGCCTTGAATCTCACGGCCACCGGCAATGGTAAGGCCGATCGCAAACCCCTGACGGCCACCGCGACAGCCCGCGCGAACCTCTCCGGCAGCACGATCCGCGCCAATGTCTCCCGGTTGGAGGCATCGCTCGGCGAGGACCAGATTCGCCTGACCCAGCCGATGTCTGTCACCGCACGGGGCAGCGCGGTCTCGGCCCGTGGGATCGACCTCTCGCTGCCCGATGGCGGGCGGATCGCCGGAGATTTCTCAAGCTTTGGCGGCCCGGTTGGCGGCGACCTCAATGTGAGCCTGCCCAGCCTTGCCTTCCTGAACCGGCTCGCTGGCGTGCCCATCACCTCAGGTGCACTCGACGCGGATCTAAACTTCGATACGCGCAGGGGCCGTGGCGAAAGCACGTTCTCCGGGCGGGATCTCGTGTTCGAGGACGTCGATGCCGAGGGCGGACTAAGCATCGATGGTTCCATGACGATGCAGGGCCGCTCGGCGCGCCTCAACACAACCGTGACCGGCGACTTTGGCGATCCGCTGCGGCTGACCGCGACCGTTCCCGTCAGCGGCCTTGGCCTCGCCTCGCGCGGGCCGGTGTCCGCCAAGATCGACTGGACCGGCGAGATCGGCGATCTCTGGGCGCTGGTCCCCGCCCCCGGGCATGTGCTGAACGGCCTGACCACCATCGATCTCGGCGTCTCCGGCGACATCTCCGCCCCGCAGATCACTGGCGGCGTGAAGATCACCGATGGCGGCTACCAGAACACCGATTTCGGAACCATCTTGACCGACCTTGCCCTCGACACCGCGCTCAGCCCCGGCGGCGATCTCGGCATCGCCCTCAAGGCCAGCGATGGTGGCAAGGGCCGGGTCACGGTTGACGGCACCGTTGCGCTGGATGCGTCCGGGATCGACATCACAACCGACATCGATCAGGCCGTGCTGGCCCGGCGCGATGACATCAAGGCGCGCGTCGATGGCGGGATTTCCGTGAAAGGCCCCATCGAAGCGCTGGGGGTCGATGGCAAACTGACGATCCAGGAGGCCGAGGTCCGGCTCATCAACGCGAACCCGCCCTCGATTGTCACGCTCGAGGATGTGCTGATCAAAGGCGAGCCCGAGCCGGTCGCGGAGGACGCGAGCAGCGGTGTCACCCTCAACATCGACGTCGACGCGCCGGGGCGCATGTTCGTGCGCGGACGCGGGCTCGACAGCGAATGGGGCATGGGGCTCGAGATCCGCGGCGACGCCGCCGAGCCCCGGATCACCGGCAAGATCGAACGCGTGCGCGGGCAGCTCAGCCTGATCGGCAAGACCTTCGATCTCGACCGTGGCCGCATCGATTTTGACGGCAACAAGACGATCGATCCGCGCATCGACATCGCCCTCGTGCGCGAGACCGGTGACCTGACGGGCCGGATCATTGTCGATGGGGTTGCCTCGGACCCGCAACTCAGTTTCACCTCCACCCCGAGCCTACCGGAGGATGAGGTTCTGCCGCGTACGCTGTTTGGCAAATCCAGCCAGGCGCTCACCGGCAGTCAGGCGATCCAGCTCGCCATCGGGGTCGCGACCCTCATGGATGGCGGCGGCGGGGCACTCGATAGTGTGCGCGGCGCAGTTGGGGTCGATAGCCTGAATGTCGAGCAGGACGAAGACGGCAACGCCTCGCTTTCCGCCGGCAAGCAGGTGACCGAGGACATCTGGGTCGGCACCAAGCAAAGCCTCGGCGATGGCGGCACCTCCGTGGTCGTAGAAGTCGACGTCTTCAACGACATCCAACTGGAGGCGGAGGTCGAGGACAGCGGCACCTCCAATGTCGGCGTACAGTGGAAAAAGGACTTCTGATGACAACGCGGCGCGACCGGATTGAAGCTGCCCTGATCGGGGCCTATGTCGCAGACGCTGCTGCGCTTGGGTTTCACTGGCTCTACGATGCCGATCGTGTGGCCGCGCTGGCGCCCTCGGGCCTCGCGTTTCGGGCACCTGACCCGGCGGATTTCGAGGGCTTCAAGGGCGTTTTCGTCCATCATGGCAAGCACGCAGGCGACCTCTCGCAATACGGCGTGCAGATGCAGGTCATGGTACAGTCGGTCATCGCCAAGGGCGCTTTCGATCTGACCGATTATCAGGACCGTTTCGCAGCCACTTTCGGGCCGGGCGGATCCTGGATCGGGTATATGGACAAGGCGACCAAGGGCACACTCGCGAACCTCGCCGCGGACCGTCGCACGCCCTCCGGCTTTGACGATGATCAGGTGCCAGCGGTCTCGAAACTGCCTCCCCTGATGGCGCTCACCGCTGTTACAGATTCGGATGTGGACGCCGCCGTCACCGCAACAAGCGCAAACGAGACCGCCCGAAGCCACGCCCGCCCGCTCGCTGCCATGCTCCGGGCCGCTTATGACGGAGGAGACCGGGCCGCCTGTCTCGACGCCGCCGTTGCCGCGGCCGAAGGCGACGCCGCAGACGCCGTACAATCGGGCCTTCTCAGCGCCGAACCGGATACCGCGGTGTTCGCCGGAGAGGTCGGACGCGCCTGCCCGCTGCCCCAGGCCCTGCCAGTGATGATCCATATCGTTGCGCGCGCGGACAGCTATAGGGACGCCATCGAGCGGAACATTCTGGCAGGCGGTGACAATTGCGGACGGGCGCCCTGCCTTGGGGCCATCTTCGGAGCATGGCACGGGTTGGGCAACCGGGGCATCCCGCTCAACTGGCTGGCAAAGCTGAAGGACCTTCCCGAACTGTCAGCAGAAATCGAAGCCCTCTGCCAACGTCGTCCCTAGCGCGTACGATGGCGGAGCGCCGCCCCGGGGCGGGTGGGCAAAGTGCGCTCCTCTCCACGAACAAGACAGTGCAAGGGAGGGGCGGCGCGCATCGTGCACCCCGTCACAAATCCAGCTCAATCACCCCGCCGGGCTCGGCAGCCCGCGAACAGCACAGCATGATCTGATCCACTTTCTCAGCACCGGTCAGAACAAAATCGCGATGTTCAACCTCTCCCGAGTGATAACGGAGTTTGCAAACGCCGCAGATCCCATCCGAACATTTCGTATCGACATGGATCCCTGCTGCGGCCAGCGCTTCGGTTCCGGATTGATCCGAAGCCACGTCGACCCGGCGCCCAGAGCGGACCAACTCAATTGCAAAGGGATGGTTCTCCCACGCCCCCTGCTCTGGCACGGAGAAGTATTCGCGATGCAGCGCGTCCTCGGGCCAGCCCGATGCCTCCGCCGTCTCCAGAACGGATCGCATGTAGGCATCCGGCCCGCAGGTGTAGAGATGCTTGCCAGCGCCATAGTCGCCAACCACAGCTGCCAGATCCGCGCGCGAGCCCTCATCGGAGACGTGCACATGCACCCGGTCCGCCCAGGGCACAGCGGCAAGGTCTTCCAGATAACCCGCACTTGCTCGCGATCGCACGGAGTAGTGCAACGCAAACTCCCTTCCCAAAGCGTGCAAACGGTGGCCCATCGCGATCAGCGGCGTCACACCGATGCCCCCCGCCATCAGCAAGGTGTGCACCGCATCCTCGACAAGCGGAAAGTGATTGTTGGGCCGGGAGACAAACACTCGCCGACCCGGCTGGAATATCCGGTGCAGGAGTTTGGAGCCACCGCGCCCGTCGTCCTCTCGCAGCACACCAATCTCATAGGACGACGCATTCGCCGGGTCACCCGACATCGAATACTGGCGGAAAAACTCCGGACTGACCGCGATATCGAGATGCGCGCCCGCCTCCCAATCCGGCAGCGGTCCGCCATCGGGACGCTTGAACGTGAATTTCGACACGCCACTGGTCATGCGGTCGACCTCGGCGATCTCGACCCGGATCACCGGTTCCGGTCCCTCGGGCAGTTTGAACGCATGAGCGAGATTGACGGTCTCACCGTCGGCAAGACGCCGTTTATACACCGAGGGCGACAGCAACGCGCTGTGCGCGGCGACACCTTTCTCGCGGTCCATGTGGAACGGAAAGAAATAGGGCGGCGGCACCAAATCGGCGGGATAGACCGCAAGGCCCTGCGCCTCCGGATCAATCTTCAGATCGCGCTGGAGATCCCGCACGTTGGTCTCGGCCGCCTCGACATAGGGCCCCTCGCCGACCATCTCGAGATCCCACCACCACTTCTTGATCGGGTTCAGACCGCCCCGCCCAACCGCATCATCGAGCCACGCCAACCCCTTTGCCGCCCACGGCATGTTCATCGCCAGCCAGCGAAACGGCGCTTCGCCAAACAACCCCTCGATGTTAAAAATACAAGACTTCATGCACCGCCCGCACATCGCGCCCGCCTGCTGGGACACCCGGTAGATCGTGCAGCGCTGACTGTCTGACTTCCAGGTCTCGTAGCCGTTAAACATCCGTTTCGGCCCGGCGGTGATCGCACCGGAGGGGCATTCCCGCGCGCACTTGTTGCAGCTCTCGCAGAACTTCTGCAGCCCGAAATCGATGGGCTTGTCATGGGCAAGCGGCATGTCGGTGGTGATCACGCCAGACTTCAGGCGGGGCCCGAGAAACGGGTTCAGGATCACCTCGCCGATGCGGGAGACCTCGCCGAGGCCGGAGAGCAACAATAGGGGCGGTTGTAGCACATCCCCATCCATCACCGTGTGCGCCTTGGCGGTGTATCCCAACCTGCGGATCTGGTTCGCAACGACGCCGCCGATCAGGGCAAACCGAAGATAGGCGCGCATGGATTGCGAGCAGGAGATCCAGTCATCCCCCGACGCGCCCTCCATCGTCTCGTGACCCTGATCGATGATAACGGAAATCGCCTGATCCTGGCTCGGCTCGATCGGATCGCCGATGGCGTCATGGCTGTACCACGTCCAGTCCGGACACCGGCTGATCCCGACAGCATCCGCGCCGAGAAAGTAGAGCGCCGCCTTGACCCGCTCGGCATTAGTCAGCGGCTTGTCCGGGCGCGGCCCGTTTCTGGCGGGGCCATCCTGCAACAGCACAAACGCGCCGAGGGGCCGGCGCGCGGCGAAACTGTAGGGGCTTTTGCGCGCGTAGTGTCCGTTGCGAGCGTTCTCCTGCACGGTCTTGCCGAGATCACCGAACTGCGCGCGGGAGAACATGTCGGCCCGTTTCGGCACACGGGGCACGCGGGGCTCGTCGATGAACGTGGTCGGCTGGTCGCGCCGCGACAGGCGCTCGAAGGCGTGAGGCCCTTGTGCAAATGCCCGCGTCCGATAGGGCCGCGCCGTGCCAGCGCGGCGATGCGTACGAAAACCGGTCCACCATGCGGGTCCGTGGCTGCGGAGCCGGTCCAGCGCAGACCCCGGCGCCAGCGGGCGGTCACCGGCCAGATCCAGTGTGGTGGTCACCGCCGCCAGCCCGAACCCCTCCCCCACATAGGGGTTGATGAGACGCCCATCCCGAACCTGGGCCAGACCGGATGAGACGGCCAGCCGGTTCAGATCCACGTCAGAAGCCGCACCGCTATGCGCTCGCGCCTCCCAGCCCATAAGGCGGATCATGTTGGCAATGACGACAGCGGTCTCTGCCGCCCGCAGACAGGCGCGCGGCCCCTGAGCGTCCATGATCCACGCGGCGCCGGGCTCCTCCGGCACGGGATCGCGCGGACACTCGTAGAGATAGATCAGCGCATGGGTGTGGTGGCGGCAGTCGGTCGGCGGGGCCTCCATCGATTCCTTCAGATCCGCCATGATGACATCGATGCCCGCGGCCAGCGTCTTGGTCTGGCGCGTGCGCAATTGCTCGGCCAATGCATCGATATCCGGGTTGCGGATCGGCGTTTCGAGAAAATGCTCTGGCGTCAGGATCGAAGCCGCACCCGCTGCCGCATCGCAGTAATAGCCAAAGGACTTGAAGTGCTCCGTTCGTGCGACCGGATCATCCGGCACATCTCCACGCTCGCGTTTCACGAACCCGTCGCGGATGGCGTCCAGCATTGCCTGAAAGTCGCGCATGGCGTGGATCAGACTGTCTTCGCCACCCATCCGGAAGTCCACGGGCTGCATTGGCGGCACGTCGCTCAGGTCGGCATGATCCTGCCGGGGCAGCCGCTCCCACGGGAACGGGCCGAGATGGACCGGACGGCGCGCGGTGGAGAAAAGCTTCATCTCTCCAGATTGTCCGGCCCAAACGAGTCCGGCAACAAATCATCCAACGTATAGCGCGCCAGAACCTTGCCCGCGGCATCGCAGATGATCACCGGCGTGTCCGGCGCTGCAAATTCGCGGATCTTCTGGCGACAGCCGCCGCAAGGGGTACACGGCATGTCTCCCGGCCCGGAAATCGCAATAGCCATGATGCGCCGACCGCCTGCCGCGATCATGGCGGAGATGGCCGATGCCTCGGCGCAAACGCCTTGAGGATAAGCCGCGTTTTCGACATTGCACCCGGCATGGACCCGGCCGGTTTCATCCTCGATCGCCGAGCCGACGGGATGTCTGGAATAGGGCGCATAGGCGCGGGCGCGCACCGCAACGGCCGCCATTGTGAGGGCCTCAGTG
>CAYYZH010000144.1:0-1156 GCA_964475765.1 uncultured Limibaculum sp.
TTGTACATACGCTTGCCATACGCGAGCCATACAGGTGCCATACGCTTGCGGTACAGGTGCCATACACTTGCCATACGGGGTAAATCCTGGCCCCAGACACAAGATCTGGGGGTGCGGATAAACCGGCCCGAAGAGGTTTCCGGGCCGGTTCCGGGTCTTCAGATCAGGCGGGAGATCACTTGATCCAGTCGCTGAAGCGCTCGGTCTGATCCTGGAGGTAAGCCGTCGGCTTGATGCCCCATTTGGCTTCCAGTTCGATCAGCGTGCCGTCGCGGTGCCAGTTGTACTGCATGCCGGACATGAAGTTACCGAAGACGCATTTCGTCTCGGCCAGCGGCACGGCGAGGCCCCACGGGTTGTCATCTTCGGAGGCCAGCGGCATCTCGAAATCACCCCAGTTGCCGGAGGCCAGATCCGAGCCGATGGAGCTGTCATCATAGACCCATGCGACGCACTTCTTGTCGCGAAGTGCTTGTTTTGCCTCGGCATTTCCGGTGAAAGCCACGACTTCAACGCCATAACGTTCTTCGACGATCTTGTTGTAGAAGGCGCCCTGCTTGCCGCAGACCTTCTTGCCGCTCAGCTCGTCCCATTTGGTGAAGCTCAGCGCCTTGGGCGACATGATGTTGGTGCCGGAGGTGTAGTAGTTCGGGCCGGGGATGCCGACGATTTCGCGCCGGTCCGCGCGATCGGACATGGTGGCGATGAACATATCGACCTTGCCCTGCTCGAGGAACTGCATGCGGTTCGAGGACTGGACCGGGACGAGTTCCGCCTCGACGCCCATCTTCGCGGCAACGTCCATGGCCATGTCGATTTCCATGCCCACGAGGTTGCCGCTCTCGTCGCGGAAGCCCCACGGCTTATAATCGGCCTTCACGCCGATGACGATCTTGCCGCGTTCCATGACCTTGTTCCAGACGTCATTGGTGCAGGCAGCCGAAGCTATTCCTGCGCTGATCACGATTGCCGTCGTCGCGGCCAAAGCCGTTTTGACTGTCTTCAACATCCGAATTCTCCCTGTTGCATCAGCAGGTTACCCTGCATACTCATCCAGCGCTCGACACGCGCTAAGATAACGCGGAAAAGAGGATCACACCGCTGTGAGCACGTCAATGTGGAACCCTTGAGATGAGCCAATCTGACCTGCCTGCCC
>CAYYZH010000144.1:1256-11288 GCA_964475765.1 uncultured Limibaculum sp.
GTCGAAGCGAAGTCGATCTCGGCGGGGGAAGCCGCGGAACGCTGGCCGCTGATGCGCTGGGATGACGTAACTGGAGCTGTCTGGTCGCCCGATGATGGCCGCGTGTCCCCGTCAGATGTTTGCGCGGCACTGGTCAAGGGCGCACGGGCGAAGGGCGGGCGGATCTTCGAGGATACCGGCGTGACCGGGATCTTGACCGAACGGGGCCAGGTGCGCGGGGTCGAGACCACCAAAGGCACGGTTATGTGCGACGCGGTCGCGGTGTGCGCCGGGCTATGGTCACGCGAGATCGGTGCCATGGCGGGCGCGGATGTGCCTCTGCTCGCGTGTGAGCACTTCTACCTCTTGACCAAACCTGTCGAGGGGATCACCGGCAATATGCCGACGCTTAGCGATCACGACAGCCACCTCTATATCCGCGATGACAGTGGCGGACTGCTGGTCGGTTGTTTCGAGCCGATGGGCAAACCGATCCCGCCCGGTACACTGGATGAGAGCTTTGCCTTTGGCCTCCTGCCTGAAGACTGGGATCATTTCGAGCCGATGATGGAGAACGCCCTCCATCGCCTGCCCCCACTGGAGACGGCAGAGGTCAAGATGTTGCTGAACGGGCCAGAAAGCTTCACACCCGACGGCGCCTTCATGCTGGGGGAGACAGCAGAAACCCGTGGGCTGTTCCTTGGCTGCGGGATGAATTCGGTGGGTATCGCCTCGGGTGGCGGTGCAGGGATGAACCTCGCGTATTGCATCACGCGCGGGCATACCGCCTATGATCTCTCGGAGGCCGATGCCAAGCGGTTTGCGCCCGTATTCAATTCGGTCGAGCACCTGATAGCACGTGCGCCGGAGGTCCTCGGTACTCATTACGATATTGCCTATCCGGGCAAACAGCTAGCGACCGCACGGGATCTGCGCCGGACGCCGCTGGATGCCGAGCACCGGGCGGCAGGCGCGCATATGGGGCAGTTCTTTGGTTGGGAGCGACCGCTCTACTTTGGAAAGACCACTGCGCCCCGCTTGACCTTTGGGCGTCCGGATTGGTTCGATCAGGTCGGCTCCGAGGTCGAGGCCGCCCACAAACGCGCGGCGCTGTTTGATCTCTCCACCTTTGGCAAGATTGACGTGATCGGACCGGAGGCGGAGGCCTTTCTGTTGCAAACCTGCGCGGGCTACATGGCGCGGCCGCCAGGATCGGTCATTTACACAGCGGTGCTGAATGATCGCGGTACGTTCGAAAGCGACATCACTGCCCAGCGGATTGCACCGGATCACTATCGGCTTTTCGTCGGAACCGGTGCGATCCGGCGTGACATGGCGTGGTTTGGGCGTGCCGCAGAGGCGTTTGATGTCGAGTTGACCGATACGACCGAAGACTATGTGGCCATCGGGCTGATGGGACCAGAAGCCGCCCGGATCGTCACTGAAGCCGGCGCGCCCGAACTGAACGAACTTGGCTTCTTCAAGACCACTATGGCTGAGATCGCTGGCAAGCCTGTACGCGCAGCAGCAATGTCCTATGTTGGCGAACCCGGTTGGGAGATCACAGCCCAAACAGCGGATGCCCGCGCAGTCTACGCCGCGCTGACTGCTGCCGGTGCAGAGCCTGCAGGTCTCTTTGCGCAGACTTCGATGCGCATCGAGATGGGGTTTTGTGCAATGGGTCATGAGCTGGATGGCGATATCTCTCCAATTGAAGCCGGACTGGAGTTTGCGGTACGCAAGTCAGGCGGCTTCGAGGGGTTCAATGCGTTGGAAGCCCGGCGTGCGCGCGGGGCGGAACGCCGTCTCTTTTCGCTGGGTTTTCATGACCACGCTGCCGTGCCGTTGGGTCATGAACCGGTTTCCATGGCTGGCAGGATCCTGGGGCAGATCACATCGAGTGCGTTTGGCTATCGCGTCAATCGGCCGGTCGCTCTGGCCTATCTTCAGGCGGATGTGAAGGACGGCGCCGAAGTTCAGGTCGATATTGCGGGAGAGGCGTTTTCAGCCACCGTCACGACGGGTCGCTTGTACGGAAAGCAGGTCCGTTAAAGTTCAAAGCCGAGACCAGCGATCAGTCGTCCCCGTCACCAGGACCCGCGCCCAGATTGCGGGACGCCTCTGTCGCAGGAGCGTATGTCCGCGCAGCGAGGTCCAACAGTATCTGCCAGTCATCCAACGCGGGCGATGCGCGGTCCCGCTTTTGTAGGGGTTCCCGTACCTGACCTGCGATGCGCACATTGACCTCTGACGCGACGACTGCATCAAGTTGCTCAACTGCCCCTGTCACGCTGACAGACCGGCCATCTGTTGTGATCTGCACGCTCGCCCAGGTGGCTGTGATGGAAACGTCGAGGTCCTTGGCGGCGCTGCCTAGAAACGGCACGATCAGAATAGGCTGCGCAAGCGCGCCAATGTTCTCACCGTGTGAAGTCAGATCTCCCGCGAAGTCGGACAGGGCGGATCCCATATGGAGTGGGCAAAGCAGCTTGGATTCTGAACCCCAGCCCGCCTTGCCCTTTTGCGGTAGCGATCCCGACAAATTGAGCGGCACGGGGCCGGTCAAAAACCCGGCCAAAGCGCGGCATCCATCCAGCCCCTGACCGACCAGCCAACGCGTGGCAAACCCGGCTTCTTCCGCCAAACCCCAGCTATACCCGGCGCCGCGCGCAGCCTTGGTGGCCGTGGCACAGACCTCGTTCAAGGCAAAGGTCATGCGGCGCCGGGCGGATAAACCCAAAAATCACAGGTGTCGGAGGTGAGTTCGTCGGGATAGGGCGCGCCCGAATACATGCATATCCGCACCCAACGATCGGACCTCGGGTCAAAATGGGTCGCGCCGAAAAACGAGAGCTTGGCGCGAAGCATGTCAATCGGCATCAATGCGGCAGAGATCGTGTTGTCCTGGATCTCACCAAAGGGAGCCATCCGGCTGATCTGAGCACGGCGCACCGTTGGGCGGTGGTGCGGGCGAGCCAGCAGAAACTCGGCAACCGTGCAATCACTGTTCCATGATTTCAGCTCGGCATATGCCGCCGCCGCATCACGAGCAGGCGCAAGCGGTTGTTCGTACGGATCGAGTGGCTCATCAAAGCGTTCACCCAAACGCGGTTCCAGCTTTTCAGCCGAAATATACCAGACGCGCGACCGGTTCTCTGGGGCTTCCCAGTCTGTCTCCAATGCCCACCCGAAACTGTGTTCGAGCAGCGCTCGGAGCTCGCCAATCCGCATACTTCCATCGATCCGAACGTGAGCCTCATGAGTATCAGCCATCTGTTTCGTCAACGGATCGACGAGGTCACCATAGGGCTCGAGGATCAGCGACGCCGTCAGTTCCTGACCTTCTTCGGACAGGGTATCTTCAGACCAGTTCAGCAACCGATGCCAGGGGTGGTCAAAATTTAGATCTTCGGACTTCAAATGAGAGATCAGACGGTCGAGGTCGTCCGTAAGTGCTGCAATCTTGCGCACCTGAACCGGATGATCAGATCTCCAGAGGCCTACCGAACGAACGCAGCGGTTCAGCAAATCCCGAAACTGGCTGGCGGCATCCGGCGTTGCGGTCGGCAACGATCTGACCCGGGCAATCGCGTCCTCACGCGCCGCGATCCAGTTATTGAAAAGACGAGGATGGTTCACAATGAACGGCGCCATACCAAGGCCCGTTGAGTTACCGATACCAAACCCACGCGCGAGCGTTGGATCAAGATCGACCGCTGCACTGCCGCCCCTGACCCGCGCATGATGATGCACGAGATCACGCACAAAGGTGCGGATGAGATAGACCGTCAGCATCTCGGCCTGGAACGGTGCCTGCATCTCCGGGCGCTCCGCGATTTGCTCGCGATCTGCCGCCCCGAATTTACCGGATCCGTAAACGGCCGTCGTGCGCATGAGATAACCCACTCCCGCCAGTGCCTCGGCATCGGGCTGCCGCCCGGCTGCTAGGGAAGACACAACATGTTCCCACAACCGCGCTGACCGATTCGCGCGGCTGAGCGTCAACTCGCTCCCGGACACCCGGCCCGCTTCCTGAAACGGCACATTGCGCGAAAGGCGCTCGATGTCGGCTTGATCCGGATCCCCATCAAAAAGGGCAAAGGTCGCATCCCACGCGGTGGCAATGACCCGGTCGGAGCGTTGCTCTTCCGGCAAATCATGAGCGAATGCCACAAGGGAGTACCGCGATGATCCTGTGTCAACGGTATAGACCGCATGACCAATTCCGACGTTATCGATTTCAAATACAGGACGCGAGAACCGCCACCCCTCCGTCGCCATGCGTCGTGTCAGAGTTCGCATGAAACTGAGACGGCATTGATGGAGCGAACCGAGCCGGCTGAGCCGCATCACCTTTGCCGGATCACGGCGGGCTATGACTGGGCGGCTCTCGTTCATGATTGCGGTCCAAAATTCTCGGCGAAGAACCGATACCAGTTGCCGCCCATGATCCCGGCGACTTCGGTGTCATTCATGCCCGTATCTCGCAAGCCCTTCTCGATGTTCCCGAAGTCACGGTTGTCCCGGAACCAGTCGGGCATCGGGGGAAATCCAGGATTGCTGGCCGAGCCTTCGCCATAGTCGACCTCCTTGGTCCAACGCCCGACGCGCATCCACTCGACCACGCTATCCGGCTGATCCTGACAGAGATCCGAGCCAAGACCGAGATGCTCGGCGCCGTAACGCTCGGCAGTGTCCGCAATCATCCGGCAAAAGCTCTGGATTGTGCAGGCGGACTTGTCCTTGAGATGATGCGGGTAAAGCGAGAAGCCCAGCATCCCGCCCCGGCTTGTCACGGCCTCAATCACGTCATGGCGCTTGTTCCGCAATGCGGGCATCCAAGCGTGAGGATTGGCATGCGTAATCGCAATCGGCCGTGCCGAGATCTCAGCCGCCTCGATCGTCGAGCGGTCCGCCGAATGGCTCATATCGACAACAAGACCCACGCGGTTCATCTCGGCAATAACCTGACGACCCATGCGGGTAATCCCGGCATCGTCGGCCTCATAGCACCCAGTCGCCAGCAGGGATTGGTTGTTGTACGTCAGTTGCATGAACCGGGCGCCGAGACTGTGTACGATCTCTACCAGCCCGATATCGTCCTCAATCGGCGAGGGGTTCTGAAACCCGAAGAAGATTGCGGTCCGGCCGGTTTCACGCGCCAAGTCGATGTCGCCGGCTGCTTGCCCCTTGAGGATCAAATCCGGGTATTGCTCGAACCAGCGGTTCCACTGTTCGAAATTCAACACGGTTTCGCGGAAGTTCTCGTGATAGGCGATTGTCACATGCACCGCGTCGACGCCGCCTTCGCGCATCTGGCGAAAGATCTTCTCCGACCAGTTGGCATATTGCAGCCCATCTATGCGCATGCAAAGCGTCCTCCATTGATGCCCCGGACGGTGGCCCGCAGATCACGTGCAGTCAAATCCCAATTGGCAATGGGTCAGCGCTCGCGCCAACCCATTTGGTCGGCCAGTATCTTCGATTTGATCTCCTCGACCCCGCCGGTTGAAAGATCGCCAAGTTGAAACGGTCCGTAGCTGATGCGAATCAGCCTGTTCACTGCAAGGCCAATCGCCTCCATCGCCCGGCGGATTTCCCGGTTACGCCCCTCCCGCAGGCCAATGGTGAGCCATGCGTTCGCACCCTGTTGGCGGTCAAGGCTTGCAGTCATCTTCTGAAACCGCTCGCCCTCGATCGTAATCCCTTTCCGCAGCGGCTCCAGTGTGACGTCCGTCGGACTGCCATGCACGCGGACCCGGTACTTGCGCAGCCATCCGGTGGAAGGCAGCTCCAGCTTGCGTTTGAGCTCTCCATCATTGGTCAGGAGCAGCAACCCTTCGGAATTCAGGTCGAGGCGGCCGACGCTCATCACTCGTGGAAGCTCTGGCGGCAAGGCATCGAACACGGTGCGCCGTCCCTTTTCATCCCGAGCGGTTGTAACTAACCCCTGCGGTTTGTGATAGCGCCAGAGCCGTGCCGGCTCCGCCTCGCCTACCGGCTTGCCGTCCACCGTGATTTTGTCGCGAGCCGTGACGTTTAGGGCCGGGCTCTCGATCCGCTTGCCGTTCACAGTGACCCGGCCAGCCTCGATCATGCGCTCCGCTTCCCGCCGCGAGGCAAGGCCCGCGCGGGCCAATCGCTTGGCGATGCGCTCGCCGGGTCGTGTTGACTCTGTCATGACATCGCAATAGCCGCTGACGGGCTGGCCCGCCAGAACCAAACCGCCTAATCTGCGGCTGATGTTTCAGGGACATATGGATAGGGCACTTGCCGAAGCACGGGCTGCGGCAGAGCGTGGCGAGACGCCAGTCGGTGCTGTACTGAGCGCGCCGGACGGGCAGATTCTGGCTGCCAACGGGAACCGTGTACGCGAATACGCCGATCCCAGCGCGCATGCAGAGATCCTTGTGATCCGCGCTGCCGCCAAGACCTTGGGGTCCGAGCGGCTGACGGGATGCGGGCTCACGGTCACACTCGAGCCCTGTCCGATGTGCGCAGGTGCGATCTCGCATGCACGGATCGGGCGCCTTTGGTACGGCGCTGCGGATCCCAAAGGAGGCGGGGTCGCGCATGGCCCACGAGTGTTCTCGCATGACACCTGTCACCATGCGCCTGAGGTCTATGGCGGCATTTCGGAAGCCGAATGCGCTGCGCTCCTGCGTGCGTTCTTCCAGTCTCTGCGCACTTAAGACCTCTGCGACTCTGCTCGTCACCGCGATTGCCTAGACAGCCCTGCCGTCCTACATCCCATATCATGGATAAGGTCGACATACTGATTGCAGGCGGCGGCATTGCGGGTCTCAGCGCCGCGGCCCGACTGGCGACCGACGGTCATAGCATCGCTCTGGTCGATCCCGCTCCGACGTCTATCGGTGAAGGCAGTGACCTACGTACCACCGCGTTCCTGCAACCAGCCATTGCGACACTTGAGCAAGCCGGATGCTGGCACGCAATGGAGGACTATGCGGCGCCACTCAGGGTCATGCGGATTGTAGATGCGGGCGGCCGAGAGCTCGCTCCACGCGAAACCGCGGACTTTACCGGACACGCCGCCGGGCATGATCTTTTTGGCTGGAACGTTCCCAACCGCGTCGCACGCAAGGTTCTTCTCGAGAGACTGTCAGAGCTGAGTAATGTCGATCTGCGCCAGGGACACAGCGTAACCGCCTGCACCACACGCCAAAGTGAAGCGTTGGTACGTACCTCGGATGGCACGCAGATCCGCGCCGCGCTGGTCATCGCAGCGGATGGGAGGGACTCGACCCTGCGCAAGCTGGCCGGCATCCAAATGAAGCGTTGGGCGTATGGGCAGCAGGCTCTTGTGTTCGCGGTTACCCACCCAAGGCCACATGACGGGATCTCCACCGAGATCCACCGCACTGGCGGCCCCCTCACGCTTGTGCCGATGCCGGACGAGAACAGCATGCCCTGTTCTTCAGTGGTCTGGATGATGCCCGGTCCACTCGCGCAGGAACGCGCCGCGCTTGATGACACTGCGCTCGCCAGTGTTCTGACGCAAGAGACGATGCAACTCTACGGCCGGTTGGAGATCATGGGGGACCGCGCGGTGTGGCCGATCATCTCCCAGATCGCAACCAAGGTGACATCCGAACGCCTTGCCCTCATCGCCGAAGCCGCACATGTAATGCCACCCATCGGCGCACAGGGATTGAACACCAGCCTTGCGGATATCGAACTTCTCGCTGGTCTTATCAAGGGGGCCGCCGATCCCGGAGATCCAAGGCTCCTAAACACCTATGCCGCAAGGGCAATGCCCCACATGCTGAGCCGGGTCGCAGGCGTAGATGTCCTGAACAGGGCCGCACTGGCCCAAGCGCAACCGTTGAGGGACCTTCGTCGAGCCGGGCTGGCCGTTCTCAATCGAATTGCCCCACTGCGTGATCTCGCGGTCCGGACGGGGATGGGCATGAGATAGTTCGGCTGAAACGTAAGTCCGCAGATCTCACGACATTGCCACGTAAGGTGCGTCCACGACGCGCAGCAGCTTCTCCAACAGCAGAAAAGAGGAAGGGCGGCCAGTGGCCGCCCCCAAGTCTGTATATTCAGGCTTCTTTTATGGACCTTCACTGCCCGGTTGGTCTCGCCTGCGGCCTGATCTCTTTGAGGCTCCCCAAAGCCCGTGTTCTGTTGTCGGCGTCAAGAGCACCCACTCGTCGCGCCGCAGGTGTCGCACTTCATGCAGGTGCCGTTGCGCACCAGCGTGAAGTTCCCGCAATCGCCGCAAGCATCGCCCTCGTAGCCCTTCATCCGTGCTTCCGCGCGCCGGTCAATCGTCACCGCAGCGGCCGAGCCGATCGCCGCGGTCGACGAAATCGGCGCAGCCGCGGTTGCCACCGGACCCGCCGTCATCTGCATCTGCACCGGCATCTCACTGTTCGTCTGGGCACCGCCACGCAGTACGGTGAACTCTTTCGGAGCACGACCCCGGTTGAACCCGGTCGAGACCATCTTCTTGACGATCTCGATGGCCGGTTCGGCGACACGCTCTTCGGCCTCGGCGACGTTCACTTCACCCTCGCCGACACCTTTACCTAGCTCGTCGAAGCGCTGGCCCTCGGGCTCGACATGCGCAAGATCGGTCCGGTCAAGATAGCTGACCGCCAACTCGCGGAAAATGTAGTCCAGAAGCGAGGTTGCGTTCTTGATGTTGTCATTGCCGGTGACAATCCCAGCGGGTTCGAACCGGGTAAAACAGAACGCCTCCACGAACTTGTCGAGCGGCACGCCATATTGCAGCCCCATCGAGACCGCGATGGCGAAGTTGTTCATCATCGCACGGAAGGCGGCACCTTCCTTGTGCATGTCGATGAAAATTTCGCCAAGCTGGCCGTCCTCGAACTCGCCAGTGTGAAGATAAACCTTGTGGCCTCCAACGATGGCCTTCTGGGTGTATCCACGGCGCCGATGCGGCAGCGTAAGCCGATCACCGCGATTGCCGGTTGGAACTTCCTTGACGATGATCTTCTCGACAATCTTCTCCGCAACGATCTGGGCCGCGGCTGCGGGGTTCGCCTCCTCGATGTCCTCGTCCTCGATCAAGGCTGCCGACAGCGGTTGCGAGAGTTTCGAGCCATCACGGTAGAGCGCGTTGGCCTTGATGCCCTTCTCCCACGACCGACGATAGGCATCCTGTACGTCCTCGATGGAGGCATCGTTCGCCATCTTGATCGTCTTGGAGATTGCGCCTGAGATGAACGGCTGGGCCGCCGCCATCATGTCGATATGGCTGTTGACCGAGAGATACCGCGTGCCGGTCTTGCCGCACGGGTTCGCACAATCGAAGACCGGAAGATGCTCGTCCCTGAGGCCCGGAGCGCCCTCCAGCGTCATGGTCCCGCAGACATGGATATTCGCGGCCTCGATGTCCGCCGCCGAGAACCCAATTGCACGAAGCAGATCGAAATCCGGAGATGCCATTTTCGCGACGTCCAGCCCCAGCGTCTCGGTGCAGAACTGTGCACCAAGCGTCCACTGATTGAAGACGAAACGAATGTCGAACGCCGCTCCAAGCGCGCCCTCAATGGCCTTGAACTCATCTGGGCCGAAGCCCAGCAGCTTCAGTTTCTCCGTCGTGACACCGGGTGCGCCATCGAGCGTCCCTTTGCCGACCGCGTAGTCGATGATCGCTTCGACCTGATCTTCGGCATAGCCAAGATTGGCGAGTGCTGAAGGCACCGCGCGGTTGATGATCTTGAAGTACCCGCCACCGGCTAGCTTCTTGAACTTCACCAGGGCGAAGTCCGGCTCGATGCCCGTCGTATCGCAGTCCATCACCAGCCCGATCGTGCCCGTGGGCGCAATCACCGAGGACTGTGCATTGCGATAGCCGTGCTCCTCTCCCAGCGAGAGCGCGAGGTCCCAAGAGGCCCGGGCGCGCTCGACCAGATGCGCGTCCGGGCAGTTCGCGGCGTCAAGCGCCACAGGGAGAGTTGCGAGTTTCTCGTAGCCAGTCGTCTCGGAGTGCGCTGCGCGGCGATGGTTGCGCATGACACGCAGCATGTGGTCCGCATTCTTGGCATAACCGGGGAA
>CAYYZH010000145.1:0-11150 GCA_964475765.1 uncultured Limibaculum sp.
CTCCCGGGGCAGGGCGGTCTTCGTGCGATGCCGCTTCATGCCGCCATAAACCGCCTGTTGGCGGCATAAGAAAGCAGCGATAACACCGATTTCCGGTAGGAAACATGGAACGGACGTCGCCAAATCTATCATTCTCGATAAGGGGATCTTATCGGGAATGATTGGGCAGGGGAGGAAAGCAAGGGGTTGCGAAGGTTTTAGGACGTTTGGTTACCTATGCGCGTTTTTGCACTGAACTCAATGCGCCAATTGTGTCACCATATCCCGCTTGCAGATGGAGAACTGGCAGCAGGGGATCGGGATTGGGCTGGGCGCAACAGGATGGGTGTTTCACCATCCGAGGCTCAAAACTTACTCAACGTATGATAGACTGGTGGTGACATTGATGAGGGTGATGCCGCCATGACCCGGAATAAAGATTGCACAGCAGATTTTTCCAGATTGTCCTGGATTGCCGTTTTCTTATGGCTTTGCCTGCTTCCGACGGATGCGAATGCGCAAAGCGGTCCGCACGGACATGCGGAGGGGTTGTCGATCACCTTTGCCAAAGGCGCGTCCAACCACCAGCCGCAAGATCCTACCCGCGAATTCAAGGAGACCGACCGGCGGATTGTCCTGACCTTTCGCAATACGACTGGTCGGCAGGTTTTCAGCTCCCTCGCGATCATTGCCGAGAACGTCGAGGGGTATGATCCCAATCGAAAGATCATGTCGGGCCATCTTCAGACCCCGCAGGGCCGATGGAACAGCGTCGTGATCAACGCGCCGAAAGACGGGTTTGCCATCGGTCGGTACCGTGTCGACCTGAACGGGAAAAGAGGGGCGGTCTTTGATGTCGTTTCCCGCTTCGACACCGCGGAGGTCATCGAAGATGATCTGGACATGGGGCGCCCCAACATTGCGCTGCGGGCCCTGGGCGGCGCTGTGCAGGCAAGCTCGGAATGGGGAACGCCGGAATGGCGGGTGCGCCATCTGAACGATGGTATGATCTACACGAGCCCGATCTTGGAAAATGACGTCTGCGACAACTGCGGTTGGTCTGTTGGCAAGAACGATCGCCGACCGGCAGTCACGATAGGCTTTCACGACGAGCAGACCGCGACGATCAGCGATGTCGTTCTGGATACGCGGCGCTTTGTACCGCCCAATACTTACTTTGACCGGGTGTCAGACAATTTTCCGAAACGCGTCAGGATCAGCGCATCGCAGACAGGCCCGGCAAGTGGCTTTGAAGAGATCGGCACATTCCGCCTGAAACGGGAGTTCCGCCGGCACCGGATTTCGTTCGATGCACCCGTCGAAGCCAAATATCTGAAGTTCGACATTCTCGAGACCTACGGAGATACGGTTGTCTTGATGGAGGTGGAAGTCTACGAACCTGAAGGCGCTGCGCGTTCGGTCGTGGATGGCATCGATGCCAACGTCGCGCTCCCGGCTTTAGGCGGGGCTTTGGTCACCTACACGAAGTTTGAAGAGTTTTCTGCCGCCCGTCTTTTCGATAATGATCCCGCGACGTCCTGGCAATCGGCGGATGACTATTTTCCCCAGGACTTCACGCTTGCGTTCAAGAAGGATCGGCTGGCGGAGATCGACCGGGTTGAGATCGCGCTCAGCAAACGCCCGGGGCAGCAAACCTGGCCGAGCGAGGTGGCGATTGCGGTCTCCGAGGACACGCCCCTCGACGGCTTTCGCGAAGTGGGCCGCTTCCCGATACCGGGAAATACCGAACGGCACAGTTTTCCCGTTGGACAGAAAGCCCGGTTCCTCAAGGTGCGGCTGCTGGACAACCAAGGTGCGGACCGCACGACCATGAGCGAGCTTCACGTGTTCGAGACCGGGGGCGTGAGCCCGGCCTCGGTGATGTTCGCGGATCAGCCAGCGTCAGGGGCTGCGAAGGTTCAGACAGACCCCGCGGTGCCGGATGCGAACGAGATCGAACCCAACGACACGTTTGAGCAAGCCATGATGCTGGATCTCGGGTCTGATCTTGTTGGCACGATTGCCCCCCTCAGCGAAGTCGACATCTTCGAGATCCCGGATCTGGGTCAGGATGCCAATGCGCTTGCGTTGCAATATGACGGCATTCCGAACATCCGCCACCGGATTGAACTGATTACAGCGGGTGGTGACGTGATCAGCGCCTTCGACCCCGGCGATCTGCCCGCACAAACGGCCAACCTGACGTTTCGCTTGAAGGGAGATGAGAAGTATCTGCGCCTGAGCGAGCCGCCGACATCGGTTGTGGTCATTTGGGACACCAGCGGCAGCATGAAGGGCAGTGAAGCGGATCTCGAGCGGGCGGTACGAGAATATGTGCGCCGGGCGCCGGATCGGCAGGCCATCCAGTTGATCCGTTTCAGCGACCGGGTGCAAGTTCTGCCTGGCGGGTTCTCCACGAGCAAGACTGAGCTGGCTGGGCGCCTGAAAGGCAAGTTCGCCCCGGATGGCGGCACCAGCCTCTATGATGCGATTGCCACTGGTCTGGACCTGCTCGATGACCGTGCCGGCAACAAGGCGATCCTCGTGATGACCGATGGCGCGCATAATGGTGAGATGTGGCACAACGCGCTGTGGCGCAGGCTCGAGGAGAAGCGCGTCCGGCTCTACACGATTGGTCTCGGCTCCGGGCTCAGCCGATATTCACAGGCGTTTGCCAGCACCGGCAGCCGTATCCTGCAGCACCTGTCGCTGGCCACCGATGGAAGCAGTTTTTTTGCCGCTGACAGCTCTTCACTTCAAGCCTTCTACGCAGGCATTGCAAAGGACCTCTCAACACCGACAACCTACGTTCTGCACCCCTCGGTCGAAAGAGGACAAGGCCAGATACAGGTTCGTTCAGTTGGAGAGCAGATACCGAGCGCGGCGATGCCCGATCTTCATCTCGTCTTCGACATATCGGGGTCGATGCGCGAGCCGACATCGAGCGGGAGATCGCGCATCGATGTCGGGCGCGCGTCCTGGCGCAGCACGTCGGAGACCATCCCGGATGGCGCGCCCTTCAAACTGATTTTCTACGGCTCGGAATTGAGAGAGCGGGACGGCAAGGAAACAGCCTGCAAGGACATCAAGACCATGTTTGAAGGCGAGTTTAATCAGGCCAAGGTCGGCGGTCTTCTGGACAATCAGCGGCCCCTGTATGGGACCACTCCGCTTGCGGGCTCAATCGAAGCGGCGGTCAGAAATGCGAACCCCGGATCGATCATCGTGATCGTGACCGATGGGAAGGACGAGTGCGCGGAGGATCCCGTCGCCCGGATGGAAGCCCTTTTCCTCGAAGGGGTCAGCGATCTGAACATCAACATCATCGGGTTCGATGTTGGCGACCCTGAAGTCGAATCCAGCATCCGGGCCATGGCGAGTGCCATTCAGGCGGAGTATTTCCTCGCCGAGAATGCCGAGGACCTCGCAAAGCTGCTCAAGGAAGCCTTCACCGCACCCTATCGCCTCGTCGACTCGAGCGGAGATACGGTCCTGGAAGGAAAGATCGGCAGTGCGCCCAAGGCGGCCCCGTCGGGGACCTATGTTCTGGAGATTGAAACAGGGGCCAAACTTCATCGCGTTGATGGTGTGCGGGTCGGACCTGATCTGACGACCAGCATCACGATCAACAAAGTCGGTGCGGAGATGGACATCAATGTCTCGGAACCCAGACCTTTCGACCCGATGCATGAATGCGGGCTGGAGGCTGCCGGGCTATCCTGGAAGGTTCGCGATATCCAAAACGCCCTAATTGGTCTTGTCGACGATGGATTGTTGCCCGACGCAGCGCACCCGGGAGGGGCTGACAACAGTGAGGGGCCGCGAACGCGCGCGGCAATGGCCAGTGCAGCAGAACATCTCGATCTTGCGTGGGACGCGGAGAAGGCGTCTCGTTTGGCGCTTGTCCAGGATCTGCATTGCCTGTCTGTCGCGGGTGGGCGATTCCGATCCGCCCCTCAGCCGGTGACCGTGTCCGTCGAGGCGACCAACCAATGAGATACTATACGCACCTCCGCCTGGGATTGCTGACCCTTCTGGCGTTCCTGTTCCTCGCATCCGGCGCACAGGCCTCGCGCGTCGCACTCGTCGTAGGTGTCGGTACCTATGACAATACAGCCTCACTGGAAAACCCGCCGAATGATGCCAGAGCCATGGCAAAGGTGTTGGACGCCGCAGGGTTTGAGACAATCCTGAGCATCGACGCTGACCACGCGCAACTCGGACGAGACCTTGTCTCCTTCTACGAGAAGGCACGCGGTGCCGAGGCTGCCCTTTTCTATTTCGCAGGTCACGGCATGCAGATCGACGGCAAGAATTATCTGTTGTCGAGATCGGCCGAAGTCGCCGACGCGTTCCTGATCAATCAGGACGGTTACGATCTGAACGACATCATGAGTGCCGTTTATGGGTCGGGTGCCAAGATGGCCATCGCCATCATCGACGCGTGCCGCAACAACCCTCTGGCCAATACGCTTGTGAAGAAAACCAGAGCGGCAGGACGAAGCACGGCTGGTCTTTCGCGTGGGCTGGCGCCGATCGATCTGAACGCGCCGAACTCGCTTGTGGTCTTTGCAACTGCGCCCGGTAACTTGGCACTGGATGGGATGGGAGAGGCAAACTCACCGTTCACAACTGCGCTCTTGAACCATCTGCCTACGCCGGAACTGGAGATCTCCGTCATGCTCAAGCGTGTGACCGCAGAGGTGCGGGCGCGCACCGAGGAGGAGCAACGCCCCGAAGTCGTGACGTCTATGGCGCGGGAATTCTACTTCCACGAAACGGCCGATGGGCATCTGGAGTCGCCCTATGAAGCTGCCGATCGATTGCTGAACGCTGCCCTGGAGCTTCCTGCAGGCACGTACCAGACCGGCGCACTGGAGGAGATTGTGACGGAGTATCCCGGATCTCCCGCCGCCCGGAAGGCCCGGAACCTTTTGCAAGCCTTCACGCTGGCGATTGCCCCTGCCAGGCCCGAGCAGAAGGTTCTCGATGCGGACCCGCGCGCCTTGCCGGAGGTGCAGATCAAGGCCGTACAAAGGGAGCTACAGCGTCTGGGTCTCTATGCTGGCGAGGTAGATGGCGCATGGGGCAGTGAGGCCCAAACGGCGTTGATGGAGGTTCAGAAACACCTCGGCACACAGCCGACCGGGGCCGCCGGAGATGGTGTCGAACTTTTGAACCTCATATCTCTCATGGCCGATCCCCCGGAGTGTTTCGTGTCCTTCACCGTTTTTCCGGGCAAGCTCCGCGAAGAACCTGGCGTGCTGTCGGCAAAACTGAGCAACGTGCCAATGAGCGAGAAATACCGTGTTCTGGAGCAGAAGGATGTTCTGGGGACGTTTTGGTTCAAGATCCAGAGTGAAGATCGCTTCGGTTGGGTGATGGACTTCAATTTTCTCAGAACAGATGGCGAGGAGTGCCGTCGCTGATCGACGTGCCCATGGCGTGCGAATTGAACGAGCGGCACCGGGACAAGATTCCGATGACGAAGTATCGCGCGGCGTTGGTGCGTAGATGCCGTCATGGTGGTGTAGCAACGGTCGTAAGCGATGGCTGCTTCACGGCTTTGGTGCAAGGCCTCAGCAGGATGAGTTTGCCGGGATCGTTGCATTAACTCAGCGGCGCGGGAAGTTGCTCGGAGTTCCCGGCCCGTTCAAGCAGCCAATCCGAACAAGCCGTTCACAAATGACACTTCCCCTGTGATCCCGATCTGTCGGCCGGTCACGTGACCTCGCTTGATGGTTCGAATTGCCTCGATGCCTTTCCGCGTCGCCTTCGCAGTCCGTAGCGACTGAAACCCTTTGCCAGGAGTGGTCGGGCGTTTCATTGCTGCATGGTCAGACTCGACGATGTTGTTTCGCCACTTGCGATCGACATGCAGGATCGGGTCGTCCAGGAAGTTCGTCATATTCCAATCACCGATCACACGTGCATAGGTCGGCGCTTTGTCCGTCACGATTGTCATCGGCTGGTACAGGCGCGCATTGTCTTTGGCCTGTCGCAGGAACGCCTTAGCGGCTTTGGCGTCACGTCTAGCAGTGAGCCGGAAATCAACGAGTTGACCGCGATGATCAACGTGGATGCCGCGCTCTGCTAACAGATCTCGCACATCTCGGTACGACAGCGGGTACCGGCAATACCAGCGAACTGCGAGCAGGATGACTTCGGGCGGAAAGCGATGACATTTGAACGGGTCGCGCTTTGGCATTGGATCCTCCTCCGTTATTCATAAGGCGATCCTAACCCAACGACATCGAGTTAATGCAACGATCCCGCTGCGATTCACCAAGCCCGATGAGAGGGCACCAGCTCGCGGCTCAAACCTGGACATTCTCGGGCTCTCTCCGGGCCTTGAGGCCGCTGCTGCCAGCAACATCCTGGAAGAGGCAGGCTTCCAGCGCAAAGCCTCCCACATCCTCTCAGGCCCGGGATGGCGCGAAGAGCACATCACCTATGAACGGACCCTCGACGAGGGGCAGACTGATCAGCTTCAGATCATCTACGCGCCCGAGATCGATGGTGAAAACGCCGAGCCACGCATCACCTGTCTTCAACGGCACTGGCAGATGGCAGGCAGGCACACGATCAGCGACATCGAGCGCGCGGTAAAAGAGAAGTATGGGATCTCGCTCGCTCGCACCGATGCAGGCTTTGCCGCGGAGGTGCACACAACGCGAGATGGCAGGCAAATCGATCTGGCGGACTGGAACGCTGGCTGCGTGCCTACCAACCTGCAATCGATTCCCTTCATCAAGGCCTTTTCCGACACGCCAAAACGCGACCTGGTATCTGTGGCATGCGGCACCGCCCTGACCGTCGCCGCGCGACCGGTCACGCCCGGCGGCACCAGGATCGCGTCGCTCTTCGTTTCGCTCACCGATGTCGATCAGATCTGGCGGGCCGCCTGGGAAAAGTGGAAGGCCACAACCGGGCTCGACATCGAGGCGGCCCTCGATGAGTTAAAGCGCGACGGTGATCCGCCTAAGCTCTAGGCGTGGATGCCTGCACCAGAGATAACCAGGGGAAGGCCGCTACCATCCGATATCCATCCCCATCGGGTCGATATGGACCAGGGACGAATAGAGCGAGACGCCCCCGCTCTTCATAAATGAAAAACCCATCGGTGTGAGGTCAGGCGACCTGCACCAAACGGGTTTGCAGCCACAGGATCGAGGGATAGGCAGCAATCCAGAACCACAGAAAACGGTTCAACCCAAAAACACACGCGTTGATGAGATGAAAGAGAGCGGCCAGTGCGAGCGCAGCTAACAGTGTCGTCTCGTTCAGCAGGCTCAACGGGAAAAGAACCTCGAACAGCATTACCCCCCAGGATGCTGACCAAAGTAACCGCGGACGCATCGCCAAGGCTCGAAGATTTTCGCTCACCGGATAAGCCGAGAAACTGAAAACATCTTGCAAGGCGCGCCCGCGCCGCCATTCCGGGTTGGCCATCTTTACCTGGCCGGAGATAAAATAGGACAGGATCACCTGCACGGCCAGATACCCGAAAACTGTCTCGCGGCCAACGCCCTCCGGAAGCATGTGTGCGAGGCATAAACAATACAGGATCAGCAGGCCCATGCGATCGCTGCCGCCGTTGTACGGTCCATGAAAACGGCGCAAGACAAGCAGGCTGTGAAGAGACATAGCCAACAGCACCCACTGGCTCTGAACTCCCACCACGAGGATCGCGCTGAGCACCAACCGTGGGAGGAACAACATCCGCTCATCGCATGACCAGATGATATGCTCGGCGCTCTGCTGCAGGAAGGCCAGTGCCAACAGTATTTCCGTGACCCGCATTGCGAGTTCGAGAGTCATCGACCTCTTCCGCAATCAACCGCGATGGCATCCGAGAGAAACACGACCTCTTGTGCTAATCCGGTATCGCCCCGATGAACGAAGACGAGCCGAAACTGTAGCCGCCTGCGCGTTGCATCGATTTGCATCCGTTCGGTTTCGCGTGAAATCCGCTTCTGGATCTCGTTGATGCTGTGAGGCGTCGGGTGTTGCTGGATGCGTTCGGCACAACTTACGAGGAACAACGCTTCGTTCCAGGCCGGATTCCAGAACAGGCGCCGGACCATCTCAAGCCATGAGACGTGCTCCGCGCGTGGCCGGAAATCATGCCAACTGACCGCCGTATCGTCATGTTCCGAAAGCAGCGACCACTGCACCCTTGGGGATGGCTCAATGGTCTTGAAGAAGCGCCAGGACGGAACCAACACCGGCAGGACCAAGGGCACCCAATTCCACATGGGCGGAGCTAACGGGCACAAGGTTACCGGAGCATGAATCCGGTCGAACGGCTATTGTCCTCCTTCATGCGTTGGGAGAGGCGTGCGCTCGAACGAGATTATCGGCCCATATCCGACCGTGAGTCACGAACCAGCCCTTGCATTCGCGGGACGCCGCACAGGTCATCTGTTTCGTCTACGGAAGCGGCGACAGTGATCTGTCTGTCGCTCAGAGATCTATTATTTCACTCAAATAGGTTTTCGGACACTGCAACGCCCGATGGTGCGACTCAGCGTTTCAAGGGTAACGCTCTCGCACAGGGCTCAATGGGCTTGCTCCGGCAGCGCAAATCCGTTGCGTCCGGGAAAACCGGGCGGTTGCTTGCGGGCATTCGGCATCTTCAGCCAGAGCCGAAGCAGTTTGCGTCGCTTGTTCGGCTCCTCGAAATCCTCGAAACTTGTTCGGGAATGCAAAATGAGGTGATTGTTGGCAAACTGAATATCCCCAGGTTCTAACATCATATCGAGCCGCAGTTCCGGCATCTGGATGATACTGTCGAGGATATCGAGCGCCTCGATCTCCACATCCGAAAGCGGTTGTTCCCGCACTTCGTGACCAAGCTCTATGTATTGGCGCAGATAGCGGAAGTTCAGCTTCCCTTCATGCAGCGCGAAGAGCGACGTCGCACTCGGGAGATCCTCGCCCAGATGGGCATAGTACCATTGCTTGTAGAACAGGCTGAGATACTGCGGGAACCGGCCCAGGAGTTCATTATAGACGGCGTGCACCGATACTAGGCTGCTCAGCCCGCCGACCTTCGCCTTGCGGATGCACAAAAGTCCAACAACATCTGACGGATCGGTATGGTAGGGCAGATAGCGGTTTGTCTGATAGACGCGCGTATTCTTGTCGGCAGGGTCGCCCACGTTCATCACATGTCCGATCAGGTCGCCTTGCGGGTTTTGCCCCACGGGTTGGCCGAGGTTCAGGCCCAGTCCGAAATAGATGCTGTCGATTTCTTCATCGGAGAAGCGCTCGATGGGCAGCCCGCGCAGGAGAACAAAACCGCGGCCATTCTCGAGTTCCTCGGCAAAGCTGGCGAGGCGCGGGGCGAGGTGAGGCAGCGGAAAGTCCTTCTTCCCGAAATGCGGAAAAGGTCTTTCGGCGGCACGCTGAATGCAGAGCGCGGCCTCCAGGTCCTCGATATCACGCGCCGATAAATGGTAGATCCAGCCCGCGTCCTGCGCAAAGTCCTCAGCCTTCCAGACAGATGCACCGTTGATCTGCGATGATTGCATCAGCCCCACGGGCCTGTCCTCCCAACACATCCACGATCGATCTTTAGCTATTGGCCGCAATCTGAACAACCGGGACCCTACCTTTAGGATGCAAAGTCGTTCATCTCGACAAGTATCCCGCCGAGCCCCCAACTGCAGAAACCGTTCCGGCAAGTTGTTCGTCCGACGATGGAACGAAACAGCCGGCCCAATCCGGACGTTCATCCGGGAAATCTAGTTCGCATTTGCAGGACGCCGAATCAGTCATTTGCTTCTACTGCTCATTGCGGTCGCATCCTTGGGTGATCCATGAGACAAATCGGGCTTTGTGACACATGTGGACTACGTTACTTCGGGATCTTCGCATTCCTCAAGGCGGCATGGTCTCACTATTTTAATGATGCGGATGAGCAATACAGCGCGCTACTTAGCGCCCACGACCAATAGAAAGTTAGAACCAGTTTATGGGGTTAGAGTGACCGTGGGCGACCGGATCACGACGCTCTTTTCAAAAACAGACCAGGCAAGCGCAAAGTTTGGGGCTGAACCTTCGATCTGCTGTGTCGCGTTCAGCTTTATCCAGACAGGTGGCGTCGCCTTCCACGCCACCAGTTCGTGTTCCGTACCACCGGAGTAACTCCCGTGATCGAGGATCTCAAACTTGACGTCAGCGCCTCCTAGCTCCCGCGACGCTGCGCCCGTGCTAGTAGGCTCATGCTCGAGCTTCCGGAGTGTAACAACCATTGCCGTGCGTAACTGACCGGCTTGACGAAAGACAAACCCGTCCTGGGCTTCGGTCATCTCGAAGCCCAACGGTACGTTCACTGATAGCCCGTTCTCGTGGATCACCCTGTCGCCGAGAACCACATCCTCCTCCTTGCATGCCGTTAGACCGAGAATCATGAGCGCTGCCGCTTTGGTCGAGATCTTCACTTGAATGCAATCCCGCTGGCTTTGTACGTGCGATAGGCCTGACCCACGAAGTCAGCCCAGTATGGCCGCAGGCTGTCATCCCAAGGCTTAGATGTATATTCCGATGCCATTGCCAGCACGTTGTCTGTTGGCCAATCCTTCGAGTGTCGGGAGAAGGCTACCAGATCGATAGCAGGATAGTGGCTTTTGGTTTTCGGCAAACTTGCAATCGACATGCCTGATGCTCGATCGGCCATGAGACGAATGTACTTTGCGGTGGCAAAGATATTGTACTCATCAGACGCAAGCAGCGTAGCAATCTGGCGATGCGTCAGTCGGGCGCTCGTCACCGAGGTCAGCAGATTAAGGAACAACTCGTATGTGCGTGCCGTGGAAACGACGACCTGCCCCAATCCAATAGACGTGTTGCCTTTCAGGAAACTCATGGCAGCAGTGTAATCTTTGGCATCTTCCAGCTTGGACTGGTCGCGTTGCTCGGCCAGGATGAACGCCGAGATCAATTCGGGCTCCAGTCTATGCTGAGTCCCTGCCAAAGCCAGCACACGGGTGCGCAGTGGTGCTCCCCCGGCGTAAGCATATGGAAACAAGGTGCTGATGCGCTGCTTAACCAGCTGCTTGGCTTGTCCGAGGCGCTGCGCGGCAGTTAGGCTTCTCAGATAGCCCGCAAGATCAATAAGGGGGTTCGAGTACTTGGCGACTGTGGCTTTGTGGCCGTCCCAGAGC
>CAYYZH010000146.1:0-11117 GCA_964475765.1 uncultured Limibaculum sp.
CCGGCCCGCCGCCCGAAGCCCGGCCACCGGGGCCTCGTCGGTGCCATAGCGCGGGTCGGCCTCCATCGCGGCCAGCACGCCCTCCAGAAACACACGGTTGTGCGGCGTTGTTCGGGCCGTGCCGCAAATCGTGAGGAGACGTGCAACCCGGTCCGGCTCCTCCACCGCCCAGCGGTAGGATTGCTGCGCGCCCATCGACCACCCAACGGCGAGGTGGATCGGAGCATCTCCAAAGCGCTCTGCGATCAGGCGGCGCTGTAATTCAATGTTGTCGGCATGGGTTACCACCTCCGGAAAATCCGGCGTGTTCGACGGCGATGCTGAGGCCCCGTTGCCCATCATGTTGGGCACCAGAATGCAGTAACGCGCCGGATCAAGCGCCATCCCTTCACCGATCAGAAACGCGTTCTGCTCATGCGTGCCGCCGAACCGTGTGGGGTAGATCACAAGATTGTCGCGCGTGGGCGACAGTTCTCCCCAAACCGCATAGCGCCAGCGCGCGCCCCGAAACACGCCACCAGAGCCCCGCGGTAAGCCCGTGAAGAAGTCCTCAACATGCATGTGTGCCATCCATCCGAGCGCGGTCCCGGACTTGATCCGGGACCTCTTCGTTGCGCCCACGCGAGATCCTGGAGCGGTGCCCGGGATACATCAGAGCCAGTCATCAGAAGAACCGGAGATAACGCTCGCGCTCCCAGTCGGAGACGTGGTTGAGATAGCTAAGCCATTCCTGTTCCTGGTAAGCGACCCAGCTGTCAAACATCGCGTCGCCGAAGACCTGCCGGGACAGGGGATCGGCTTTGAACGCCTGCACCGCCTCGTCCAGCGTGCGGGGCAGCATGTTGATCCCGCGTTTGTTGCGCTCTTCGTCCGAAATCAGATACATGTTCTCGGTGTTCGGATCGCCGGGGTCCAGCCCCTCGGAAATGCCCTCCAATCCGGCGGCCAGACACATCGCGGCGCCGAGATAGGGGTTGCAGGCACTATCGGCGGCGCGCAGTTCGACCCGTCCCCCGCCCTTCGGGATACGCATCGCATTGGTCCGGTTGTTGTTGCCATAGCACGCGAAGACCGGAGCCCAGGTGAAGCCCGACATCGAGCCTTGCTTGACCAGCCGCTTGTAGCTGTTCACCTGCGGAGCAACCGTCGCCATGATCGCGGGCAGATGGCGCAGAATGCCGGCGAGGAACTGATAACCCACCTTACTTAGCCCACAGCCACGTGGATCGTCGGCCGATTTGAACAGGTTCTTTCCGGTCTTGGCGTCCGCAAGCGACATATTGAAGTGCGCGCCGCTGCCTGTCCGCTCGCCAAAGGGTTTTGGCATGAAGCTGGCATAGGCACCGTGCTGGCGGGCGATTGCGTTCGCCATCATCCGGAGGAACACGAACCGGTCCGCCATGGTGCGCACATCCGCATAGGCGAAATCGATCTCGACCTGTCCGATCCCGTCCTCATGATCGAAGGAATACACATCCCATCCGAGATCGTTCATCGCCTGCACCAACTCTCCGAGCCAGGGCAGGTTGTCGAGAAGACGGGCCGTGTCATAGGCGGGCTTTTCCAGATGCTGCAGCGGCGAGACCGGATCGCGCCCCGCTTCTTCGCCGCGCTCCTCCCATGCATCGCGAAAGACGAAGAATTCGGCCTCCATGCCGAGGTTCATGGTAAAACCCATCTCGGCGGCGCGGTCGACCTGACGGCCAAGGATGTTGCGGGAGCAGGGCTCGAACGGTTTGCCTTCGCACCAAAGATCGGAGGGCAGCAGCGCGACCGTCGGCTCCCATGGCAGGATCATGCAGTTGGCAGCATCCGGCATGCAGCAGACTTCTTCGTCGTGGATCTCCTGCGGGACGCCATCGAGGGCTGCGCCGGTGAACATCTCGGACCCGGCCATCATCTGCTCGAAATGGCCGATGGGGACAAATTTCGATTTCGATACCCCGTGCATATCGACATAGGAGGCGATGCAGGTGGTCACGCCCTTGGCGATCAGGTCGGCCTTTAGGCCCGCGTGGTCGGTCATGTCAGTTCCCCGTTGTTCACGTCGCCAGATGGCATGCAACCCGGTGCCCTGCGAGGTCACGCATCTCTGGCCGCTCCACCTTGCACTGATCGGTTGCGATTGGGCAACGCGGATGAAAGGCGCAGCCCGTAGGCGGGTTGATCGGGTCGGGGATCTCGCCCTTTGGCGGGTCCACTTCGCGCCCGAAGCCGTCGAGCTTTGGGGCTGCTTCGAACAGCATTTGCGTATACGGATGCTTGGGTCCTCCGAACAGCGCATCGCGTTCGGCCTCTTCGACGAGACGGCCGAGATACAATACCCCGATACGATCCGCCATATGCTGCACCACGGTCAGGTCATGCGAGATGAAGAGGTACGTTAGGCCAAGCTGTTCCTGCAGATCGCTCATCAGGTTCAGGACCTGCGCCTGCACCGAGACATCGAGGGCCGATGTCGGCTCGTCACACACAATGAGTTTTGGCTCGGAGGCGAGCGCGCGGGCAACGCAGATCCGTTGTCGCTGGCCGCCGGAGAACTGATGCGGAAACTTGTCCGCATCGGCTGCGGCGAGACCAACCTGTTCTAACAGTCGTTCGGCCAAACCGGTTGTCTCACCGCCCCATGCGGCGACGGGTTCGGCCACGATATCGCGGACCCGCCAGCGCGGGTTGAGGCTGGCGTAGGGGTCCTGAAAGATCATCTGGATATCGGAGCGTGTCTCCTCGATCCGGCCCTTGTCGGTTTCACGGTGTAAATCCACGCCGCCGATTTCGACGGCCCCGGCGCTGGGCGGTAAGAGACCAACGACCATCTTGCCAATGGTGGATTTTCCCGAACCGCTTTCGCCGACGAGGGCGTAGATGGTCTGTGCCTCGATATCGAAACTGACCTCTGAGACTGCAGTGAGCAGTGCTTTCGGCAGGCGTTCCAGCGTTCGATTCAGCCACGGCTTGGAGACATCGAAGATACGACTTAGCGCGTTGACCTTGACCAGCGTCGTCATGCTGGGGTCTCTGATCGCGTGCGGGCAAACCAGCAGGAGGCGCGGCCCCGACCGGCATCCAGCCTTGGGCGCGGATCGCTCTTGCACTTTTCCTCTGCTTGCGGGCAGCGCGGGTGATAGGCACAACCCGGTGGCAGATCGGTCAGCCGCGGCATCGCGCCGGGGATCTGGTTCAGCCTGCGTTGCCCCTTGGCTGCTAGCGGCGTCGAGCCCATCAGGCCTAACGTGTAGGGATGCGCGGGATTGGTCAGCACCTCGCGCACCGGGCCGATCTCGGCCATTCGGCCCGCATACATTACCGCGACCCGGTCGGCGGCCTCGGCGATCACGCCCATATCATGGGTGACCAGCATGATCGCGGTGCCCCGTTCCCGGCAGAGCCGTTTCAACAGAGCCACGATCTGGGCCTGGACCGAGACATCAAGCGCCGTGGTCGGCTCATCCGCGATGACCAGAACCGGCTCGGCACAAAGCGCGAGCGCGATGACCACCCGCTGGCGCATCCCGCCGGAGAACTGGTGGGGATAGCTGTCCATGCGCGAACGGGCGGCCGGGATGCCGACCTCCTCCAACGCGGCCAGTGCACGGTCCTGAGCATCCGACCGGCTAACGGGTAGATGTTCGAGGATTGTCTCGGCCAGTTGCTCACCGACGGGCAGGAGCGGATTGAGGGAGGTCAGCGGGTCCTGGAACACCATGCCGATCTGCTTGCCACGCACCCGGCGCAGCCCATCGCGGGTCAGATTGTCAATGCGGTTGGAGTTCAGGTGGACCTGACCGCCTGTGATCCGGGCCGGGCGGTCCAGCAGCCCGATCACGGCATTGCCGGTCATCGACTTGCCTGCCCCCGACTCGCCGACAACGCCCAGAATTTCTCCCGGCGCTATGTCGAAACTGACCTGATCGACGGGGCGTAGCACGCCTTGCCGGGTCGGGATTTCGACGACCAGATCGCGCACGGACAGGACAGGGGCTTGCATGGGTACAGAATTCATCCTTTATACATCGGGTAAGGGCATGGTGTCCGGACGGCATGACCGCGTCCTACCGGGCGTCCCTTGATAATCGGGCCGATTTCGCCTATGTTTATGGGGCAATGTGGAGTGTTTGGATTGAAACTGTCGACACACATCGTATCAGGACCGCCGATCGTCATCGTTTGACGCGGCCTGCAATGGCTGTTCCTAACTCGGTGTCCGCGTGAAATTGCAGATTCGCGGATTTTCTCTCTACGACATGCCTTCCAGTCCAATCCAAAGCTCATGTCGTCTCCGCCTGTTCGCTTGTTCGGTCGGCCAGAATGTGCCCCATCTGCGTGATGTCCCTGCGCATGCGCTCCATATCGGCGCTGGCGGGAATTCCCTCTTCAATCAACGCCTCGTCGACGGCCATGAACGCGATGATCGCTGCGGCCAGCGTGCTGCGCCCGACGGTGAAGAGGGCTTCAATGGCCCGCTCGCGCCGCGCGACGGAGACTTTCTCGAAGGTGCCATCTGAAAACCGCGCGAGAAGTTGAGAGACGTATTCGTCCTGCTGGTAGTAGGCGATGACTGCCGCAATCACGCCGCCGGGCAGGTCGGCGATTTCGTCCTTGAGATTGTCGAACACTTCGTTGGTCTGGCTGACGACCGCCATGGGCATCGAGTGCTCGGCACCGTCGGCGGCTTGCATCTCGGTCAGATAGGTCTCCTTGCGACCTGCCGAACGCTCTGGCGCGAACCAGTCGTATTGCGCCTTCGCGTTCAGCCCGAGCTCGGCGCGCAGCGCAATCATCATGCGGTGCTGGCGGTCCCGGCGCCGGGCCTGTTCGGCTTTCCGGTCCGCCCGGTGTTGCAACATCCAGAGACCGAACGCGACAAAAGCTGTCACGGCGGTCCCCGCCACGCCCAGCAGTGCTGCCACCATCCGGGGCCGGCCTTCGGGATCGGACCACGCTTCCTCGACATAAGGAAACGACAGCACGATGAGGACGACGATGAGAACGCCAACGCCAATGAGGGTGCGGCGGATCATCTGAGCCTCGGGTTCAGCACATCGCGCAGCCAGTCGCCGAGCAGATTCACCGAAAGCGCAAGCGCAAGGAGGGTGACCGCAGGGAAGAAGAGGATCCACCATTCGCCCGAGAAGAGGAACCCCTGACCGATGCGGATCAGGGTGCCAAGCGAAGGCTGGGTCGGCGGTGCACCCACGCCAAGAAACGAGAGGGTCGCCTCAGCTATGATCGCAAGCGCGAGGGAAATCGTGGCGATGACCAGCACGGGGCTGAGTACATTCGGCAGGATGTGGCGGAGCATAATCGCGCCGGGGCTGCGCCCGATCAGGCGGGCGGCCTGAATGTACTCCTTGTTCTTCTCAACAAGAGTGGCGCCGCGCACAACGCGGGCAAACTGCACCCAGTCAGACAGCCCGATGGCGATGATCAGCACCCAGATCGCCATCTGGTCGCGCATGTCGACCGGTGTGAAGCCCTTGGCGATGCCGAAGATCAGCATGGCAATCAGGATCGATGGGAAGGTGAGCTGCACATCGGCGATGCGCATGATGATGGTTTCGGTCCAGCCCCCGACATAGCCGGCGACGAGGCCAAGCGTGATCCCAAGGGTCATGGCAAAGAGCACGGCCATAGCGCCGACAAAGAGCGAGATCCGCAGCCCATATATGATGGTCGAGAAAACATCGCGGCCCTGATCGTCGGTGCCGAGCCAGAAAGTCTCGCCGGTGAACGCGTTCGGCTCCATCGGTTTCGAGAACCCGTTCATCAAGTTCAGCGTGCCGGGATCGAACGGGTCATAGGGCGCGATCAGCGGGGCGAAGACGGCGCCGAGCACGAGGATCAGTGTCACTGCACAGGACGCAATCGCGACGGGTGAATGGCGCAAGGCCCAGACGACATCGGACTGCCAGGCACGGACGAGGGCACTCATGCGGTGCTCGTCCGGTCGGCGCGCAGCCGCGGGTCAATTGCGAAATACAGCAAATCCACGATCAGGTTGATGGCCACGAACAGCACTGAGATCAGCATCAGGTAAGCGGCCATCACGGGGATATCGACGAACTGGATGGCGTTGACGAAGAGGAGACCGACGCCCGGCCACTGAAACACCGTCTCCGTGATGATGGCGAAGGCGATGATCGCGCCCAGTTGCAGCCCCGTGATCGTGATCACCGGCACCAGCGTGTTCTTGAGTGCATGGCGGAAGTTGATCGCGCGCTCCTTCAGGCCACGTGCGCGGGCGAACCGGATGTAGTCCTGACGCAGCACCTCGAGCATCTCGGATCGGACCAGCCGCATGATCAGTGTCATCTGATAGAGCCCGAGGGTGATTGCGGGCAGAATCAGGGCTTTGAGTCCGCTTTCCGTGAGGAAGCCAGTGCGCCACCAACCGAGATCGACGACCTCGCCACGTCCGAAACTCGGCAGCCATTTCAGTTCGACTGCGAAGACATAGATCAGCAATATTCCGATCAGGAACGTCGGTAGTGAGACCCCGATCAGGCTGGAGGACATGATAAGGTTTGAAAGCCAGCCATCCCGTCTGATTGCGGTGTAAACGCCGAGGCCGATGCCGAGCAAAATTGCGAAAAGGCCGGAGACGGCCGCAAGCTCGAGTGTTGCTGGTGCGCGCTCGGCGATGATGTCGGCGACAGGTCGGCCCTGGCGATAACTGACGCCCAATTCGCCGGTCACCGCACCGTGCAGGAACTTGCCGTATTGCACGAGAAAAGGCTGATCGAGCCCCAGTTTGCCACGCAGACGTTCGATGTCAGCGTCGGTGCGCTCCTGTCCCAGCATGTTCTCGACGGGGTCGCCGACAAAGCGGAACATTGAGAACGCGACAAGCCCGACGCACAACAGCACGACGACAGACTGGACAGCGCGGCGGATGATGTAGGCGAGCATGCTGGTCCCCCAGGGCAGAGGGCAGCATAGGCCGGATCACTCGGCTTGGGTCAAGACCAGATTAAGCTTCCGGCAGGTTACAGTGGATCTGGCCCGCCACCTTACAAGGTCGGCGGACCAGATCCAGAAACTCAGTGGGCGATCCCGACCTGACTGATCGATGGCGCGATGCTCGCCAGATCCGCATGATCGGTAACTTCCTCGGCCCGCAGACCGGAAACGATGCCCATGGCCAACGCCAAGCAAAGAACTGTTGCTTTCAACATGATGTGTCCCCCCGTTTTCACTACGAGCCCCTCGCTCGTGAGGTCATATAGACCCCGGAAAGAGACGATGAATGGGAGCGCATTTGTCCGATCTGTGATCAGATATGTTTGTTTTGTGGCGGCGTCCCGGGATTGTGACGGTTTCGACAGAAGCCGTTTTATAATGCAAACAAGGCGTGATCTGGCGGGTTCTGATGAAGGGTTGTGATATGTAGCTAATCGAGGAGAGCCCTGATGAAATCGCTCGCAGTTTTCATTTTCCCCGGCGTGCAGACTCTGGATCTTTTTGGTCCACTGGAGATGCTAGGCGGGTTCGATGACCGGATCGCCATCACTATGGTGGCCGAGAGCATGGACCCGGTGCCAACCCGGCATGGGCAGCGCATCCTGCCGGATCAAACTGTGCGGGACGGGACGGATTTCGATCTTGTACTGATCCCCGGCGGTGACAGCGCCATTGAGGCGGGCAGGCGTGAGGCGGCGACCGACTGGATCACGCAAACCTGCACCAAGGCGGAATTGGTCATGACGGTCTGCACCGGCAGCATCCTTCTCGCGATGACCGGTCTGTTGGATGGGCACCGGGCGACCACGAACAAGCAGGACTTTCGCGGCACGGTCGGGTTGGGGCCGGAGGTTCAGTGGGTCGAGAAGGCCCGCTGGGTTCAGGATGGTAAGTTCTTCACCTCGTCCGGGGTCTCTGCGGGGATCGACATGAGCCTCGCCGCAGCGGCGTATCTCTTTGGTGAGGACGCTGCGGAGTGGATGGCGGATGGCTCGGAATACGATTGGCACCGCGATCCCGATTGGGACCCGTTTGCCGGGAAAGTCGGTCTCGGGAAGAACTAGAAGCGCCCTCCCGCCGAGACGGGAGGGCCAAAGGCACTTCAGGCGGTTACTTGAACTTGAACCACTTGAACTTGGCGGCATCATCGGGTGCGACGATCGTGTCGATGTTCGATTTCATGCCCCAGTTCAGCACCTGGTGGTGGATCGGCAGGTAGAGGATATCGTCCTGTACCTGCTTCCAGATTGCCGCGATGTCGTTGTTGCGCTTGTCGAGATTGGTCTCCGATGCGAGCGCCACGATTTTGGCATCCAGATCCGGGTTGGAGTAACGCGTGCCATTCCAAGAGCCGTACTTCTCGCTCTTCGTGTGCGCGAGGAAGTTAAAGATGTACTCGCTGTCATAGGTCGGCACACCCCAGCCCAGCATGTAGAAGTCGGTTTCAAGATTGTTGATTAGCGGAAAGTGCTGGGCCTTGGGCTTGGCGTCCAGGTTCACCTTGATGCCGATCTGCGCCATCATGCCCACGGCGGCCTGACAGATCGCCTCGTCATTGATGTAGCGATCGTTCGGGCAATTCAGCGTGATCGAGAACCCATCGCCGTAGCCCGCCTCGGACATCAGCGATTTGGCCTTCTTGAGATCTACTGCGGGAACCTGATCCAGCTCAGCCGTCCAGCCGTTCACAAAGGGCGGCATGGCGACCCCGGCGGGCTGGGATTGCCCTCGCATCACGACCTGACGGATGGCAGCGCGGTTGATCGACATCAGCATCGCCTCGCGCACCCGTTTGTCAGCAAACGGGTTCTTGCCATCGACATCATCCGTGGCCAGATCCGCATCACCCTGGTTCATGCCGAAAAATATCACCCGGTTCTGCGGTGCGGTGCGCACATCCAGACCGTCGGCATCCGCAACGCGGCCAAGATCCTGCACCGGCACGTCCTGAATGAAATCGACTTCCCCTGACAAAAGTGCCGCCACGCGGGTCGCGGCGTTCTGGATGGGGGTGTAGATGATCTCCGTCACCTGCATCGGGAACTCACCCTTGCCCCAATAACCGTCATAAGCCTTCAGGACGGTCTTGGTATCGGGCTCGCGGCTGACCAGCATGTAGGGTCCGGTGCCGTTAGCGTTTCGTGCCGCGAAGGTCTCTTCACCGCCCTCGAAGTCCTGCACCTTGACCGCGTTGTTCGCCTCGGCCCAGCCTTTGTCCAGAATGAACAGGTTGGTGAGGTTCGACGGCATGATCGGGTTCGGACCATCGGTGACGATATGGAACTCGTAGGGACCGTTGGCCTTGACCTCTTTCACGGAGGCGAGCAGTTCCTTGTAGTCGCTGTCAGGCGTCATCGCGCGCTCGAAGCTGAAGACGGCGTCCTCGCTGTCGAAGGCCGCGCCGTCATGGAAGGTCACGCCCTCGCGCAGCCTAAAGATCCACACATTCGGGTCCTCTCCCGAGACCGCCCATTCCGTGGCCAATGCAGGCACCATTGCGCCGGTCATATCGCGCATCACGAGCGGCTCCATGATTTGATGCGCCAGCGCCGAGGTCGGCCCTTCGTTCTGGGCATGCGGGTCCAGCGTCAGACTGTCACCTGCGCGGGCCCACCGCATTGTCTCGGCGCTGGCAAAGGCGGCTGTACCAGCGAGCATCGTCGCTGCCAGCATGATCGTTCTGAGTTTCATTGGTATCTCCCTGTCTGTCGTCTGGCCCGAAGTATGAACGCTGTTCGCCACATGGCAAGGCTCGCTTCGACGAGGTGGCAGCAGGGGTGCATTTCGGGCGATATCGCGCTATGTCGCCCGCGATGGACGCGGAGCAGTCAAATAAACCTCCGGCGCACCGGCTGTCGGTCGCGCCGATGATGGAATGGACCGATCGGCATTGCCGGGCGTTTCACCGTCAGTTCTCGCGCCGCGCGCTGCTGTATACCGAGATGCTGACGGCCAATGCGCTGATCCATGGCGATCCCGAGCGCTGGCTGCGTCATGCACCGGACGAGTATCCGCTTGCGTTGCAATTGGGCGGGTCCGAGCCAGAGGCCTTGTTTCGTGCGGTCGAAATTGCCCGCGGGTTCGGGTTTTGCGAGATCAACCTCAATGTCGGCTGCCCGTCGGACCGCGTGCAGAACGGCGCATTCGGAGCCTGCCTGATGAGGGAGCCAGCGCTGGTTGCAGACTGTGTTTCTGCGATGATCGACGCTACAAGCGCCGAGGCGGCGTCATGCCCGCACCCTGCTAACGTTGAGCCGTTTAGGCCGGAGATCACGGTGAAATGCCGGATCGGAGTGGACGATCAGGATCCGGAGATTGCGCTGCCGGACTTTGTCGACAGGGTGTCCGCTGCTGGCGTGCGCCGGTTTGCGGTGCATGCGCGCAAGGCCTGGTTACAGGGCCTGAGCCCAAAAGAGAACCGCACAGTGCCGCCGCTGGATTACGATCTGGTGCGCCAGGTGCGGGCCGAGCGGCCACATCTCGACATCAGTCTGAATGGCGGGATCGAGAGTTTGGACACAGCCGAGGCGCATCTGGCCGACTTTGATGGTGTGATGATCGGGCGCGCTGCCTATCACGATCCGGCTGGTGTTCTCGCGGCGGCGGATCGGCGGATCTTTGGCGAGCCCTGCAAGGATGTGGACCCGGCTCAAGCCGTGCGTGCCATGTACGGCTACATTGAGGACGAACTCGCGGGCGACGCTCGGTTGCATCAGATCACGCGGCACATGCTGGGTGCGTTCGCAGGCCGTCCAGGCGCGCGGCGCTGGCGGCGGATCCTCTCTGAAGGGGCGCATCTGCCGGGAGCCGGTGTTGCGCTGATCGAACAGGCGCTGGCCGAAGTCGAGCCAGCCCGTGCGGCTTGACCTTGCGGCGCTTGCCGCTGCGTTTTTCAAGAAGGGTTGGGTAAGCTTCCCCGCTGATCCCGATGTGGAGGCATGGGCCCGCGCAGCGCGCCCGGTGGCAGAAGCGCTTGCGGAAGATCCCGGCCTTCAGGAGCAATGGCTGCGCTGTAGCGGGACGTGGTTCGCGGGCGTGAATGTCTTTCCCAATGATGCCGAGGGTCGCGTGGCGGGGCAGGGCGTGCCCGCTCTTTCTGGCAATGCTGTGGAATTCATCGGCGAGGTCTTGGGCCTGACGGAGTTTGACTGGGATCC
>CAYYZH010000147.1:0-232 GCA_964475765.1 uncultured Limibaculum sp.
CCTTAGCATAGTCGCCCATCTTCTTGATGTTGCGCTCCAGCGCATCGAGATCGAGGATCAGGCACGGTGTCTGGATCTCGGCTTCATCCATGCCAACCTTGGCGGGCACGTCAAATCCGACTTCCAGTTCGGGGAATGTCTGCATGTTCATCTGAATAACTCCTCCTCAGGCCTGCATCCAGGGCAGTTTTGCCAGATCGACATTGCCGCCGGTGATGATGACGCCGACGCG
>CAYYZH010000147.1:242-11069 GCA_964475765.1 uncultured Limibaculum sp.
TTCTTGATGATTGTGGCCAGCGGGACGGCGCAGCTTGGCTCCATCACGATCTTCATGCGCTGCCATGTCAGGCGCATCGCGTCGATGATCTCCTGCTCGCTCGCGGTCAGAATGTCGGTGACGTGGCTCGAGACGAAGTGCCAGGTCAGATCCTTGAGCGGCACTTTCAGCCCGTCTGCAATCGTCTCCGGCGCATCATCGGCGATGATCCGGCCGGCCTTGAACGACCGATACGCATCATCTGCCTGCTCCGGTTCGGCGGCATAGATCTCCATCCCCGGGGCAACGGTCGAGAGCGTCAGACAGCAGCCCGAAATCATCCCGCCGCCGCCGATGGGCGCAATCACGGCATCCAGATCCTGACCTGCTGGAGCAATTCGCGCGAGCAGGTGGCCTGTCCCGCGATCACACGCGGGTCGTTATATGGATGCACGAAATCTGCGCCCGTCCCCTCCTGGACCGTGCGAAAAACCGCCTCTCGCGAAGAAGTCGACGGCTCGCACTCCGTGATGATCCCGCCGTAGCCCGCGACCGCATCCTTCTTGGCCTGCGGTGCCGTGCGCGGCATGACCACCCGGCAGGGGATGCCCCGGCGACCCGCGGCATAGGAAAGCGACAGCGCATGGTTGCCGGAAGAGTGCGTCGCAACGCCGGCTTCGGCCTCGCGTTCGGACAGTCCGAACACCGCGTTCGACGCGCCGCGCACCTTGAACGCCCCCGCCTTCTGGAAGTTCTCACATTTGAAGAACAGCTCCGCCCCGGTCAGGTCATTGAGGTATTGGGATGTCAGGACCGGCGTGCAGTGAATATGAGGCGCGATCCGCTCATGCGCGATGATCACATCGTCAAAGGTCGGGATATGACCCAGGTCCGAAATCGTGTCTTTCATGATATCCTCCCGTTCACGCGGCCTTCAGCAATGCCGGGCGCGCTGTTTTGCGGTAGTAGTCCTGGGCTGCTGCGGTGCCCGAGCCGAGTTCGATCGGGTAGCCAAGATCAGCCATCCCCATCTCCACTGTCGTAATCCCCGACAAGGCCATCACGTCGGTCATCGCGCCGAGATGTCCAATGCGGAACGCTTTGCCCGCCATCTCACCGAGCCCGACGCCAAACGAGACGTCATAGGTATCGTAGAGATGTGTCGTAAGATCGTCAGAGTTAAACCCCTCCGGCACATAGATTGCGCTCACGGTATCGGAGTAAAGCTCCGGCGCGCGGGCCACCAGATCCAGCCCCCATGCGCTGACCGCAGCGCGCACACCCGTCGCGATGCGGCGGTGGCGGGTGAAAACGTTCTCCAGCCCCTCTTCCAGTAGCATGTCGACCGCACTGCGCAGGCCGAACATCAACTGGACGGGCGGCGTGTAGGGATAACCCCCCTTGGCATTCGCGCCGGTCATGTCGGCAAAATCAAAGAACGTGCGCGGGAGGGTTGCTGATTTCATCGCCTGCAGCGCCTTTGGGCTGGCCGCGACAATCGCCATGCCGGTTGCCAGCATGAACCCCTTCTGGCTGCCTGTGACGGCAAGGTCGACGCCCCACTCGTCCATGCGAAAATCCATAGACGCCAGCGACGAGACGCAATCGGCGAAGAGCAGTGCCGGGTGGCCTGCCGCATCCATGGCGTTCCGCACCGCGCCGAGGTCCGACACGACGCCGGTTGCAGTTTCATTATGAGTGACCAGAACCGCACGGATCTCATGTCCTCGGTCTGCGGCCAGACGGTCATGGAATTTCTCTGTCGGCGCACCATCGCCCCAGGCACACTCGATGATCTCGACGTCGAGGTCGTGGCGCTCGCACATATCGATCCAGCGATGCGAGAACATCCCGTAACGCGCGACCAGAACCTTGTCGCCCGGGCAGAGCGTATTGGTGATCGCGGCTTCCCAGCCCCCCGTGCCCGACGCCGGAAAGGTGATAATCTCGGCGTCTAGCGTCTTGAAAACCTTGCGCAGATCGCCAAGCAGCGGACCCAACATATCGGCAAAAGCCGGAGCCCGATGATCCAGCGTTGGCATGTTCATCGCATGGCGCAGCTGCTCCGGGATATTCGTAGGGCCGGGAATGAAAACTGGGTTCTGTCCGGTCATGGTCGTTCCTCCAATGCGTTGAGTTGTTGATAGACGATTCGCCGGTTGATTGCAATTTTTCTGAAAAAATATTCCATAAAATACATAATGCCATTAAACATATGAAAATATGTGATTTTCTGTTTTCCAGGATTGATATTTGAATATTTTTTTGAAAGTTATATTATTAAGGAAACGCAGAATTTGTGGACGGCATGACTGATATGAATGAGCCTCTTCCAGCCAAGCGGCCCCGCGGACGCCCGCGTAAGGACCCGACAGATGCGTCGTCGGCGCCCGCGCAGGCGCTTGATCGTGGTCTGCAACTGTTGGCGCTTTTGTCGACATCCGGGCGTGGCAGCCTGTCGGAGATTGCACTGACCGCTGGCATGCCGCCATCGACCGCGCACCGGCTCCTGACCACCATGCAGCGCCACGGCGTTGTCGAGTTCGATGAGCCCAGCCAGGACTGGATGATTGGTATCGAGGCGTTCCGCATCGGCAGCGCCTTTCTCAAACGCACCAATCTGATCGAAGCCTCCCGCGCCGCGATGCGCGAGCTGATGGAGGTCACCGGGGAGACCGCTAATCTCGGCATTGCCGACGCCGGAGATGTCGTCTTCGTCAGTCAGGTCGAAACGCACAACCCCATTCGCGCGTTCTTTCGTCCGGGCACACGCGGACACATGCACGCATCTGGCATCGGCAAGGCGCTGTTGGCCGATATGCCGCGCGAGGCCGTCGAGGCGATCCTGCACAAACGCGGTCTGCCGGAGTTCACTCCAAAATCGCTGACCAACCCAACTGCGCTGTTTGAGGATCTCGATGCAACTCGCCTGCGCAAATGGGCGTTCGACGATGAGGAACGCTACACCGGCATGCGCTGTATCGCGGCACCGATCTTCAACGAACATGGGGAGGCGATCGCGGGTGTTTCGGTCTCCGGTCCGACGGTACGTCTGCCCGATGCGCAACTGGCAGAAATCGGTGCCGCCGTGCGCAACGCGGCCAAGGAGATCATGAACCAGATGGGCGGCATGGCGCCGACCTAAGCGTCGCCAAGGCTCGCTGCGGCTGCCTCGATTGCATCGCCAAAGACCACATGGCTGGCCTTGGCCTCGCCGATCACGGCGCTGCAGACCCCGCCCGACCCGAAACCGATCCGGGGGGTCCAGACGGAGAGACCTTTGGCTGCCCTGACCTCGCTCAGTGCAGCAATCTCGGTGGATAATCGCGCGACCGCCTCCGCTGCCACCTCGGCATGATCGTCGCGTGCCCGCGGCATCCCGGCGATGGCGACATAGCTCTCGCCGATCATCCCGATCCGTTCCAGGCCTGCATCGGCCACCACCCGGTCGAGCACGGCCGCATACTCCCCGAGTGTCTCAGCGAGGTCCGTCAGTCCCAAACCATCGCCCGTCCTGGAGAAATCCGCAAACGAGACGCAAACCGCCGTCACGTTGTCATGCACTCGGGGTGGAATGTCAGCATTGGACAACAGCCGCACCGCCGCGGCGGAGGGCAGCAGCCGATACGCCACCTGCTCGGCCCGCTCCAGCGCCGTTCGCCCACGATCCAACTTGGCCTCCAGCGCTGCTGCCGCTTCCTCGGCCATCAGCACATCGCGGCGCGCCTCCAGCAGATCCATCACCAACCGCCCAAGCCTGCGCATCGCGTTCAACTGCGTCTCGGTCAGATCGGTCTCGGCATGGTTCCAGACGCACAGTGTCCCCAGCGCATACGAATCGCGGTTGATCAGCGGCATCCCGCAATAGAACCGAGCATGGGGCGGGTTCACGACGGCGGGCAGGCCCGCATAGCGCGGGTTCGCACCCAGATCCGGCACGACGATCATCTCGGTCTGGCAGATTGTCGGCGCACACATGCTCTGCTCGCGCGGACGCGGCGGGCGGTTTGGTGGCAATCCATACGACGACTTCAGCCACGAGCGGGTCTCGTCGAAGATAGAGATATACGAGACCGGACAGCCCGTAATCTCCGCGGCAAGCTCGGTGATGTCATCGTACTGGCGCTCGGGCGGCGTTTCGAGAATACCATAGGACTTGACCGCCGCCACGCGGCTGTCCTCGTTCTCCGGGATCTCGATCCCCTTGTAAGTCTGCGTCATGTCATATCCAGCGACTATTGCTCTAAAATACAGCCGATGCGCTGGGCCTTGGTCCCACGTCCTGCACCCTACAGATGCAGGGCGGGGTCGTCCAGATCATGGGCAGAACACAAGATCGGACCACAAGCGCGTCGATGTCTTGCCGAGTATTTGACCCGCGGGTAACACTGCCATGTCCAGACAGCTCTTTTCTTGTTTCAATTGTATCTCTTGTCCTGCTTGGTCTGGACAGAGGCCCGTCTCGGGCGATAGCCGATGCACCCGCAACCGCCTTGGGGAGCCACGCCGTGGAAGCTCGTCTGGCCGCCATCATGGCCGCAGACATTGTCGGATACACCCGCCTGATGGGGCGGGATCAGGACGGCACGCTCCGGGCGCTGATGGCGTTTCGCTCTGACATTTTCGGGCCGACCGTGGCGGCGCATCAGGGTGTGATCGTCAAGAACATGGGCGATGGCTGGCTGGTCGAATTCGCCAGCGCCGGGCAGGCTGTGGCCTGTGCTCTTGCCGTGCAGGAACAGTTGCAGGGTCATGGCGCGCTCAAGCTGCGGATCGGGGTCAACCTCGGCGATATCGTGCGCGAGCAGGAGGACATCTTCGGTGACGGGGTCAACGTCGCGGCGCGCCTTCAGGAGATCGCCGTGCCGGGCGGCATTGCGCTGTCGGGCGCGGTCCATGACAGTCTCGACGGTACACTCTCCGGGACGTTTGCCGATGCCGGACTTCAGGATCTGAAGAACGTCGCCCGACCGGTTCATGTCTGGATGTCTGGCGCGGCGGGCGTGGCGCAGCGCCCGGCGGGGCCGGAAGACGCGCTGGCGCTCTGCCGGATTGTGCTGCGCCCGGCGACGGTAGAGCCGGGGCACCAACTCGAGGAACTGGCCGCCGGGTTGAGGGAAGATCTGGCCCGGCTGATCGGCGCGTCGGAATGGCTGATGCCGGTGCGGGGGTCTGAGGGGCCAGCCGATGCCTATGCGCTGGAGATGCAGATGCGCAGCCGCGCCGGCAAGCTTCGCCTCGACGTAACGCTGGAGACGCCGGGCGGCGAGCCTATCTGGACCCGCGCCTATGACGGGAACGCCGATGACAGCTTCGACTGGCAGGAGCAGACCGGGCAGGACCTAAGCGCCGGGATCGTCGGCCGGGTGCTGGATGCTGAACTCAGTCGCCTTTGGGACATGGGTGACGAAGTCTCGAGCGCCGAGCGGATGAAGCAGGGCCTCTTTGATTTGCTCGAAGGCTCCGGACCTGCGCTCAGCGATGCGATGGTCGGATTTGCCGAAGCAGCACGCCAAGGCGACGTTGCGGCAAGTGTCTATGCGTTGCGGGCCGGGGCTGCTGCCGCAGTGCTCGATCTGGAACAGCCGGCGCCGGAGGGCGTGGCGACCTGGTGTGCGACCCTGAAAGAAGCGGCACTGGCCGATCTCGTGCCGATCTATGAGGCCATCTTGCGCCCGGATGTCGACCCCAAGCCACCGCCGACCGGTTCCGTTGAGGCGGATCGCCTCTGCTTCGGCGGTTGGGCCGAAATCAGGCAGGGCCGGGCGGATGCCGGGATCTCTCAGCTTCGGCGGTTTCTCAGGCAGTGCACCCGGCATCCCCTGACTGCGGTGGCGCAGTGTGGTCTTGCCATCGGGCTGGTCGAGGCGGGTCAGGATTACGGCGCGATCGAGCAGGCGCAAACGGTGCTGCGCGCGACAACCGGCTATGCCGTGCCTTACCGCGCGCTGGCCTCGGCCTACGCGCATCTTGGCCGGATGGCGGAGGCGGAGGAGGCCGCAAAGCGCGCCTTGCGTCTGCGCCGCGGGGATACCGTTGCGGAGTTGCGTGCCCGCTCCGGCTTTGCCCAAGAGCCTGAAACAGAACGCTATTTCGAAGGTCTCGCCCGCGCCGGGTACCCCAATAGCTGAACCGCAGAGCAGCCGAGGTCACACCAAAAACACGCGCGAAAACTGGCGGTTACAATTGAAACACCGCAATAGCGCACGCGACATTTTCCTGAAACCGGGCCTGTCTAGATTGCCCTCATCGCAAATGATGCAAAAGGACAGGACAATGCAGAACTTCATTGGTTTGATCATCGAGAGCGCCGCCGTACTGGCTGCGCTTGCCCTGCAATTCGACAAGGCCCGGCGGGAACGTGCGGCGCTGCGCGAGCTGGAAAAGCTGGATCAGTCCGCGCTGAACGATCTCGGGATGACGCGGGCAGATCTGGTCACGCGGACCTTTGGCAGGGAGCAGGGCGCATGCGCGAATTTCTAGAACGCTCGTGTGGCACCCCTGCGCGGCCTGACGCGCCGGTCACCCCACTCCTTCGATCAGGTGCAGATCAACGTCGCCAAAGCCCGCGATGGCAGCCGAGCCCGCGCCCGAAACTTTGATATCGTCGCCCAGCCCCTCCGCGGGAAGGGCGGCGCCCATGACGGTCATCGGCTCGGCCTGCTCGCGCAGCCGCCCGGCCAGGTTCACCGCAGGGCCAAAGACGTCGTAGACATATTTCTGGATCCCGACGACTGAACCGATCACGCTTCCGCAGGCAATCCCGACGCGGCAGCGCCACTTGTGGTCATGCGTCTCGTTCCGGCGCGCGAGATACCTCACGAACCTCAGCGCCGAGTTTGCCGCCGCCGCCGCATGGCCCTCCGCAGGCTCGGGCAGGCCACAAATTGCGACATAGGCATCGCCCACGGTCTTGATCCGCTCGCACCCGAACTGCTCGCCGATGCGGTCGAACGAGGCGTAGATGTCGTTCATCTCCGAGACCATCACCGACGGTCCGATCTCGGCCGCCATCTCGTCGAAACCGACAAAATCGACCGCCACCACCGAGACCGGATCATAGGTCTGGGGTGTCACGACCCCGAAGGTCTTGTACTCCTCGTAGACATTGCGCGGCATGATGTTGAGGAGCAGTTTCTCGACCCGCTCCTTCTCGCGCTGGATGTCTCGCGTGTTGCGCTCGACCATGGCCGAGTATGTCTCGATCATCGTCTCCAGCTCCCGGATGCGGGTGATGTTCTGGCACTCCAGCAGGAGCACATCGACATCTGTCGTGGTCAGCGTCACCGCCACCACCAGACGACGGCGTTTGCGCCGAACATGCGCTTCCGTGTCAAAGCGGCCGGTCGCGGCGAGGCTCGCCTGGATCTCGCTTGCGTCCAGGTCCTGCATGATGTCGGTGAGCACCTCACCGGGGGCCGCGCCCTCGAACCATTCGCCAAACGCCTTGTTGTGAAAGCGGATCGACAGCGTTCCCGGTTCGAGCAGTGCGACGCCAACACCGATCGCGCGCAGCAACTGCTCATTGATGGCTTCGATACTCATGGAACGGGGCTCATCGCTGGATCGTCATCCGGCAACGATCAGGCCGCGCCGGGCCTCGATCTCGGCCATAACAGTCCCGCGGTCATCGGCCTCGAACCCGTGGGTCTCCAGCGTCTGATCTAGGATCGTCTTCATCTCGTCGAAATCCGGCCCGCCGATCTTGAGATGCGCGTGAAGCTGCGCCAACCGGTCCCCGGTATACTCCGCTGGCCCGCCCAGAAGATAAGCGATGAACTTGGTCTGATGGTCGATCAGCCGTTTCATGTCGGTGTCTTCGAAGTAATCGCCGACGGTCTCCGAATCGAGCAACCGGTCATAGAAATCCATCACGACCCGGCTGATGACGGCGAACCCACCGTATTTATCGTAAAGCGTATCGGACATCGCTGACCCTCCCCCAAGGGCACTTCCACGCGCGGGAATAAATCACTGCTGAGCCCCTCTTTCAATGGCCTAGAACTATGTTGACTGCGCGTATTTGACGTCGTCCGGCTACACATCCTTCGCAGCCAAGCGGCAAGAGGTTCCATGATCGCAAAGACCTGCCGCGCGCGTCAGATCTCTTCTTGTTTCAATTGTATTTTGAGGAGGGCGCGTTTGCGTTCCGGGCAACGCATTGTAAAATATGGTAAATTCAGGGAATTCGGGAAAACGCTGCCTTTGTTCTGAAACAATTGAAACAATTCGCCACCTGATTGAAAATCGACTGAAACACGCGGGGGATAGCAAACGCGTCATGCAAGACGGGGTGTTCACGTCCGGATCAGGTGTCGCGCACGCAAAGTTTGCGGGCGATGGCACCTTTGTCGGCGGCACCGACAGCTTTGTCAGCGCGGCGGACGGCTCGGTCGAGGCCTATCTCGGCGGGTTCGATCGCATCAATGGCAACACGGCAACGCCGGACGTCGTTCGGGCCGCGGCCGTGGAGTGGATCACCCCCGGAACCGTCCTGACCGCGGACGCGGGCGAGACCTCCTGGACGCTCTGTTCCCAAAGCGCGCCCGGTGGCGGCTATGCCCTGACAGCGGTGCAGACCGGCGGGCCCGTGCAGCCGCCGACCTCCGATCCGCTCCACGATCTTCTGGCGGATACACTTCGGGTGCTGAACGAGGGCTGCGCGCTCTTCGATGAGGACCACCGGCTGATCGTCAGCAACGCACGCTATCAGGAGATCAACGCGGGCGTTGCCGCGTTCCTCACACCCGGCACCCATTGGGAGACGGTGCTGCGCGAGATGGCCCGGCGCCAGATTGCGGTCCATGCAGCGGGGCGCGAGAGCGCATGGGTCGATCAGGTCATCAGCGTCTGCGAGGATGGCGGCGAGATCGAGATCGCCCGCAGTGACGGCAGCACGACCTATCTCAAGGCCCGCCCGACCCCGCGCGGTGGGTTCATCATCTCCGAGAACGACATCACCGCGCGGCGCCGGGCCGAGAACCTGGCCGATGCTTCGGAGCAGATGCTCTCGACCATCCTTCAGGCGAGCCCCGCCAATCTCTGCATGAGCCAGATCGGCGATGGTGAGATCATCTATCAGTCGCCCTCCTGCGTCGATCTCTTCGGCAACATCGAGACGGCCCGCGCGCAGTTCGCCGACCCGCTGGACCGCGGGGATTTCCTGACCGAGCTTCTGGCCTCCGGGCGTGTTGACGATTTTCCCGCCACCGCGCAGCGCGCCGATGGCAGCACGTTCTCGGCGCAGTTCTCGGCCCGGGTGATCGACTACCGCGGCGAAGAGGTGATGGTCTCGACCGCAACGGACCTCTCCGATCAGATCGCCGCCGAGCAGCGGATAACCGAAGCGGGCATGCGCCTGCGCGATGCGATTGAGGCGTTGAGCGAGGGCTTCATCCTCTACGACGCGGATGAGCGCGTGGTGATGGCCAACCAGCGTTTCGTCGAGATGAACGCGCCCTATGCCGACAAGATCCGGCCCGGCGTGCACACCTCCGAGCTTTTGCAGGCGGCTGTCGACACCGGGCATATCGTGGCCGCCGATCTCTGGATGGACGACTACCTCGCTGAGTTGGAACGCGGCGAGGGCGGCAGTCATCGCAGCTTCGAGTTTCAGATGGATGACGGGACGTGGGTCAGCTCGATCCGCCGCCCGACGCGCGAAGGCGGGTTCGTCATCACATGGCTCGATGTGACCGAGCAGAAGAACGCCGCCACCGCGCTGGCCGTCGTCAACGACCGGATGCGCGATGCCATCGACAGCATCGACGAGGGCTTTGCCCTGTTCGATGCCGATGACCGGCTGATCATGTGGAACAAGAAGTACGAGCAGTTGAACGCTCATGTGCCCGAGATGGTCCGCGTCGGGGTGCGGTTGCAAGAGAAGCTCGAAGCCGCGCTGCTGTCCGACAGCCTGCCACCGAAGACCGAGATGATGGTGCGCGATGCGTTGGAGAACGCCAACTCGCGCACCCGCGGACGCGAGGAGTTCGAGCTGGGCGACGGCTCATGGTTCGCCGTCTCGCGCTATCCCACCACCGAGGGCGGTCTGGTGATCACCCGTCTCGACATCACCGAGCAGAAACAGGCCGCCGCTGATCTTTCCCGCCTGAACGACCGGATGCGCGATGCCATCGAGTCGCTGGACGAGGGCTTCGCGCTCTTTGACAGCCACGACCGGCTGGTCACATGGAACAGCCGCTATGCCGAGTTGAACGAAGCGATCTCGGAGGTCATCACCGAGGGCACGACCTATCAGGAGATCCTGGAGACGGCGATTGCCACTCACAATCTCGACGATGAAGAAGCCACCGAGGTCCGCGCCTCGGGCTCGCGCAAGCATGGCAACAACCGCATGCAGTTCGAGTTCGAGAGCAAGGACGGTCGCTGGTTCTCGATCTCGCGCAACCCGACCTCGGAAGACGGGTTCGTCATCACCCGAGCTGACATCACCGGGCGCAAGCTGGCCGAAGAGGAATTGGCCCGGCAGCAGCAGATGTTGCACCAGTCGGAGAAACTTTCCGCTCTTGGCGAATTGCTGGCCGGTGTGGCGCATGAGTTGAACAACCCGCTATCGGTCGTGGTTGGCCATGCGCTGATGATGGAGGAGGAAATTGACGATCCCGTTCTCCTCAAACGCACCAGCAAGATTTCGTCGGCGGCTGAACGCTGCTCGCGGATCGTCAAGACCTTCCTCGCGATGGCCCGCCAGCGGCCGACCAAGCTGGAACTCACCTCCGTCAACACCGTGATCGAAACCGCCGTGGACGTCGCGGGCTATGGCCTGCGCTCCGCGGGCGTGCGGCTCGAGACCGAGCTTGGCGTGGATCTGCCCCCGATCAAGGGCGA
>CAYYZH010000148.1:0-11048 GCA_964475765.1 uncultured Limibaculum sp.
CTGAGCGCCAGAAGCGCCGCGATATAGCTTGCGCAGTTCTCGGCCAGCAGAACCACGCGGTCGCCGGGGCGCACGCCGTGGCTGATGAGTTGCCCTTCGAGCTCGCGCACCATCGCGTCCAGAGCGGCGTAGCTGTAGGTCCGACCGTCATGGTCGACCACCGCAATGGCCTCGCCCCGGTCAGTGCGGACAAGCTCGTGGATCCGTCTCATCTGCCCGCCCCGCCTCAGCGGTTCGAGTACTGACGCAGCTCCAGCCGGGCGATCTGGTCGCGATGTACCTCGTCCGGGCCGTCAGCGATGCGGATCGCGCGCGCCCGCGAATAGGCATAGGAGAGGCCGAAATCGCCGGTCACCCCCGCGCCGCCATGGGCCTGGATCGCCCAATCGATGACCTGTGCGGCCATGTTTGGGGCGACGACCTTGATCATGCCGATCTCCTTGCGGGCGGCCCGGTTGCCGACCTTGTCCATCCGGTCGGCGGCGTGCAGCGTCAGGAGCCGCGCCTGATCGATCATCATCCGCGATTCTGCGATGCGCTCGCGGATCACGCCCTGATCGGAGAGCGGCTTTCCGAAGGGCTCGCGGACCGCCACCCTGCGGCACATCTTCTCCAACGCGACCTCGGCCTGACCGATGAAGCGCATGCAGTGGTGGATGCGGCCCGGCCCGAGGCGGCCTTGCGCGATCTCGAACCCGCGCCCCTCGCCCAGCAACATGTTCGAGGCGGGCACGCGGACATTGTCGAAGATGATCTCGCCATGCCCGTGCGGGGCATCCGAGAAACCGAACACCGGCAGCATGCGTTTGATGGTGATCCCTGGCGTGTCGCGCGGCACGAGGATCATGGATTGCTGGCGATAGACGTCCTCACCATCGGGGTCGGTCTTGCCCATGAAGATGAAAAGCTTGCAGCGCGGATCGCCCGACCCCGACGACCACCATTTGTGCCCGTTGATCACATAGTCATCGCCATCGCGCAGGATGGTCGACGAGATGTTGCGCGCGTCCGACGAGGCGTTGTTCGGCTCGGTCATCGCGAAACAGGATCGAATCTCCCCGGCCAGCAGCGGTTCCATCCATTCCTTCTTCTGCGCCTCGGTGCCGAAGCGCTCCAGCGTCTCGATATTGCCGGTATCGGGGGCGGAGCAGTTGAACACCTCCGCCGACCAGAGCACCCGGCCCATCACCTCGCAAAGCGTCGCGTATTCGAGATTGCTCAGCCCTCCGCCGCGTTCGGAATCGGGCAGGAAGAGGTTCCAGAGACCGGCCTCACGCGCCTTGGGCTTTAACTCCTCGACAATCGGCACCGGCCCCCAGTTCTGCCAGTTCTCGACGCCATAGCCCATCTCGGACAGTTGCTGCGCATGGATCTCTTCGTTGGGATAGATATGCGCATCCATGAACGCCTCCAGCCGCTCGCGAAGCTCTGTGACTTTCGGGCTGAGGTCGAAATCCATGAGTGTCTCCTTGATATGTGCGGTCTGACCCGTGGCCTACGGGGTCACGGTGTCCTGTTCGGGATCGTAGAGGTGGCACTCGACCATGCTGCTCTCCGCCGTCATTGGGCGCGGCGCGATGCGGGCGCAGGCATCTTGGCTGTGCTGGCATCGCGGATGAAAGGTGCAGCCCGAAGGCGGATCGATCGGATTCGGGAAGGTCGCGCCGAGATGGCTGTCCGGCACGCCCAGTTCCGGGTCGGGCGTCAGCACCGAATTCAGGAGCGCCTGCGAGTAGGGATGGCGCGGCGTGCCGAAAAGCGCACGGTTGTCCGTCTCCTCGACGATCCGGCCGAGATACATCACCGCGACCCGCGTCGCGATGTGTTCCACCACCGCGAGATTGTGGCTGATCAGGATATAGGTCAGGTCGAACTCGCGGCGCAGGTCCAGCAGCAGGTTGAGGATCTGGCTCTGCACGGAGACATCCAGCGCGGAGGTCGGCTCGTCGCAGATCACGACCTCCGGGCGCATGACCAGCGCGCGGGCGATGGCGACGCGCTGGCGCTGACCGCCGGAAAGCTGGTTGGGATAACTGTCATAGGCGCGCTGGGGCAGGCCGCAGAGATCCATGATCTTCTTCACGTCGCGCTCGCGCTCGGCAGAGCTGCCGATCCCGTGTGCCAGTAGCGGCAGCGCGATGATCGAGCCCACGGATTTGCGCGGATTGAGCGACGAGTAGGGGTCCTGAAAGATCGGCTGGATGCGCCGGGAGACCCCGATGCGGTCGAGGCCGGAGAGCGGCACGCCGTCGACCAGAACGTCTCCCGATGTCGGGGTCTGCAAACCCAGCAGCATCTTGGCGAGTGTGGACTTGCCGCAACCGGATTCGCCGACAAGGCCAAGCACATCACCCTTGGCGACCTTGAGCGAAATGCCGTTCACGGCGCGGAGCGGGCGCTTGGGCTTGAACATACCCTGGCGCACCTGAAAGACGCAGCTCAGGTCCTGCGTCTCGAGAATCGGCGTTCCGGTCACGCGGCACCTCCGGCCATCTCGAAATAGTCGGGGTCGTAGATGCAGCGGACGGCGCGGCCCGGGCCAAGCTCGCGGTTGGAGGGTGTCGCTTTGCACCGGTCACCGGCAAATTCGCAGCGATTGGCAAAGGCGCAGCCTTCGCTCTCGCCGATGAGCGAGGGCACGATGCCGGGGATCGAGCCGAGATACGCGCCGGGCTCCGTACGTCCCGGCACGGGGATGCAACGCAGGAGCCCGCGCGTGTAGGGATGGCGGGGGTCGGAGAAGATCTCGCGGCTTGTGCCGGTCTCGACAATCTCGCCTGCATACATCACCGCCACCCGGTCGGCGAGGCGGGCCACGACGCCAAGGTCGTGGGTGATGAGCACGACCGCCATGTCGAGTTCCGACTGAAGATCCTTCAGAAGGTGCAGGATCTGCGCCTGAATGGTGACATCGAGCGCGGTCGTCGGCTCGTCGCAGATCAGAAGATCCGGCCCGCACATCAGCGCCATGGCGATCATCACGCGTTGGCGCAGGCCGCCCGACAACTGATGCGGATACTGGCCGAGACGGCTGGCCGCCGCGGTGATCCCGACCTTCTCCAGCAGATAGATCGCCCGGTCGCGCGCCTCCTGACGGCTGGCCCTGTGGTGGCGGTGATAGGCCTCCTCCAACTGGTTGCCGATCGTGTAGGCGGGGTTGAGCGAGGTCATCGGCTCCTGAAAGATCATCGCCATCTTGAGCCCGCGCAGGTCCGACATCGCGCGTTCATCGAGCGCTCTGAGGTCTTGTCCCGACAGCTCCAGCCGGTCTGCCCGTCGCTCCGCCGTCGAGGGCAGGAGGTTCATTAATGCAAGCGAGGTCAGCGATTTCCCGCAGCCGGATTCGCCGACGATGCAAAGCGTCTCGCCCCGGTCGACATGAAAGCTGATCCCGCGCACGGCGTTGAGCGTGCCGGCCATGAGCGGGATGGAGACGCGCAGGTTCTCGACCGCCAGTGTGGTGGTGTTTTCCCGGCTCATGTGCGCGTTCTAACCCCGGTTCTCGGGCGCGGTCACGTCCCGCACCCCGTCGCCGAGGAGGTTCACCGCCAGCAGCAACAGGAAGAGCGCCGCGCCGGGAATGGCAATCAGCCACGGATCGAAGAGGATGTAGTTGCGCCCCTCCGAGATCATCAGCCCCCATGAGGGCAGGGGCGGCTGCACGCCAAGGCCGAGGAAGCTGAGCGCGGCCTCCAGCAGAACCGCATGGGCGAACTCGAGCGTGGCCACAACGATCAACTGGTTCGCGACATTGGGCAGGATCTCGCGGAGAAGGATATAGCTTGTCGAACAGCCCGCCGCCTGTGCCGCCGCCACATAGTCGAGCGAGCGGACCTGTAGCGTACTGGCGCGCATGACCACCGCATAGCGGTCCCAGAGCAGCAGCCCAAGGACGAGGATCACGATCTCGAGCGAGCCGCCAAAGATCGCGACCACGGCGAGGCTGACTAGGATCACCGGCAGCGACAGGCGGCAGGTGATCAGGAACGTGACCACCAGATCGACCCGCCCGCCGAAATAGCCCGCAGCCACGCCCAGAACCGTGCCGATGATGCCGGACATGATGGCGGCAAGAAAGCCGATCATCAGGCTGATCTGCGCGCCATAGATCAGGCGGCTGAGGTAATCCCGGCCGAGCTGATCGGTGCCGAGCACGTTCTCCCATGTGCCCTTCTCGTACCAGATCGGCGGCTTCAACCGGTCGGTCAGCGACTGCGCGTAGGGGTCGTAGGGCGCGATCAGAGGGGCGGCGAGGGCCATGAAAATGATCAGGCCGAGGATGATCCCGCCAATGACGATCCCGCGGTGGCCGAGCACTCGGGCGCGCATACGCTGGCCCGGGGTCGGGCCGGTGATCTCCGATGCATCGGGCAGGGCTTGGGTTGCGATGTTCATATCAGCCCACCCGGATGCGCGGATCGAGCCACGCGTTGAGAAGATCGGCGAGGAAGGTCAGCACGATGTAGAAGAGCGCAAAGAGCAAGAGGATCGCCTGCACCGTCGGGAAGTCGGAGCGCGAGATCGATTCCCACGCGAGATAGCCCGCGCCGTGCAGCGCAAAGACCGTCTCGATGATGACCGAGCCGCCCAGCATGAAACCGAACTGCACGGCGGCGAGGCTGACGACCGGCACGATGGCGTTGCGCAGCGCATGTTTGAACAGAACGCGGCCCGGGCGCAGACCCTTGGCGCGTGCGGTGCGGATATAGTCAGACGAGAGCACATCCAGCATCCCCGTCCGCGTCAGCCGCATGAAGGCCGGGGTAGCGTAATAGCCGAGCACGATGGTCGGCAGCACGAAGCTCGTCCAGCCGTCTGATCCGGATGCAGGCAGCACCGGCCAGATGAAGGCGAAAAGCACGATCAGCATCAGCGCGAACCAGAAGCTCGGCATAGCCTGACCGACCACCGCCAGCAAAAGCGCTGCGCGATCGATGATGGAGTTTGGATACATCGCCGCCAGAACGCCGAGCGGGATGGCGAGGACAATGGCAAAGGTGATCGCTGTGACACCCAGCGTCATCGTCACGGGAAGACGGTCGAGGATCAGGTCTGTCACCGGCAACCGGAAATAGATGGACTGGCCGAAATCGCCCTGAATGGCGTTGCCGAGCCACGACAGATATTGCATCCAGATCGGCCGGTCGAAGCCATAGGCGGCGCGGATCGCCTCGATATCCTTGTCGGTCGCGTTCTCACCGGCGAGCGCGGTTGCCGGGTCGCCCGTCAGGTACAAAAGACTGAACACCAGGGCCGAGACCACCAGCGAGACGAGGATCGCGAGGACAATGCGTTTCAGCGTGTAAACCAGCATGGGCGCGGCCTGTTCAAAGGGAGGGGCCGCCACCCGGAGGCAGCGGCCCTGGTCAGGTTACTTCCAGGACGCGGTCCAGAAGCGCGGGATCTCGTCCGCCGTCGGCGTCCAGTCCAGATCCTGCGTCATGGCGTAGGTCGTTGGATAGGTGAAGAGCGGCAGCCAGTAGGCCTCGTCCGCAATCTTCTTAAGCGCCTTGGTGTAGACGTCCTCGCGCGCCGCTGGGGCCATGGTCGAGCCGCCGGTCTCCAGCCAGCCCTTCACGTCGGCATCGCCATAGGTGTCATCGGCACCGCCGGTGAAGAAGTAGGTGGTGATGGCGTCGATATCCGGCACCGAACCCGAGCCCCATGTCATGAAGGCAAACGGCACCTCGCCGCCCCGGATCGCATCGCGGGTGGCCGCGTATTTGCCATAGCGCAGGTCCGTCTTGATCCCGACATCGGCGAGATAGCTGATCATCGGCTCGAGGAAGTTGCGGTCACGATAGCCATAGACCGGCGTGGTAAACCCGTCGGGGTAGCCGGCCTCGGCCAGCAGGGCCTTGGCTTTCTCCGGGTTGAACTCGTACTGAGTCACATCCTGCGTGCAGCCGAACTGGTCCGGGTAGCAGGCGGAGTGAACGACGGTCGAGCCACCGCGCACGATGTTCTCGGCAATCGCCTGACGGTCGATGGCGTAGGAGACGGCGCGGCGCACGCGCGGATCCTTGAACGGCGTATCGCCGGATTTACCCATGGCATCAAACGTCAGATAGCCGATCCGCATGGTCGCGGCGTCCTGCACGCGCAGCTGGCCCATGGTGCCCAGACGCTCGGCCTGATCGGCGGGAACCTTGAAGATCCAGTCGAGCTTGCCCGAGGCGAGTTCGATGATCTGCGTGTTCACATCCGGGATCGTGCGCTGGATGATCTTGCCGATGCTCGGCTGACCCTTGGGGCTGTCGGCGAAGTAATTCGGGTTCTTCTCGAACACGATCTTCTTGCCCGGCTCGACCTCGGTGACCATGTAAGGCCCGGTGCCGACCGGGGCGACGCCCATGCCCTCGGGGCCGACCTCAGCATAGTAATCCTTGGGATAGATCGGGATTTCCGCCGATAGGTACAGCAGCGCCAGCGGCGTTGTGCCCTTGGCGTGGAAGCGGACACTCATGGGCCCGGTTTTCTCGACCCGGTCGATCCAGTCCAGAGGCTGGGTGATCAGCTTGGTCGAATCCGGTTTCAGCAGAAACTCGAGCGTGGCCACCACATCGTCGGCGGTCAGATCGGCGCCGTTGTGGAACTTCACACCTTCGCGGAGCTTGAAGTCGAAGGTCTTGTCATCGACGATCTCATAGCTCTCGGCCAGAAGGCCCGAAACCTCGCCGGTGGTCGGGTCGCGATAGAGCAGCGTGTCCCAGACATGGCGGTTGATGATGATGCCTTCGCGCGAGTTCTGGAAGTAGAAGTCGAGCGTCGGCTGTTCGCGTCCCCAGGCGATGTTCAGGGTATCATCGGCCTTGCCCGCGACCGCAAGCGACGGCAGTCCTGCCGTGGCCGCGACGGCGGCGGTGAAGGCCACCCCTGCCAGTCTGCCCTTCAGTTTCTGAAGTCTTGTCATACGTCTTCTCCCTGGTTGCAGTTTATTGTTACGGCACGCACGCATGGGTCCGGATAACGCGCCCGGACCTCTTGTATTGTGGCCACGGGAGACGGCTCCCCCGCCGTCATCCCGTGGCAGCCCCTCGTTTCCGGCCCGCTTCGGCCTGAGCCTGAAGATCGGGGGATAGCGTCTGGCGCATCACTTCATAGACCAGCGTGAAGTCCGAGCGCGGCTCGAGCGCATTCTCGACCTGTTGCCAGATGTCGGCGACCTGATTGCCCATGGCGTTGGGCGTGCCTGCCTCGGCCGCGAACTTCCGGTAGAGCTGAACGTCCTTGTTCAGAAGCTCCGCGAAAAAGCCCGCATCGAACGTGCCGGGCAGGACGCGGTTGGGAAACTTGTCCGAGACCGCGGTGTTCTGCCCGGTCGAGACATTCACGACATCAAGGATCGTTTTCATGTCGACGCCTTGGCTGAGTCCAAAAAGCACCGCCTCGCTGGTCGCCGCCATCGCGGTGCCGGAGAGGAAGTTGTTCAGAAGCTTGACCGCCTGACCCTGTCCGGGGTCCTCGCCGACAAAGAACGTGTTCTTGCAGAACATGTCCGCGATATGCCGATGATGCTCCAGGACTGTTTTTGGCCCGGCCCACATCAGCGTGATCGACGCCTTCAGCGCGCCCTGCCGCCCGCCGCTCACGGGGGCATCGACATAGGTGATCCCGACGTCTTTGAGCGTAGCGGCAGCAGCCTTCGCGGCCTCCGGCCCGATGGTCGAAAGATCCACAACCACCGAGGCGCGACGCGTCTCGGCCACCGCGATCTCCCGCGTCACCGCATCGACGATCTTTCCGTCCGGGAGTGACAGGAACACGGTGTCGGCTCCTGCAACGACTTCGACGAGGCTTGCGGCCTTGGTCGCGCCCTCGGGCGGCTCGACATCGGCGGTGTCGAAACAGATGACCGGCATGCCACCCCCGGCGATGTGCATCGCCATCGGGTGCCCCATCTGCCCGAGCCCCACGAACCCAATGACCTCTGGCTTATCAGACATAGGCATTCCTCTTGTCCTGTCTCTTGTTCTTATACACCGGCAATGGTGGTCCCCCCGTCTGCGACGATGGCCTGGCCCGTGATGAAGGTCGCGGCGGGGCTGGCCAGAAAGGCGGCGATGCCGCCGATGTCATCTGGCTCGCCCAGCCGCCTGATCGGTGTGCGCGCGATCCGGTCGTCGCGCAGTTTGTCGTTCTCCCAGAGCGCACGGGCAAAGTCGGTCTTCACGAGGCCGGGCAGGATGCAGTTGACGGTGATGTTCTTCGGCCCCCATTCGACGGCAAGCGCCCGGGCGACGCCGACATCCGCCGTCTTGGAAATCCCATAGGCGCCCAGTGTGGCCGAGCCGCGCAAGCCCCCGATGGAGGAGACGATGATGAAGCTGCCGCCGCCCACATCCACCATGTGGGGCATCGCGGCATTGGCGAACCAGATCGCGCTGTGCACGTTCGAGGTCATGACCTTGTCGAAGGCCTCGTCCGTCAGGTCCGCCAACGGGCCATAGACCGGGTTCACCGCGGCATTGGCGACGAAGCTGTCGAGCCGGCCCCATTTGTCGACCACGACCTTGACCAGATTTTCGCACTCATTCCGGCGCGAGATGTTGCAGGCGACGGCGATGGCCTCGCCGCCCTTGGCCTCGATCTCGGCAACGGCAGCCTCGCAGGCGTCGATCTTGCGGCTGGCGATGGCGACCTTTGCCCCAAGCGCCGCCATGTGGTGCGCGATGGAAAGGCCGATGCCCTTGCTGCCGCCCGTGATGATTGCGGTCTTGCCCTCGAGGGAAAATGGAGCGTTCATGTTCTCACCCGTTCCAGTCATGCAGGATCATCCTGCATCCTGAGCTGCAGCCTGTCACCGGAATAGGGATGGGCCTCGGCAACAGCCTCGTTCAACTCGACCCCGATGCCGGGCGCATCCGGCGGGATCACATACCCGTCCTGCCAGACAATCGGCGTCTTCAAGATCTTGGCATGGAAACCGCCCCATTGCTCGATTCCCTCGAGGATCAGGAAGTTCGGGCTGCAGGCCGAAAGCTGAATGTTGGCCGCGCCGACGATTGGGCCGCAGAACAGATGCGGCGCGATTTGCGCGTGGAACGCTTCGCCCATGCCCGCGATCTTCTTGGCCTCCAGCAATCCGCCGACCCGGCCAAGGTTCATCTGCAGGATGGCGGCTGCGTCGTGGCGCAGGAGATCGGCAAACTCGTACTTGGTCGTCAGTCGCTCGCCCGTCGAAATCGGGATGCGACTGGCGCGCGCCACTTGTGCCATGCCCGCGATGTTGTCGGGCGGCGTCGGTTCTTCGAGCCAGAGCGGGTCATAGGGGGCCAGCCGCTCGGCCAGACGGATCGCACCTGTGGGTGTCATCTCGCCATGAGTGCCGATCAGCAGATCGCATCGGTCTCCAACCGCCTCGCGCAGCCGGGCGGTGTAGCGCTCGGCAAAGGACAGCGTTTCCTGCGAAAGCTGCCGGGGATCGAACGCGGTATAGGGCCGGGCGGGATCGAACTTCAGCGCCGTGAAGCCCTGCGCGATATACTCCAGCGCCCGCTCCGCCGCCGCATCCGGGTCGTTATGGACCGCGTTCTGATCGCCGCCCGGGGCCGCGTTCAGATAGGTATACGTGCGCAGCCGCTCGTGCACCTGCCCGCCGAGCAAAGCGTAAACCGGTTTCTCCAGCGCCTTGCCGATGATGTCCCAGCAGGCGATCTCGATCCCGCTCAGGATGCCCATGACGGTGGGGTCCGGGCGTTGCGAAAAGCCGCTGGAATAGACCTGCCGCCACAACCGCTCGATCTTGAACGGATCGGCGCCGGTGAAATGGCGCGCGAACACGTCATCGATCATGCCGACCAGCGCCGTCGGGTGAAACGCCACGCCATAGACCTCGCCATACCCGACGATGCCGGTGTCCGTCGTGACCTTGACGAACACCCAGTAGGGCCCGCCCCGGTAGATGTCCGGGTTTGCGACGACGAAGGTTCTGATGTCCGTCAGCTTCATGCCGCCTGCTCCTTCAGGATCATGTCAGCGCATTTCTCGCCGATCATGATACAGGCCGCATTGGTGTTGGCCGAGACGATGGTCGGCATGATGGACGCATCCGCAACGCGCAGCCCTTCGACACCGCGCACTTTTAGCGTTGGGTCCACCACGGCGCCCTCGTCCGTGCCCATTCGGCAGGTTGAGGTCGGGTGAAAGATCGTCGAGCCGTTGCCCCGCACATAGTCCAGAAACGCCGCATCCGTTGTGACATCGGGGCCGGGTTTCAACTCTTCCGCCACATAATCTGCCATCGCGGGTTGCTCGGCCACCCGGCGCACGAGGCGCATCCCCGCGACCATGGTCTCCTGATCCGTGCGGCTCTCGAGGTAATTCGGCTGGATCTCGGGCTTGGTCGCAGGATCGGCGGACGTGATCCGCACATGCCCCCGGCTTTCCGGGCGCAACTGACACATCGTGACGGTAAATCCGGGGAAGGGATCGAGGGAGCGCCCGCGTTTCTGCGCGCTGAACCTGAGGAAATGAAATTGCACATCGGGCGTCGCGCAATCGGGCCGGGTCTTGGCGAAAACCCCGACTTGGCCCGCGCTCAGCGACATCGGCCCGCCCCGGTCCTTGAGCCAGCGCAGCGCGACTTTCAGCTTGCCGAACCATGTCGCGACCTCGTCATTCACGGTGACAGGCTGCGTGCAGCGGTACTTACTCGAGCAGGTGTAGTGATCCTGAAGGTTCTCGCCGACCTCCTGTCGATCGCAGACCACTTCGATCCCGTGATCGCTGAGGGTTTGCCCGGCACCGATGCCGGAGAGTTGCAGGATTTGCGGCGAGTTTATCGCGCCCGCTGCAAGGATAATCCCGCATCGTGCTCGGATCACCTCGTGCGCGCCGCCGCGCAGCGTCTCGACCCCTGTGACAGCCGCTCCCTCAATCAGGAGCCTGGAGACCAGCGTGTCGGTCTGGATCTTCAGATTTTCTCGACCGCGGGCCGGCTTCAGATAAGCCGTCGCCGCGCTGCTGCGCCAGCCGTTCTTTGTTGTGACCTGAAAGTACCCCGCGCCCTCCTGCACCTTGCCGTTATAGTCGGGGTTGCGCGGGAT
>CAYYZH010000149.1:0-11033 GCA_964475765.1 uncultured Limibaculum sp.
TGTCAGATTCGAGTCCTTCGAGCAGATGAAGATCGTTTTGGGCAATTCCGAAACTGCCGAACTTCGCTCGTTCGATGATTGGATCGTTTTCTCGCTCGACGGGTTCTCCAACGCATTTGACAACGCTCAAGCGTCTTGTCCTGAGTGATGAAATTGAGGGAGTGCTTAGCGCGGGAAAAAAGCGGCGCGGGCCAGACCCCCCGCGCCGCTTGCCCCATCCCCGAATGCTTGTCGTCAGGCCAGGATGATCTGGTCTGCGTCAATCGGACCGTTCTCCCAGATCAGAACGTAGAGCTCGTCCTTCTGGATCGACGTGAACGAGCCGCCATGGGTGACATAGGCGTCGCTGCTGTCGAGGACGCCGTTGTTGTTGGTGTCGAGATCTGCGAGGCCGTTGAAGAAGTCGCCCTGTATGGTCAGCGTCTCGTCTGCTTCGAAGCCCTGGATCTGGATGAACAGCGACTGGTCGACCGCGCCGACAATAAAGTCGTCCGTGCCGGACCCGCCGTCGGCATAGTGCCAGGAATCGCTGCCCCAGCTTGAGAAATAGAACGTGTCGTCGCCCTCGGCGCCGAAAGCGTTGCTGCCGCCGCCGATCAGGGCGAAGTAGTCGTCACCGATCCCGCCATAGGCCGTGTTGGGCTGCCAGCCGCCGCCATGGCCGACATCGCGGTCGTCAATGATGATGATCGTGTCGTTGCCGCTGCCGCCAAACAGCTCGTTCACCCCTCCCTTGGTCGCATGAATGTTGTCGTTACCCGAGCCGCCATAGGCCTCGTCATCGCCGTTGCCGACATCGATGAAGTCGTTGCCAGCGTCGCCCCACAGCTCGTCATCGCCTTCACCGCCAAAGATGTTGTCGTGGCCCCAGCCGCCATAGATGAGGTCATTGCCCCAGTTGCCGGAGAGATGGTCGTTGCCGCTGAAGCCATAGATGCTGTCGTCGCCGAAGAGCCCGGCGAGGGTGTCAGCGCTGCTGGTGCCGACGATGATCTGATCTTCGAACAGGATGGGCAGATAGGACGTCACGTGCAAATCATAGACGCCGACGAACGCAGACGGTGTTTGAAACTCTCGCATCAGAAAACCTCTTGAGTGGATCGAGGTGTGCATTGTCCGACAGGCTGGCCCATTGATTTGTGAGCGGGGCCACAGTTTCCGTGAAAAGATTGATCTGGTGTGCCCGTTGGGTGAGGCGGTTGCCAGCTGCGGTAAAGACCGAACGAAAAGCGGCGCGGGATGGACCCGCGCCGCTTGCCCCATCCCCGGCCATCCGATCAGGCGAGAATGATCTGATCCGCGTCGATCAGTCCAAGGTGCTGGATGCTCACGCTGAGACCGTCCTTGGCAATGGTTGTCCAGCCCCCGCCAAGTTGGACGTAGCTGTCCAAGGCGTCGAGATATCCGTTGTTGTTGGTGTCGAGCGTGGTGAAGCCGGTGAACGGATCGCCCGAGATCGTCAGGGTCTCGCCCGCTTCGAAGCTGTCGAGCTGAAGCGCAAGCGTGCCGTTCTGCAACACCACATTATAGTGGTCGGTCCCGGCTTGGCCGTCGGCTGTGAAGTCGCCTTCGCCGCTGAAGACATGAAAGTTGAAGGTGTCGTTGCCGTCTCCCCCCAACGCCCAGGTTTTGCCGTTGAGAAGGTGGATCAGGTCATGTCCGGAGCCGCCGTCGACATGGTTGGACTGAAGCGCAGTGCTCAGGGATCGTTCATCTCCGAGCGTGATGTTGTCGTCATCCTCTCCGCCGTAGATCCCGTTCAGGCCGTCGCCGACAACAAGGATGGTGTCAGCATCCGCGCCTCCGTAGACGAGGTTGTCGCCGTCGTCAGCATAGATGCGGTCAAGACCGTTCCCGCCGTAGAGGACGTCGTTGCCGTCACCGCCGAAGAGCCAGTCGTCATCCTCGCCGCCGAAGATCTCATCTGCGCCGGTGCCTCCATAGGCGCTGTCGATGCCAAGTCCGCCGTAGATGATGTCGTCTTCCGACCCGCCATAGGCGGTGTCATCTCCAGCGCCCAGGTCAATGCGGTCGGCGCCGGACCCGCCGGATGCGTTGTCGCTGCCATCTCCGGCATAGATGAGATCGTCGCCCAAGCCGCCATATGCGAGGTCGTTGCCGGCACCGGCATAGAGCCGGTCATCGCCCCGATTGCCACTCAACGTGTCATTGCCGGCAAACCCGAAAATCTGGTCATCGCCAAAAAGACCGGCAAGATTGTCGTGGCCCGCTCTGGTGCCAAACAGGATCAGGTTGCCGAACAACATCCCGGGTGAAACTGTTGTCGGTGCGGCACCGGTCACGCCGCTGAACTGAAACCCGCTCAAGAACTTTTGCATGTGAACGCCTCCGTACAAACTTGAGGCGTCGATTGTCCGACAGTCCCGGATCTCGGGATGTATGATCTGTTACAAAACCGGGTGAATTGTTGGCCGGGGTCGATACCGGAAGTTGTCCATCGGGGGGCTTCTTTTGCCTACGCCCCGGTCAGCCGGTGTTGGTAGAGGTGGCGATAGTGGGGCAGGGCGCGGGCGTGGACCTCGCGCACGCGGTCAGGCGTGTTGTCGAGCTCGACATAGGCCCGCTTCTGTGGCCTTAGCCCATCGGAGTTCCGCAGATTGGCGTGGAACGAGCCGCCATCCCACCAGCTGACTTCATCGCGGGCGCCCGGCTCCCAACTCAGCGCCTCGGGCATGAAGGAAATGCCGACCGCCTCGCACCAGAGCCTGACGGTTGTGTGTGGATCCTCCAGCAGATCGTCGGAGTCGATCACGGGCGGCGGTGTGCCATCGCGGTCCGTCAGCAGGTCGAAGAGCGCGCGTTGTTCGGCAAACCCGACTTCGCCCTCATCAAAATCAGGCCACTTGTCGTAGATCGACGTGATGGTCTTGGCCGGATCGCGGATCAGGAAGGAATGGGTGAAGAGGTCGAGAAAGTCGGCGTTCCACATATGCGCGACATAGTGCGGGAAGTCCTTGGAGAAGACAGCGCCGCTCGCCGCCGCGGCCAGTAACGTCTCGCGTACGCTTTCCAGCGTCAGACCCGGTGTGCGCAGACTGTCCGGTGTCGCCCGTGGCCAGAGCGGGGCCTCGCCCTGATACCAGGCCTCGCCGAAGGGTTCGTGAAAGCAGGTGTGATCGCCTCTCTGGCGCATCATCCATTCGAACGCGGTGGAGGTCGAGCGCGGCACCGCCCAGAGCGCGAGAATCCGGTGCATCGGTTAGCCCCCCAGCGTCGAGAGCAGCGCGCCTTGCTGCGTTGTCGGCGCAATCCCCAGCGTCTTCATGATCCGCCAATAGAGCGCAGCATCGGAGGAAACGATGGGCTTGCCGACCAGTTCTTCCAACGCGACCTCGCGGCGCACCATCCGCTGGGGCAGGCCGTCCGCCCGGCGGAAGTTCGGCATGCCGTTGACCACATAGGCATCCACCTCCGGCGCGCGTTCGGCGAGACGCTGCATCGAGGTTGCCGCCGCATCGCCGGGGAAGATCCATGTGCAGGCGTTGACTTCGCCTTGCGTCTCGTAGAGCCCGAGATCAACGAAGTTCCCGGCATAGACCAGATCGAACCCCGCCTCGCGCAGGAACCGGGCGATCCCGTCGCGCCAATCCGGCCAGTAGTAGACGGAGTTGAGCGCGATCTTCTCCGCACCGAGCGCGCGTAGCCCCTCGACCAGACACATGCCCGCCATGTGGAGCGGTGTCTCATAGGTGTCGGCAACGCGGTCCAAGAATTCGGCAATATCAGATGGCGTCTTGCCGCCCGCGTGCACCCAGTTCGTGCCGACCTGCCCGCAAACATCGGCGCCGTTGTTGGCCATGCACTCGACGAACTCCTCGAGCAGGTGGAAGTTATCGGTGCGCTGCGCCAGTTGGTGCGCATAGCCCGGCAGGTGCAGCATCCGGCCATGGGCGCCAACACCTTCCGGCGCGATGGAGAGGAAATCGGTGGGCGCTGCGTCGAAGTCATGCGGGGGCGCGGTGAAGCCCACCTGATGGGGGAAGAGCTTCATCGCCGGATCCGCCCAGCGTGCGGGTTTGGTGTAGCTCACGTCGCACTCCTCATGGTCTGTCGCTTATCCCGAGCCGCCAGAGCACCTGATCGAAGCGGTCCTGTCCATAGAAAGGCTCGCCGCGCACGGTCATCAGCGGCACGCCCCAGTGCCCGGCTTCGGCCATGGCGGCGTGGTTTTCGGTCAGGGCGGTGTCATAGGTCTCATCGGGCAGGGCGAGCAGCGTCTCGAGATCAAGCCCCGCACGCGCCACCGCGTCAGCCAGATGCGTCCCTTCGTGCCAGTTGTCCGTGGCGCCGTCCCAGATCAGTCGCATCACCTGATCGACAAAGGCCAGACCGGACCCGGCGACCGCTGCGGCCACGAACGCGCGGTAGAGACGTTCGATCCGGGGTTGCTCGGGCGCCGCGATCCAGAGGCTGTCGCTGGCAAACGCGACCGGGGACGGGACGGGATAGCGATAAGGCATGCCCAGAACGTCTGCTGTGCGCGCGGTATCGATCTCGAAATACCGCATCTCCATCACGCCGCGATCGGCGAAGGCGTCGGCATTTCGGATCAGGCCGGGCAGGACGGGACGGATGACAACCTCCGCTTCGGGCCGCGCGTCGAGCCAGTTCAGACGGTCGAGCAGCAGGTAGCAATAATCGCTCTGGAGCGAGAAAAAGACGTCTACCCCTTCGACCGCCATTATGTCGTCAGACATCGACGCCCTCGCGCATCCATTGCTGAAGCGCGCGGATCGAGTGCTCGGACGAAACGCCGCCCGACGGGTCGACCACCAGCGGGCCGGGGCGATACCCCCGGCTTTGCAAACCCTTCTGCACCGACTCCACGAGAGAGATATCCTCGGCCACCGTCGTCTCCAGATCCTGCTTTGCCAGCCCCCGGATCACGTCGCTCTCGGCGCCGCCCTGGGTCCCCCAGCCGCGCCAGAGCGTGACGGTATCCACGCCCGGCGGTGGCCAGTGATAGGTGTTCAGGACGTTGCCGGGATAGACCTGGAACGAGAACATTGGCCACAGGAACCATGACGAGTAGTCGCCCGCATGCGGCACGCTGAGATCGATCGGGTAGGTCATCTGCTCAAGATCCTGACACTCGGTCGTGTGGCGCAGGCAATGACCTTGTGGCTGAATGTCGTAGGTCTCGGGTTTGATCACACCGGTCGCGAAGGTCTTGTGCACGAGCGAGCAGTGATAGCATTCGGAGTAGTTCTCGACCGAGACCTTCCAGTTACAGCGCTCCGGCACCTCGACCCACTCCATCGGCGCCAGCGTCTCGATGCTGGGGACGAAGGCGGAAAGCTCCGCGCGCGCGCCGGGAAACCAGTCGTCCATTGCGCGCGCGTCCGGATCGAGATTGGCGAAGAGAAAACCGCAGAACTCTTCAATGCGCACCTCGGTCAGCCGGATCTCGCCGCGGTCGAAGCCCTCGACAGCCTTCAGGTTTGGTCCGGCGCGCAGTCGCCCGTCATGCTCGTAGGTCCACGCGTGATAGGGGCAGACGATGACATTGCAGCGGCCCTTGCCCTCGAGCAGTTGATGCGCCCGGTGCTGGCAGACATTGTAGAACGCGCGGATCGCGCCGTCGCGGCCCCGGATCGCGAAAAGGCTCTCGCCCGCGATTTCGAACGTGACGTAGTCGCCGGGAGTTTGCAGCTCGCTGACATGGCCCGCGTACTGCCATGTTCGGGCGAGCAGGCCCTGCTTCTCCGCCGCCCAGATCGCCGGGTCGGTGTAGTACCGCGCATCAAGTGAGCGCACCGGCGATATGTCTTCCGCCCTTTGGTTCATCCCGGACCGCCCTCCGTCGGCCAATAGATGCCGAGATCGTGGCGGCGTTCGTGGAACTGTTCGATGTTCTTGAGGACCTCCGGGTCGGCCTCGGCCACCACGAAAGCGAGCAGGGTCTCGAGGAACGCAGCCAGCGCCACTGTCGAGTTGAAGACCTGCGGCGTCTCTGTCGGCACCAAAAACCGAACGGCTGCATCGATCATGATGGGCGCTGCCAGACTGTCGGAAATGGCGATCACAGGCACGTCCTGCGCATGGGCCTGCATCACCGCATCGACAACCTCGCGGCGCCACGGTTTGAAGGTCATCGCGACCAGCACATCCCGGTGATCCGCCCGCGCGAGATCATCGGTCGGCAGTGAGCCTGCGTTCGGGATGGCCGTGATGCCGTCCAGCGCCATGCCCGCAACATAGGTAAAGTTGCGCGCCATCGGGTTCGCGACCCCGACGCCGAGCACATAGGTCCGGCGCGCCGCAATGATCCGGTCGGCGGCGGCCTTCAGCGCGGCAGGCTCGTTCGCCGAATAAAGGCTCTCGATGTTGTCGAACGCCGCCGCTGCCATGTTGGCATAGAGCGCGTCGAGCCGTCCGCCCCGGCCCAGCTCCTGCAGCCAGCGCGCCTTGTCGGGAAAGCTGTCCCGCCCGCTGAGAACCTGATCGCGAAAGGGCGCGCGCATGTCGTCGAACCCTGTGAACCCGACCGCGCGCGCCAGTCGGACCAGTGTGTTCGGTTTGATATCCGCCGCATCAGCGATCTCGCGCACCGAACGGACGCTGACCGCTTCGGGCTGGTCCAGCACCCAGCGCGCCGCTTTTGCCAGCTCCGGTGTCAGTTCCGGCAACGCCTGAACCAGCCGGTCCAGCACATCGGTGACGGCGGCGTTTTCTGCGTCTGGTGAGCCGCTTGGTACATTCATATCATTCATGATTGACTTAGGTACATTCGTTCGCTAGCGCTGTCTAGCGTGTTTGCGACCTCGGAGCGTCGCTCACCGATTGGGCGTCGTAGGGTGCTGTGCTCAGACGAATTTGGATCGAGAAGGTGATGAGGGAGCGGGTTTCGACGAACGAGCGCGGGGCCGACTGATCACTGCAATCCAAATTCGTTGAAGACGCACCCATGGGGTTGGAGAATTGCGATGGTTCCGGATCAGGCACGCGTGGTCATCATCGGCGGCGGCATCATGGGATGCGGGCTTGCCTATCATCTGGCCCACGAAGGTTGGACCGATGTGGTGCTGCTGGAGAAGGCCGAACTGACCTCCGGCTCGACCTGGCACGCGGCAGGGCAGATCACGCACTCAACCTCGTCCCACGCGCTGGGCCGCTGTGTCGGATACAACATCGATCTCTATGCGAATGTGCTCGAGGCCGAGACCGGGCAGGGCGTCACCTGGCATGGCTGCGGCTCGCTCAGGCTGGCCTACACCGATGACGAAGTGGATTGGCTCAAGCAGACGATCTCGGTCGGCGCGGCGCTCGGCTTTCCCATGGAGATGGTCGGCCCGGACCGGATCCGCGAGCTGCATCCCTTCTACAATCTCGACGGCGTGCAGGGCGCGCTGCACACCCCCGATGACGGCCATGTCGATCCGGCAGGCGCCGCCTTTGCGCTGGCGGCTGGCGCGCGCAAACTCGGTGCGAAGATCATCCGCCGCTGCCGTGCCACCAATGTCACGCAAACCACCAATGGCGAGTGGCAGGTCGAGACCGAGCAGGGCACCATCACCTGCGAACACGTCGTCAACGCCGGCGGCACGTATGCCAAACAAGTCGGCGCGTGGTCCGGGCTCGACATCCCCACGACCTCGATGACGCACCACTATCTGGTGACCGACACAGTGCCGGAGTTTCAGGAGCTCGATACCGAGCTGCCCGTCGTGCGCGACGATGCTCAGGTCTCCGGCTATATCCGCATGGAACAAAAATCCGGCCTGATCGGCATCTATGAGAAAGCCAATCCCAACACGGTCTGGGAAGACGGCTGCCCGTGGGAGGCGGAGAACGAGCTCTTTGAGCCGGACTACGATCGCATCATGCCGTGGCTTGAGAACGCCATGGAGCGCATGCCGATCCTCGCGGAACTCGGCATCAAGCGCGAGGTACATGGAGCCATCAGTCATCCGCCCGATGGCAATCCGCTGATCGGGCCTGCGCCGGGGCTTGCCAACTATTGGCTCAACTGCGGCTGTCAGATTGGCATCGGCTGGGGGCCTGGCCTGACCCGCGAGCTGGCCCGCTGGATGGTGCATGGCTCTGCCGATATCTCAATGCGCGAATTCGATCCCCGCCGCTTCGGACCGTATGCCGATCAGGACTATCAGGTGACCAAGGCGCGCGAGGATTATCTTCTCCGCCACGAAATTCCGTACCCGCATTTCAATCGGCCAGACGCGCGGCCGATCAAAACCTCGCCCTTTTATGCGCACCTCAAGGGCGCAGGCGCGGTCCACGAGGAGGTCTATGGCTGGGAGCGTCCCCGGTTTTTCGCGCGCGGGATCGAGCAGCGCGACCACTACGGCTTCACGCGAACCGCCGTGCACGACATGGTCGCCGCGGAATGCCACGGGGTGCAGACCGCTGCCGGGCTGATGGACATCTCGTCCTTTGCCAAGATCGAGGTGTCGGGCGCGGGTGCCGATGCGCTGCTGGAACGTCTTGCGGCGAACCGGATGCCGAAACGCGAGGGCGGGGTGGCGCTGACCCACTTCCTGAACGGGCGCGGCCGGATCGAGGTCGAGGCCACCGTGGTGCGCCTTGGCGAGAACTGGCTTTACCTTACCTGCGCGGCGTTCTTCGAACGGCGTCTGGTGGATTGGCTGACACGTCACATTGCCCCCGGAGAGGATGTCACCGTTCACAATGTGTCGTCGGACTACGCAGCGTTGGCTCTGCAAGGCCCGAAGGCGCGGGAGATCCTGTCCGCCTGCACGGAAGCACCACTGGACAATGCGGCCTTCCCCTGGCTCAAGGCGCGCGACATCGAGGTTGCGGGCCAACCCGTCACGGCGATCCGCATGTCCTATACCGGCGAGCAGGGGTATGAGCTGCACGGTCCCGCCGCCCATCTCGCACCGATCTTCGAGGCGATCACAAAGGCGGGCGAACCGCTGGGCATGGTCCACTACGGCTCGTTTGCGATGAACGCCATGCGGATGGAGAAGGCGTTCAAGGGCGCAGGCGAGTTGACCAACGAAGTCACGCTGCCAGAGGCGGACGTGATGCGCTTTGTCAAACTCGACAAGGACTTCCTCGGAAAGCCCGAAACCGAAAGATCTCTCGCCTCGGACCTGCCGTGGATCTGCGCCTATCTCGAGGTCGACGCCGACGGGAACGCCGACGGCAATGGCGGTGAAGGTGTGCTGAAGGACGGCCGCCAGATCGGCGCCGTCAGTTCCATCGCCTTCGGGCACCGCACGCAGAAACTGCTGGCCTTTGCCTATATCGAGCCGGAGCACGCCGCGCCGGGCACTGCGCTTGAGGTGGTTGTCATGGGCCAGCCGCGCGCTGCCAAGGTGTTGGACCAGCCGGTATACGATCCGGAGAACCTCCTGCCCCGGGCCTGACGGGACCCATCCACGACGCTTGCGCCCGGCCCAATCCTCGCCCATGATCGACCCACAGCCAGAAGGGGAGGTCCAGCGATGTGCCAGATCTTTGCCGGGCAGGATCCGGCGACCTATACCAGCATCACCCGATCGCTGCGTCTGAACGGGCAGTCCACTTCGATCCGGCTCGAGGCCGCCTATTGGGAAATGCTGGACAAGATCGCGCATGAGGAGGGGTTCACGACCCCGGCCTTCATCTCGAAGCTGCATGCCGAGGTGCTGGAACTCAAGGGCGAGGCCCAGAACTTCACATCGCTGCTGCGCTGTGCCTGTCTCCAGCATCTCAAGCGTGAGGCGGGTCTTCTCGGGGACCCCGCGATCGCCGCGGAGTGACGCCTGTCCCGGCTCTGCCCTTGTAACACCCACCTGTGAACGTCCGGACCCTGCACAAACTGCGGGGTGCTCGGCACGGTGCAAAGGCTGAGGTGCACGCGCCAACCAGCGTGCGCACGGATATGAACCTCTGCCAGCGCGGGCTGCCCTGTGCCCCGCAAGAGCGTGCATATATTAAAAGAAGATATGGGGATTGAGAACCACCGTAGATTGAGCATACCAATAGGGTGGAACTGTAATTCAGACAAAGACCGGTTGCTGCGCCTTGAAGCCAATCTCGACACATCTTCTGCAATGGGCAGTGGCTCTGATCATTTCGGCTGGTGTGCTGGCGATCAGCCTGTTCACGGAATTGGAGGCCACGGCTCAGACTGCCGAACCAGAGCCTCTGGTGGTGCCGTTCACGTCTATCCCGCCATTCATGCAGATCGACGCCGATGGAGAGCGTTCGGGCTTCATCGTGGACCTGTCCGAACTCATCGGCTCCGAAATCGGCGTCCCCGTTGAATATCTCGAGGTTGCGAATTCTCGGGAGTTCGTTGCTGCGCAGGTCTCTGGCAACGCCCAGCTTATCGCCGGGATACTCAAACTCCCGCCATTGGCGCAGTCGAACGTCTTTTCGCAAACGGTCGCATCGGATGCTCTGCGTCCCGCCGTTCTCGAACGAAATCGCGAGCTTTTTCAGACCGGAGAGATCGCCGGTCGGCGCATTGCAGTCGTGCCTCCGGCGCTGGGCTCCGAAGAGCCGATCTTGGAGAAGAATACCCCGGTTGAGTTCGAAAGCCCGTTCGGGGCTGTTATGGCGCTTCTTGCAGGTGACGTGGATGCCGTGCTTCTTGCCAATCCTATCGTCTATGGCCTCGCCCGGCAGGCCGGTGTCGACGGCCGAATAGCATTTGTCGGCAAGCCATTGCGCGAAGCCACGAGGCATGTGGCTCTGCACGAAAGCCGGGCGGATCTGCTGGAGCCGATCAACGAAGCCATCACGCGATTGGAGGGAGATGGGCGGCTCGACGCGCTGCGTCTGCGCTACAACATTTCCGTACCGGCCCCGCCGCCGGAAACGCTCACGGTCGGGATCAACCACGCACCGCCCTATGGGCTTATCGATGGGGATGGCAGTATCTCGGGGTTCACCGCAGAGATGTGGACCGAACTCGCGTCGCGCGCCAATCTGGCCATTCAGTTCCAAGCCGTCTCCGGAGAGGTCTATAGCGCGGGGCCGACGGCTGCGAGCGGACTGGACGCGGCGGGGCTCCTGTTCATCTCTGAACAGCGCGCAGC
>CAYYZH010000150.1:0-10967 GCA_964475765.1 uncultured Limibaculum sp.
GTTTCACCAACTGGCCTTCCAGCGTCATAAGGCGCCGGTTGATGCCATAAAGCTGGTCGACCAGGGTCTCGATGCGGTTGTTGTGCAGGTGCAACTCGTTGACCTGTTCGACAATCGCGTTGCGCAGACGCTGGTATTTGCGCTCCTGCCCGGCGGTGAATTTTGCGTCCTCGTTCAGCGCCGCTTTGATGCGGGCGGCCTGCATGGCTTGCAATTCGGTGTAGGCGTCCGCGATGTCCTCAAGCGTCTCGAGCACGGCGGGCTTCAGTGCCGCTTCCATGGCTGCAAGCGAGAGATTGGCCTGCTCCTCCTCGGCATCCGCGTCCGCTTCCTCGGTGCTTCCTTCGCCCTCAGCGCCCTCGGCGCCTTCTTCGGTGGTCTCACCTTCAGCGGTATCCTCGGACTTCGACGGTGCGTCTGCATCTGCAGAGGCCTCGCCCTCTTCGCCGCCCTCTTCAGTGCCCTCGGCGCCGGGCGTCACGGTAGCAAGACCTTCGGCCTCGGTCGCCTGACCGAACGTGGTCTCGAGGTCGATCACGTCACGCAGAAGGATCTGTTCCTCGAGCAATTCGTCGCGCCAGATCGTGATCGCCTGGAAGGTCAGAGGGCTTTCGCAAAGGCCCCCGATCATCGTGGCCCGCCCGGCCTCGATCCGCTTGGCAATCGCGATCTCGCCTTCGCGGCTGAGAAGCTCGACCGTTCCCATCTCGCGCAGATACATCCGCACGGGGTCATCTGTGCGATCGACCTCTGTGGTAGTCTGAGTCGTCGCAGTGACCTCTTTCGAGCCTTCCTTGGCCTCTGCGCCCTCTTCGCCCTCGCCTTCGCCATCAGACTCCACGACATTCACGCCCATCTCGGAGAGAAGGCTCATCACGTCTTCGATCTGTTCGGAGGAGAACTGGTCGGACGGCAGGACCCGGTTCAGTTCGTCATAGGTGATGTATCCCTTGGCCTTCGCCTTGGCGACCATCTTCTTGACGTCCGCCTGGCTCATGTCGAGCATCGGGCCCTGGCCCTCGGCGGTTTCCGTTTCGGCTGACTGGTTCTCGTCCTTCGGGGCCATTCAGAGTCCTCTCGCGCGTTCTGATGCGGGACTTGGTGTAGGGGCTGCAAGCCGCAAGCATGTGACTGTCCGGCGGTGCCGGACTGGGTCGAGATATGGTCTGTCAGCGATGTCGATCAAGAGCGCTCTCTGCGCGTGCCCCATGGGCGTGCGAATCACTGATTCGATTTTGATTAGCTGATTCGGCTTACTGATTCACTGATTCGCAAGTTGCGACCATCATTTTTTACCAGACCGTCGCCAAACCCCCTCATCCAACAGCTTTTGCAGACCGCTGTCGCTGTGCTCGGTCTCGAGTTCTGCGGACTCGACCACCGCAGCGCTGTCTGCATTGGAGCGCTCTTCCGCCGCGTGGCGTATGCGCGCACTCCAGCTCTCGTCCTCGGCAGTGCCAAGTTCACGACGTGCCTCCGCCATTTCATCGCGAAAGCCGAGTTGCGCCTGATGGCGAGCGATCGCCTCGAGCAGCACGAGCCGAACGGTTTCTGGATCATGACCGGGACGCGCCATCGGATGCGCCCGGGCCTGCGGCACGCGTTCAAGGACGGTGATGGGATCTTCCCCGGTACGACCCGCGATAAACGGGCGAGGCTCTGTTTGTTCGGCCAGAGCATCCATCAACGCATCGCGGATCGTGCCCAGTCCCGGGGACTGAACGGCCATGGTCTCCAGCGCATCCTCAATCTCGGCCAGAGCGTCCGTGTGATGGAGCGCAATCAGCAGGATCGCGCTTTCCCGAATGCGCGCATCGGCCTCGTTTGCAGCGGAACGCCGTGCAAGATCCGACGACAATGTCTCGCGCGCGGGGCGCATCGGCAGGACGTTGCGCCGGCCATTGCGCGGTCGCGCACCACCCCCCATCGCAGCTCGCGGCGCAGCTGGGGTCTTTTGCTTGGGTTGGAACAACTCTCCCCTGCGTGTCCTGAGATCAGCGGCATAATGATTGCGCACGCTGGCATCGCCGATCCGGCCCAGCGCCTGTTTGAGCCGTTGATCAAGCGCGGCGCGGCGTTCGGGGGTGTCCAGTGCCTCGCGCACTGTTTCGCGCCGCCAGAGCATCTCGATCAGCGGCACAGCATTGTCGAGCGCGGCCTGCATCGCGGTAGGCCCTTCAGCCTTGATCAGATCGTCGGGATCGCGGCCTTCCGGCATCAGGCAGAACCGCAACGACTTGCCCGGGGTCAGCAGGGGCAAAGCCAGATCTACAAGACGCTCCGCTGCGCGCAGCCCGGCCTTGTCTCCATCCAAAGCGATGACGGGCTCATCGGCAATGCGCCACATCAGGCCAAGCTGCTCCTCGGTTATTGCCGTGCCAAGAGGGGCAACCGCATGGTCAAAGCCAGCCTGCGCCAGCGCGATCACGTCCATGTAGCCTTCGGCGACAATCAGAGCGCCGGTCTTGCCCGCCGCCTCACGCGCCGGTCCGTGATGGTAGAGCACGCGGGATTTGTGAAAGAGATCGGTCTCCGGCGAGTTCAGGTATTTCGCCCGAGCGTCCGGGTTCATGGCCCGCCCGCCAAAGGCAATGCACCGGCCGCGCGGATCGCGGATCGGGAACATCAGCCGTCCACGGAACCGGTCATAGGGCGCGCCGCCATCATCGGGCTTGATGATCATGCCTGTCGCGATGGCCTCATCGAGCACGCCCTTCTCCTTGAAGAGCTGCGTAAGGTGGGTCCGGTTGTCCGGCGCATAGCCGATCTCGAAGCGCTTCAGCGTTTCGTCACTGAGCCCTCGCGCGGCAGCATAATCGCGCACGCCCTGCCCCGCGCCGGAGCGAAACGCCAGACCGAAGGTGCGCGCCGCCTGCTCCATAACATCAAAGAGCCGGGTCTGCCGGTCGCGTTTCTCGGCGGCATGGGGGTCGTGCGAGCGCGCGGGCATCTCCATCCCGGCGTCACCGCACAGCTTTTCGACCGCCTCGATGAAGGAGAGGTTCTCGGTCTCCTTGACGAAGGTGATCATGTCGCCCTTCGCATGGCAGCCGAAGCAGTAGTAAAACCCCTTCTGGTCATCGACATGGAAGCTGGCGGTCTTCTCCTGATGGAACGGGCACGGCGCCCAGAAATCGCCCTTGGCCGGGTTCGACTTGCGCGGATCCCAGATCACCTTGGGCGCAACGACGTCCGACAGGGTCAGACGCGTGCGTATCTCATCGAGAAATCCAGGAGGAAGGGCCATAGGCGCACTATGCCTGCGCATGACAGGCCGGACAAGCACAACACCTTGTTATACCCATAATCCACAGGGTGGGGATAAGCCGCCGCGACCAGTTCGGCTCGCTGCCATCGGTGTTAGGGTCAACGCCCGCCTCTGTCCGAACGCGGCGGCGCCGGCCCTTAGGTTTCGTCGTCCTCTGTGCCCGCGCCGTATTTGCGCTGATAGTAGTCATCCTCCAACAAGAAGTCTCGACCGGCCTCTTCGATCCTTTGGTCGGCGCCTTCTTCGCGGGCAAGTCCGTCGGCGTCGAAGCTTGATTTCCATCGGAACCGACGTGCGAAGCGATTCACACGCGCGTCATGAACGTTCAGAAAAATGGGAGAGTTCCAGATCGCGTCGTTGAGAACGTTGTTGTTCATCATCCTGTGCACCGAGCCCGTCACCGTTTCGAGTGCCTTCTCGAGACTGGTGCGCAGACCAGGCCTGATGCCGTCGTAGACTGGCGGCACGATCGGCTTTGTCTTCACGCGGCCCGGTGTTCGATTCGTCTTCTCTGCACTCCTCGCAATTTCCCGTCTCTCCGCGGCTCGACTCTTCTGGTCCGGAGGGGCGAAAAGATCATTGACCGCATCAATGGCGCGTCTGCGCTCGGTCGCGTCGAGATTGAGCGCCATGGCGCCATCTGCATTAAGAAAATCCCTCATAATCCCAAATGCATCGCTTAGCTTCGCACCACGGATCAGGAGCAAATATTCATAATTGTCGTGGTTCAACGAGCTGTAGCAGAACTCGCGCAGGATCGGTCCCATCACATGATCATCGGCCGCAGGATAAAAATTCGTCGGATACCAGAATGGTCCGACTTGCTGCATATGGGTGCGATCTTTTTTTGCAAACCAAGAGCCGCCTGACATTCTCTCTCTCCTGTCCTAGCCACACAATGGGTTATGCGGCGGTATGTGCGAGTACCGGATTTGGGTCCGGCATCGCCTCGCCTTGAAGGGTGGTCAAAAAATTCTGATCGGAGTCAAAAAAGCCGTTCATCTTGGCCCGGGCACACCTCGAGAGGGGCGAGGCCGGGCCTAGCACGGTGCGCATCGGGTCAACGGCCGGTTACCTTTCAGATGTCCATATCGTTTGCCGGCGGCTAGCTGGATGTCGGGACGTTCGAGAAGTCCAGAAACGCATCCCTATCCGCCTGGGTCATGCCAAGGCCCTCCAGCGTCGCCTGATTGGTGTCCTCGGCGAGGGCCTTGGCAAATGCCTCGTCCGAGAGCCGCGTCACGGGGATCTGGCTGTTGGGCATGTATTTGCGCCAGAACCGGCGCTTGCGCCACGCGTGGAGCGATTTGAACATCTCTGAGTGCCAGAACTTTCCCGCCTCGCTTTCGCCGATTGTGTCGGCCATGACGAGTTCGTAGACCGCGTTCGTCGCCGGTTGGAACGCGTTCTTCACCATGTCTCCAGCCACGCTGGGACGATGCACAAGGGGTTGCGCGCCCAAAGTTGCAGCGGGTGCTGCTGCGGGTCTGTGGGCTGCCTTGCGCCGCTCCATGCGCGCGCGCTGGCCCTCGTGCGGGAAGAGTTCGGCGACGTTCTCTGAAACCAGTTCGCGCGTCTCGAAGGGGATGTTCACCGAATCCCTCCCGTTCGCGTTGATGTAGCGCGTGCACAGCCTCATTGCGTTGCGCTTCGTGACGGTGCGCATCGCCAACAGAAAATCATAGTGATGCATCGACCTGCTGAACTCGAAGTGCTTCTTCAGCGCTGCACCCGTGACATGGCTATCGGCCAACGCGTAAAAGTCCTTTGGATAGTAGAACGGACCGAACTTCAGCATGTTGCTGCGGTCTTTGGATTTCCCGAATACCGGCATCGTCTCTCTCCTGCAGAGGCACCCGCTCTGGAGTGCGTTTCTTGGGTCCGCGCTGCGCTGCGGTCCGGCGCGGCACTTCTTCAACTCTAGGTAGTGCTCCCGGTCGGCCAGGGAAAGGTTCAAAATGAGCTGGAAAAGGTTCCGGCCCTGGCGTCATGGCCGCACGCGCAGTCGTGAACGGTGTCGGCTGGGCTTTTTGCCCGCACCGTCGTAGGCAGGGCCATGGCAGAGGAACCCTTGCAATCGACGCGCTGGCTGGAGCTGGACCCGCCGGACAAGCGGCGCCCGCACGCGACGCCCGCGGACACCGATGGCGCGCTGGACTGGGACAAGGCAACGCGCCTTGCATGGCGCCCGGCATGGGCGATCCGCAGCAGACGCGGATCGATCCGGCCTTTCCTCAATCTGCTTCGGCAGATCTGGCGGGGCTGAGACCCATTGCCCCCCGCAGTGCGGTCTCGCAATCGGGCCAGTTGCGCACCTGACAGGTGGCGTGGTCGCAGGTCGGGAACAGCCGCGCGATGTGTTCCGCCTCGGCAAAATGGATACGGATCGAGGCGGGTACATGCTTGGCGACCGACTCGAGCTGTGTCGACGAATCGTCGATCATCGCGACCGGCGCTTCGGCCATCGACGCCAGCCATGCCATGGCCCTGCCCTTGCCACCAGCATTGACGATCAGCGGATAGTGAAGCCCCAGCGCATCGAGATTGCGCCGCCGCGTCTCGCGCGCATGTTTCGGCACATTGGTCAGGATGACCACCTGTGCATCGCACGACAAGGAAGCCAGTGCTGCCGCCCCGCCGGATATTGCCTCCTGTGTCTCGCATTCATGCGCGAAAAAGGTGTTGATCAGCTCGATACAGGCATCGAACGGAATCGGATCCTTCGAGCCAAGTGGAAACATCGAGCCTTCAAGCTGATAGCGCTCGAGCCGCATCTCATAACCAAGTGTGCGAATGTACCGACGCAGATGTTCGACAAAGATCACCAGGACCTCGTCGACATCGACCGCGATCAGGGGACGTCCGCGCATGACACCGGCGGCTTTAAGATCCGCCAGCGTATCCGCCGGAATGTCAGATTCCAACTCGTCCGGGGTCATCGGCGTTCAGGTCCAGTGCGGTAGGTCGCCGCCGGGCAGCGCGGCACGCGCCCGCATCGGTCGGTCAGGAGTGAGGCTTTCATCCTCGCAAAAGGCCAGCAATGCCGCCTCGTCTGCAAGCAGGAAATCGAGCACAAAGCCAAGAAATTCGGGATCACTGGCGCGGGTTGACAACTCGTCCGACGAAGCACCGGTCGCCCCGAGGAATGCACCGGCCAGGTCCGGCTGAGCCGAGATCCAGCCAAGCGCCTGAATGCCAAGAATTTCCGCCTTGTCCAGCGGAAGAGGCTGGAGCGTAGCCTGAGAAGTGAACGTCACGTTGCGCCATCCGTTCTGGTAACTGCCAAGTGATAGCATTGCGAGCCGGTCATGAAAGACTTCGTTAACGTTTTACGGCGATTGTCCCCAACGTGGGAACGAATACCGAACCAACTCGTGAGCGGCGCAGCCTGATTTTCGGGCATACACGAAGCTACGTCTGAATTCGGTGCAACGGGGATAGCATTCATGCCCGGGCGGGTGCTGATTGTTGATGATGTCGCAACGAACCGGTTGCTCCTGAAGAACCGGTTGTCCAACGCCTATTACGACGTCATCGAGGCGGCGGATGGACTGGAGACTCTCGACAAAGCGCGCAGCATGGAGCCCGACATCATCCTTCTGGATGTCATGATGCCGGGAATCGACGGATTCGAGACCTGTCGACGCCTGAAATCTGATCTCCGGACACTGCACATCCCGGTGGTGATGCTGACGGCCTTGGACAAGCTCGACGATCGGGTCGAGGGGCTTGAGGCGGGTGCAGACGATTTCCTGTCAAAGCCGTTCGAGGATCTGGCGCTTATGAGCCGGGTCGCTTCGCTGACCCGGACGAAGATGTTGGTGGACGAGCTGTCGCTGCGCGGACAGTCTGCAAGCGCCCCGGCGGATCAAACCATGATCGATATTGCGCGGGCCAAGACCTTCGAAGGCAGTTCCGTTCTTATTGTTAGCCAAGATGCGGGGGCTGTGGGCCTGCTCGGCGAGCAACTGCGCCAGGCGTTAAAATGCAAAACCGAGATCGCGACGTCGGTCGATGACGCGCAAGCGCTCATCGAGTTTCTTGGTTTTGACGCCGTCATCATCGGTGAAACGCTGGACACCGGTGATCCGCTGCGTTTCGGCTCGATGGTTCGGGCTCGCCCGGAAACGCGCCAGGCCGCGACACTTCTGATGCTCGAGAACAACGATCTCGATCTGGCAACCCGGGCTTTGGAGCTGGGCTTCAGCGACTACATTGCCTGCCCGGTCGATACAGTTGAGTTGATCGCACGCATGCGCTCGATGCTGCGGCGCAAGCACTATGCCGACCAGTTGCGCCATCGCATGCGGCTGACCATGGTCGAGGCAGTGACCGATCCGCTGACAGGGACGTACAACCGTCGTTATGCCAGCAACCACCTCGATCGGTTGATCGAACGGGCCCGTCTGAACCAGACTGACCTGGCGGTAATGATGCTGGACATCGACAGGTTCAAACGGATCAATGATACGTTCGGACATGCAATCGGCGATTTGGTCCTGCAGGAATTCGTCAGCCGGCTCGCCAGCAATGTTCGCGAAATGGATCTGGTTTCGCGAATGGGCGGCGAAGAATTCATGGTGATCATGCCGGAGATCGAGTCGGGACTTGTTGCCGAGATTGCCGAACGGGTGCGCGCCGCGACTGAAGCGCCGGAGTTCCATGTCGACACGACAGACGAGACATTACCCGTCACCGTTTCGATTGGATATGCGGTGTTGCAGGCAGAAGAAGGACCGGAAGGGCTCATCGATCGAGCGGATCAGGCGCTCTACAAGTCAAAGAACGAGGGGCGCAATCGGGTCACGCTCGCGAACGCGGCCTGATCCACCGGGAACTATCGCTCAATTGCGGGCTTGTTCGAAGCGCGCTTCCTTCAGCTTCTGGACCTGATCCTGGATCCCGTCGGCAAACATCTCGCGCTCACCAGCGCTGAACTTACCAAGAAGTTCAACCAGCCCGTCTTGCACGATTTCTCGGCGTTTTGACGAAGACTCACGTCGCATCGCAAGCGCGGCGGACAAACGATCCGGCAAAAACGGCTCCGAACGGATCGCCTCGACAATCTGGTCGAGGTACTCGAGCCGGTTCATGCGCTGGACCGCCAACACGTCTTTCAGCGGCTCGAAATGTGCTCTGGTGAACTCGCGGCGTTCTTCGGGTACCAGACGAATGATCCAATCGACCTGCTTGCCTGGACCGTTCGCCGACCGTTCCGAGCGCATCGTATGCCCGGCGATCAGGCCAACCACGATCACGTTCAGGGCCAAGGACGCGATCAGTGCAATCTTGAACCACCGCGGGCACCCGGTCTTTTCAGCTGTTCTATCTGTCATACTCGTGTCCCCACACGCGCGCCCCGGTCAGAGCGCCTCTTCCTGTAGAAAGTCGCTTTCCGCAAACAGCAATTGCTCCGGCGGCTCACCGATCATCGGCAACGAGACGACGTCCAGTTCCATGCCAACCCCGACCCCGATGGCGAAACAGATCACCATCGTGGCAACCGCCCCGCCGGTCCAGCCGAAGAGCCGGTCCATGATGCCGACTGTCGGCGCCGAAACCGGGCGTTCCGCCTTAAACGACTGGGCGGTGGGCGCTCCGATTGCGGCAGCGTCCGCCAGAACCCGGGCCATCAGATCGGGACCGGGGCGCGGAGATCCAGACGCCGCCTCACGTCCCAACACATCCAGAGCCGTCTCCATGTCGAGTGTTTTCATCTCAGCCATACCCCAACGCTTCCTTGCTCTCTGCCATCACCTTCGCCAATTGCCGACGTCCCCGCGCCAGCAGGCTCTCCACCGCTTCGACCGAGCACTCCATCGCATCGCCGATCTGCGGGTTCGACCATCCTTCGAAATGCCGCAAGATCAGCGCCTGGCGCTGGCGTTCCGGCAATTCCGCGATGGCCGCGGCCACCGCTTTGCTTGTTTCCGTCTCGGCCATGCGCTCGAGCACCCCGGGATCGGGATCGACTGGTTCCGGCGCATCCTCGACCGGCACCTGCGGGCGCCGTTTGCGGATCCGGTCGATGCACAGATTGTGAACCACCCGATAGAGCCAGGTCGAGATCTTGGCCTCGCCCGCCCGCCATTCGGATGCCTGTTTCCACAATCGCAGCATCGCCTCCTGCGCCACATCTTCGGCCTCGGCCTGATCCCCGAGAATGCGCCACGCCTGACGCAGCGCCCCCGGCAAAAGCTGGTCGGTCAGATCGCGCGCTGCGCCCTGATCGCCATTTGCGAACCGGGCAAGCAACTGCGCATCCTTATCGACGGTGCCTGGTTCAGGCGCAGTCGTCATAGCCGCTTCGCTCCCCCATCTGCCGCATTCAGCTGCCGCGTCGCGACCTTGCCGTCTTCAGCTCATCCAAAGTCAACGCACCATTGCCATCGGCGTCCATGCGCGCAAACCGAATGGCGGCGGAACTCTCGACCTCTGAACGCGAGATCACACCATTGCCGTCGCGGTCAAGTTTGCCGAACCTCTTTTCAAGCCGCCCGGGTTTGGGTTTCTTGGCCGCGGCCTGAAACTCCGCAAGCGTCAAGGCGCCATCATTGTTCGCATCCGAGCGGTCAAACCGGTCCAAACGCATCTGCAAGGCCTCAACACTGGAGATCGAGCCGTCGCCGTTCACATCGGCCTTCGCAAGAAACCGGGAGGCCCGGTCTGAGGACTGAGCTGACGCGATCCCGCTTGTAACGATCACTGCCGCCGCGGTCATTGCCATCAAGATCCTGTTCATGAGCTCTCGCACCCTTCTGTCGGTAACTTTCACCCCGTTGTCATCCATCAAAACGCAGGCCAGTGGCCGATCCGTCGCAGTGTGACCGATTTGCACAAATTCACACGACAGAATGTTTCGCGACATGGTGCCGCGAGACATCTTGCGCAGGTCAATTTGCGACGGCCCACAAGGATAGTCGAAGCTGATGAAGCACGACGTTCACATAGATGCGGACAGCACCATGGACAGATCTCTGTGGCGCGCCATGCTGCGGGGTTGGCGCCGCCGGTGTCCGCGCTGTGGCGGCGGGCCAATGATGAACGGATATCTTAAGGTGCGCGAAAGTTGTGCGTCTTGTGGGCTCGGCCTCAAACATCATCGCGCCGATGACATGCCGGCATGGGCGACAATCCTGATCGTCGGGCATGTGATCGTCGGCGGCATGGTCGCGCTGGAGCTGAACATTTCTCCCCCCGTTTGGGTGCATTGGGCGCTCTGGCCCGCACTGACGGTGGCGCTCGCACTCCTTCTATTGCCGAGGCTAAAAGGCGTGATCGTTGCACTCCAATGGGCCTGGCGCATGCACGGGTTCGAGGACGACAAGGGATAGGTCTGCGTTTCACTGGACAGCCCTAGTCTGCTCACCCATAGTCGCGCCGACCGAGGGGAGCGAGATGACCAACCAAAGCCCGCCGAAAGACGCGATCCGCAATGCCGCTACCATTGTTCTCGTGCGCAGCGATGGAGAACAGCCCCGCATCCTGATGGGACAGCGGGGCAAGAACGCGGCCTTCATGCCCTCGAAATTCGTCTTTCCCGGCGGGGCCGTTGACCCGCAGGACCATGACGTAAGCGCGGTTTCGACACTGGAAGAGAACACACGAGCACGGCTGGAAGTCAGGGCCGACGGCGACCTCGCGCCGGTACTGGCGATGACGGCGATCCGCGAGTTGTGGGAGGAGACCGGACTTGCCC
>CAYYZH010000151.1:0-10888 GCA_964475765.1 uncultured Limibaculum sp.
TCCTCGCACAGCGTCTCGGTCGGGCAGACCCGCGCGCACATGCCGCCCAGAATATTCTGGTCGAGGATCGTCTTGCCCGCCTCACGCGGACGGCCCGCTGCGATCTGGCGGATGAACATCGGAATGTCGATATCTGTCGGACAGGCTGTCACGCAGGGCGCATCGTGGCAGAAGTAACACCGGTCCGCGGCCACCAGCGCCTCGTGACCCGATAGCTGCGGATGGAGATCGGCAAAGTTCTCCGCCAACTCATCCGGAGACAATCGGTTTGCAGTCGGGGACATCAGAACCTCACGTCGCGGTGCTTGCGGCCACTCTGCGCGGGAAATGATTTTTTATCAAGCGGTCAAACTTTCGGCCTTGTCTTCCGCCGCCAACTGATGAGGGCGATCCCTGCCCCCACCAGAACAAGCGCGGCAAGGATCGAGACCGTAATCTCTTCGTCAAGGATGACCCACCCCGCCAGCACACCAAAGAGCGGGGCGAGAAAGCTGAACGCGGTCATGTCCGGTGCGGGGTAGATCCTGAGGACCCAGAACCATGTGAGAAAACCGATGCAGACAACGACCAGCACCTGAAAGGCAAAAATGCCGAGGATCTCCGGAGTGACATCCCGGATCATACCGCCCGCGCCCCAGGCCACGATCAGAAGGACCGGTGCCGAAACGGCAAGCTGATAGATCAACTGCATTTCGGGCGTGGCGCGGGAGAGTTTTGTCACACGGGCCAGCAACGCGATCCCAGTCCAGCAGACGGCGCCTGCCAGGCACATCAAGTCGCCGGTGAGCGCATCGGGCGTGATGGCAGGTGCCTCGTCCAACAGAGCGATCCCGACACCTGCCACTGCCAAGCAGAGCCCGAGTATGCGCCGCGCCGTCAGCACCTCTCCGGGGATCAACCAATGGGCCGTGACCGCCACCCAGACCGGCATGGTATAGAAGATCACCGAGGCGCGGCTGACAGTGGTGTATTCGAGCGCGGTGAAGAGCAGCAGGAACTCGAACGCAAAAAGGAACCCACAGAGGACACCGGTCGGGAGCGTCCCGTCGGTCACCGACAGTTTTCGACGAGCAAGCCATGCGAAGATCAGAACCGGACCCAGCGCACAGGCACTACGCAGGCCAGCCTGAAACTCGGGCGAGAACCCCGCGTTCACCAGTTTGATCAGCACCTGATTGAGACCCATCAGAAAGGAGAACGTGATCAGCGCCGCAGCGCCGAATGCATCGATCCGGTCCTTGCGCTCCATTTCGTTTGTCCTTTCGGGGGGCGGCAATCGCGGGAAGGCTAGGCGGTGACTGCGACGGGATCAATCGCGGTGTGGCCATTCTTGAATGCACATGCCCGGAACCCGATCTAACAATGGGCTCGAGGATCGAATGGAGGGGCAGATGTGGGCGCGAGCAGCAGTCGGAGCCGGGGCGCTCGCCACCTATGGCTGGCGGATAGAGGATCCCAAGGCCTCCTATGCGGCGTTCTATGATCTGTCGGACTGGCTGACCAGTTGGGTGGTCGCAGGCGACGGCGCGTGGGGGTATCTGCGCAACTTCATCAACCTCATCCTTATCGATCAGGCCGATGGGTTTCTGCTCGGCATGGCGTTCTTTGCGCTGCTCAGCCTGATCTTCTGGCCATTTCGCGCGGCCGGACGGCAAGCCATGCGCGTGATCAAAGGCCGGGGAGCGGCGGCAGACTAAGCTCCGGCGCCATGTCCGGCAGCTCCTTGGGCACCAGCTCCTGCCACCGATGACAGGCGACGTCGTGCTCCATTCCAGAATGCTCCAACATTGGTTCTTCCTGACGGCAGATGTCGATGGCGTGTGGACAACGCGTCTGGAATTTGCAGCCGGGCGGCGGGTTGGTCGGTGACGGGATCTCTCCCTCCAGCCTTTGCGCCTTGTCCCGCGCATCCGGGTCCAGCGACGGGATCGCCGACAACAGCGCCTTGGTGTAGGGATGGCGCGGCGCAGTGAAAAGCTCCCGCGTCGGCGCGGTCTCGACCAGACGCCCAAGATACATAACCGCGACATGGTCGCAGATGTGGGCAACCACGCTGAGGTCGTGGGAGATAAAGAGATATGTCAGCCCGAGATCGGCCTGCAGGGTCTTCAGCAGGTTCAGGATATCGGCCTGGATAGAGACATCGAGCGCTGCGACGCTCTCGTCCGCCACAACAAATCTTGGGTTTGAGACCAGCGCACGGGCAATCGAGATCCGCTGGCGCTGCCCGCCAGAGAAGGCGTGGGGAAAGCGGCGCAGATGCTCGAGGTTCAGGCGGCACCGGGCCGCGATCTCACGCACCCGCTCGTCCGTTTCCTCGCGCGATTTGGTCAGGCCCATGACCTCCAGCGGCTCGGCAATGATGTCGCGAACGGTCATGCGCGGACTGAGCGCCGCGTAAGGGTCCTGAAAGATCAGCTGCGCGCGTTTGTGGTAGTCCTTGCGTTCGGCCTTGGACATGGCTCCGAGATCATAAGCCACCTCGTCATCGCGATAACTGGCCGCCCCTTCCGAGATCGGCACCGCCTTGAGAAACGCCCGGCCCAACGTGGTCTTGCCCGATCCGGACTCGCCGACCAGCCCGAAGAACGAACCGCGCGGGATGTCCAGCGAGACTTTCTCAACAGCCCGCAGGATCTGCGCGCGTTTGAATACCCCGCCGCCGATCGGGAAATGCACCGAGAGGTCCCGGGCGCTGATGATGTTCTCATCGCTCATGTGGTCTCACTCTCTCGCCCTTCTCGGGCCTGCCTCGACAAAACAGGCAAGCCCACGCCCATCCTCCAGACGCTCGAGCGGGGGGACGGCGGCCAGACAGAGCTCGTCCACGCGGTCGCAGCGGGTGTGAAAGACACAGCCCTCCGGTCGCTCCAGCGGGCTCGGGATATCGCCCGGGACCGGTGTCAGCGGCGCATCCAGATCGTCGAGCTTGGGGATCGCGTTCAGAAGACCTTGCGTGTAGGGATGCCCCGGATCGCGGATCACATCGCGGACCTTGCCCTGTTCGACCATGCGGCCGAGATACATCACCGCAACCCGGTCAGCCGTCTGCGCGATCACGCCGAGATCGTGCGTGATGAAGATGATCCCCATGCCAAACTCGGTCACCAGATCCTTCATCAGATCGATGACCTGCGCCTGAATGGTCACGTCCAGCGCCGTGGTCGGCTCGTCCGCAATCAGCAGTTTGGGCCGGGTCGAGAGCGCCATGGCGATCATCGCCCGCTGACGCATGCCGCCGGACAATTCGAACGCATATTGATCGAACCGCTTCGCCGCCTCGGAGATGCCGACACGGTCCAGCATCTCGATGGAGATCTGCTTGGCCGCGCGCTTGTCGGCGTCGGTGTGTAGAACCAGTTGCTCAACCATCTGGTCGCCGATGGTGATCGCAGGCGCGAAACTCGCCATCGGCTCCTGAAAGATCATGCTCACGGAGCCCCCGCGCACGACCTGCAACCCCTTGCCCTTCAGCGAGAGCACATCGACCGGGCCGTCCTCCAACCCCAGCGTGATCTTGCTCTCGGCACCGTAATGCGCATTGCCGGGGTTCAGCTTCATCAGCGCTTTGGCCGTCACGGATTTACCCGAGCCACTCTCACCGACGACCCCCAGCACCTCTCCCGGCTCCAGCGAGAACGACACGCCGTCAACAGCGGTGATACGCCCTTCGTCGGTGTCGAACTCGACAGTCAGGTTCTCGACATTCAGAAGTGTCATTTCTTCGTGCCCGAATAGGGATCGGCGGCGTCACGCAGGCCATCACCGACGAACACGAAGGCCAACACCAGGGCGATCACAAAGAGGACCGGGATCGCCTCCCACTGAAAGTTGCGCAGCACATCCGTGTCCGTCACCGCATACATCAGCGCACCAAGCGAATTGACCGGGTCCTTGAGGCCGAGGCCGATGAACGACAAAGCGGTCTCGGAGCGCACCATGTAGGGGAACGAGATCATAAGATCGACGATGATATAGGACGTGAAACTCGGCAGCAGATGGCGCCGAATGATGTGCCCCGAGGATGCACCGCAAAGCTGGGCGGCCAGCACATATTCCTGGCTACGCTCGGCCAGAAGGTGCGTGCGAATTCTCCGTGCCAGCGTCGGCCAGCCGATGAACCCGAGGATGATCGAGATCACAAAGAACCGCGTCTCGGACGACCATTCCGGCGGGGTGAACGCGGCCAAAGCCATAAAGAGAGGGATCGGCGGCACCGTTCGGATCGCGTCGGTGATCATCTGCAGAACGGAGTCGATCCAGCCGCCGAAGTAACCTGCGATCCCCCCGATGATCAGCGCGAGCACAAACGCGATCAGGACACCCAGCGTGCCAACCGCCATGGTCGTCCAGATCGCGTGCAGCGTGCGGGAGAACACGTCCTTGCCCTCGCCATCCGTGCCGAAGAGGTGGATCTTGCCACCATCGAGACCGAAGAGATGGATCGTTGACGTTATCCCCGGAAACCGGATGTCAAAACTGTCGCCGGGCAGATCCAGGTTGAAATCGAAGAAAGCGTATTCCCAGTCCCGGACGAAGAATTCGACATAAAGACGCTGGTCCTCGTTCACCACTGGATTTCGGCGCAGGGTGGCCATGTCCAGTTTCATCTCGACGCCGTGCAGGAAGGGCCGCCACGAACAGCCATTCTTGTCGCAGAACATCGGGATCTGCGGCGCACCATTGAGGTAGTCTTTGTCGCGCCCGGCGATCGTAGGATCATACGGCGAGAAGAACGAAGCGAAATAGCCCGCCAGCACCAAGAAGATCAGCACCCAAAGCGCGACGACGGCGGAGCGGTTGCGCTTGAACCGGGTCCAGATCAGCTGGCCCTGGCTGGCGGTGAAATAAGCTTCCTTCGAGCCGGCGGTTTCAGCTTTGGCCATGGCGTTATCCCAGCAGCCCGCGGCGCACCCGCGGATCGATCAGCGCCAGCGCGAGATCGGTGATGAAGTTTGTGAAGACGATCGCGGCCGTCAAAAGGAAGATGATCGCGCCTGCCAATTGCTGATCGTTCGACCGGGCCAGTGCGTCGATCAGAAGCGCGCCCGCTTCGGTCAACACGAGGATCAGCGCGATGACCGGAAGCTCGTTAAAGATGCGGTTGAGATCGAAGCCGAGCGAGTTGATGACCGGCCCCATCGCATGGCGCGCCGGGTAGCGCCACAGGAGCTTGCTTCCGGTGATCCCGCGCGCCGCGGCAGCGGTCACATAAAGCTTGCCGATCTCGTCCAGCATCAGCGCGCGCACGGTCTGGAGCGCAAAGGCGGTGGCCGACCAGCCCAAGAGGAAGATCGGCAACCACGCGCGGCTGAGGAAATCGACAAACTTGTCCCAACTCCACGGCGCATCGCGGTACTCGTTGGAGAAGATGCCGACCAGCAGGTTGTCAAACAGATACGACCAGATCAGCAGCACGATCAGCGCAAGCAGGAAGTTCGGGATCGCGAGGCCGAGATAGCTGACGAACCGCAGCGAGTTGTTGAAGAATGCGCTGGTCGACGATGCGGCATAGATGCCGACAGGAATTGCGATGGCGTAGGCGACGAACAACGCCGCCAGACTAAGCCCCAGTGAAATCCAGAACTTGTCTTTCAGAAGATCGTTGATCGACTGGCGCAGGATGCAGCTTTCGCCAAAGTCGCCATGGACGAAGACGTTCTTCATCCAGGTCGCCCAGCGTTCGAGGAACGGGCGGTCGAGGCCCAAACGCACGCGCTCGGCCTGAATGTCCGCCTCGGTGATGTTCTGCCCGGTGGTGGATTTGAAAGCGACATAGCGCTCGGCGCAATCGGCCGGCACGAACTCCATAAGCGTGAAGACAATGAGCGACACCGTCATCAATGTGACGACAGCGAAGAACGCCCGCATTGCCATGAATTGGAGAAACCGCAAACGCTGCCCCTGAACGAAAAATCCCGGGCAGCCTTGCCGCCGCCCGGGGGATTGTCAAATCCGTGCCCCTGAGTTGCACACGGGCGTGATCACTCGTCGAGCCACCACTGTGTCGCGCGGTAGGGATAGGTCCGGTAGTACTCGTAGGACCACGTCTTGAACTCCGTGAAGTTCTTCAGCGCGGTACGATGGACAATCGGGTTCGGTGCCGAAACCGTCCCGATGAACATCAATTTCTCGGCCATCGTTGCCGCCATGCGGGCCCCGATTTCGTTCGAGGCATCCGAGCCAGGCGCGGCCTGCTGGAACGCGTCGATGTCCTTCATCATGTCCTGCGACCATTGCGGCGGCTCGATGCCTTCGGCTCCGTCCGTCTCGATCCACTTCGACCAGAGCATACCGTTGCGGCTGCCGAAATAGTTCTCGTAAGGCGGCACCCACAGCTCGTTGTTACCGAGCACGATCGCGACCGGCTGACCCTTGCCCCAGGTGATGATGTCGAGCTTGTTGGCCGACTGGGCCGAGCGATACTCGTCCGGGGTAACCTCCTTGACCTGGGAGTTGATGCCGACGTCCTTCCAGTTCTGGCCGACAAACTCCATCACCGCGGCCGAACCGCCCTGGGTCGCGAACTGGATGTTCAGGACCAGTGGCTCGCCATTGGGCAATTCGCGGAAGCCGTCACCATCGACGTCCTTCAGACCCATCTCGTCCAGCGCTGCCTTCACGCCATCGGGGTCGAACTCGGTGGCATAGCTCAGCCATTTGTCATCGACGAAATCGGGCTTGGGCGAGAAGCCGATATACTGCACCGGCGTTCCCAGACCGAAATACGCGGTCTCGTTCAACTCGGCGCGGTTGATCGCCTGCGACATCGCTTTGCGGAACTTCACGTCAGAGAACACGGCCCGCTTGGCCTCGTCCTCATGGGTCACGTTGAACCCGAACACCACCTGAGCGATGGTCGGCTTCAGGTCGACCTTGTAGCCGCCCTTCTCCTGGTTCTCGAGAAGCTGCGGCGCATTCGGAAGCTGCACCGACTGGGCCTTGTAGTCGACCTCGCCATTCGTGATTTTCAGGATCCGGACCTGGTCTTCATTGATATAGACCTCGTCCTGCCGCGAGATGTACGGCAACTGATTGCCTTGCGTGTCGACCTGGTGGAAATAGGGGTTGGCCACCAGTTTGCGGCCTTCGGTCGTATCCGCAGTGTAGATGTGGCTCTCCAGCGTCGGCTGGGTCGCGTATGGCATCGACTTGGACTTCTCCAGATCGCGCAGCATCGGGGTCGGTGTGTCCGTCCAGTCCGACTGCCCGTGATAGAAGTTCACGACCTCATAGCCGGTCTCAAACCCGATCTTCTTCGCCTCGGCATCTGCGTCCGCGTTGATGGCGGGGTGGTACTTGCCGAGGAAGTGCTTGGGCTGGAACGGCTGGGAGTAGCTGTTGGCGAAGTGAGCCAGGAAGCCCGGCTTCGGCGCCGCCATCTCGAAGCGCACGGTCTGGGGATCGACGACGACGACGTTCATCTTTTCGCCGCCCGCCAGCAAGAAGTCCTTCGGTTTCTCAATGACGTTCGTGTCGAAGTTCAGGTTGTCGTACCAGAACGCAACGTCATCGGCCGTGAACGGCGCGCCATCCGACCACTTGTGTCCCTTGCGCAGGAAGAAGGTGAGCTGCGTAAAGTCCGCGTTCCACTCCCAACCCTTTGCGATGTTCGGCACAATGGTGCTGAGATCATCCGAGAACCGCACAAAGTTCACATGACGGATCGACAGGAAATCGGAGGTCCCTGCTTCGGTCGCGTTCGACAGGGCGTCGAGCTGACCGCCATGCTTGCCGATGGAGGCATAGGGCACCATCACCAGCGGCTCCTCCGGCACGCGTTCGGCCAGTGGCAGCAGCGCAGGGTTGCCCTGGATCTCACCGTTCAGCGCTTCAATCTCGGGATTGGCGGTAAACTCCATCGTACAGCCAGCGGCACTTTGGAACTCGGCCAACTCGTACTGCTGCGGATAGGCACCTGCGGCGACGCCCTGGTCATCGGCAACAGTCACCGGAGGACATGCGGCCACGGCCACCCCACTCAACGCCAGCGTCGCAACACTGGCTAGCATAAGCTTCTTCATGACATTCTCCCTGTGAAAGTCTCATGCTATGCTGACTGTTAACCAAATCCCACGTCAGTTTTGTGTATTGCCATCAGATGGATGCCTCTGACGCTGCGGTGCCGCATGCGGTACAGAAAATGGACCAATCTACCCATAGAAGACCGTTCAGAACGCACTTCTCCCCTTGCGCGTGCGAGTTGGGCCGGGTTGAAGGCCTGCCCTTACCACCGCCGAGAGGTAGTCAGCGAAACAGTGCCCTCGACTTCGAACTGTAGCTCGGCAAGGTGGATCGACACATGGAGCGCCTGCTCTGCCCGGTACCAACGCTTGCCTAAGCGGACCCCTCACGCGAGAAGCTGGCGGGGTCAAACAACCCACGCGGGCATGCCCGACAGCGAACAGCCTGCAGCAGCTCAAACCTCCTACGAGATCAGGTCGAGTACGTCCGAAAGTGAGACAAACGAGATCAGAAGAATCGCATGATGCTCTAAGCTCGCGACTTTGCTCAACCTTGCGTTGATGCTCAAATTGATAGTTAGTAAATCTTGCGAAAATTATGGCAAAACAAAGGCATACCAAGTCATCTTACAGTGCTCACTCGATCTGGCCTCATGTTGACAGAATCAAATTCTTAACAGACTATGAATCTTGTGGATGGGCTGCCGATTTAAGTTACCTTTGTTCAAAGCGCGGATGCGAGATCCGCATAAGTTTAGAGTGTTGCTTCGCACCGTGATGAGAAAATCACCCGAAATAACAACATCCGACCCTGTGCTCTGTCATATGGACACACACATCGTCGAGATGTTCTGGAATTCTAAGACGGCGGGCCAACAGATGGTCTGAGTTCTTAGAATATGGCGAGGAGAAACGGGGTGAAGTTGGACCCTCAGACCCGTCTCCCCTCTAATGTCAACCTAACTTGTCAGGAGACCCCTATGCGTAACATGCTTCTTGCTGGACTTGCAACGTCGGCCATGGCGATTGCCGCTGTTGCCACGGCCGAAGAATCGACCGTGACCGTGACCGGCAATGTTCCCGTGATCTGCAACCTCAGCGCACCCGTCGGCACTGTTTCGATCGGCTCGCTGGTCGGCGAAGGCGGTGGCGGCAATGCAAACGGTGGCGGCCAATCTTCGATCGGCAGCACCGACTGCAACGTGCCCTACAACATCGCCCTGACGCGCACGACGACGGAGCTCGAGTTCCTCGGCGCCGAGAACGCGGCATGCCCGGACGTGCCCTATGGCGGCGCAGTTGTTCACCGCGGTGAGAACATTGGCTTCGACGACGATGCCGATTTCGGCCCGCTGCAGAACAACCCGGACCTGCAGCTCAATATCTTCATCCAGAACCCTGGCACGTTCCAGCCCTGCGGTGGTGATTACGAGACGAGCGTGACGGTCACTCTGACCCCGGATCTGGGCACGATCTGATCGCGGTCTCTCGCCGCGCGCCTCCCTGTGAGACGCGCGGTCTGAAACTTCGTCAGCCGGTGGCAGCTGCGGGCTGACGAGACAATGCCTGACCACTGCTGTTTGCCTGGCCGCCAAGTCTAATCCGTGGCCTGAACCTGTCGGAGATCTTAATGCGACGTCATCTCACCCTTCTGGCCGCTGCAGGCGCACTGCTTGGACTGACCGCCGTCGATGCGGCCAACACGGCGGAGGCTCAGCAGATCTCGCCCCTGCGCCATGTCATTTCCGCCTCAGCAGCCGAAGCGGCCTCCTACACAGTGGTGAACCCGGAGAGCGCGCCGATGCCGATCCAGGTCAAGGTCGTGCGCCGTGTCGGGGACGAACCGGACCAAGTTGAACCTGCGCCTGATGACTTTCTGATTTTCCCACCGCAGGCCCTGATCCAGCCCGGCAAGTCGCAGGTCTTTCGCGCCCAGTACAAGGGATCGGGCGTTGCGAGCGACCTCGACCGATACTTCATCGTATTCACCAAGGTGCCCGTTGCGGTATCCGGCAGCGGCGGCGGTGTGGGGCTGAACTTTGCCTACAACATCTATCTCGACGTGAAGCCCTGAGACCCTGGGGCCGGACATGCATGCGGCACGGGCGAGGACATGAGGTGGGAGCTTAACGGGCGAAACCGCTCCCTTGCCCGCGCGTCGCAAGGCGCAGGAGGAGGCATCGCGGGCAGACATGCAGCGGTCCTTTGCGCCCTTGCCCTGCCGCTTTTCACCGCCTGCGCTTCGGCCTCCAACGTTCCGGGTGACTCTGACGCACCGGACCAGACAGACGTTGCAGAAGCCACCGCCGACGCCGCGCCGTCCACGGATTTTCCCGAGATCGAGAACCCGGAAGCGCTCTTCGTCTTGCCGGTTCCGCTGATCATCAATGGCGAAGTTGTCGAACAGACGGTCAATGTTCGGATCAATCAGGACGGCACCATCGGGCTCATCGAAAAAGAGCTGGTGGTCGAAGCCCTGAGAGATCACGCCCTGTCTGATGTGGTCAGCGACGTCGACGATCTCGATGAGGTCGACGGAGAGATTGCGGGCAGCCAGATCGCCGGTCTGGGGTTCAAAGGCGGGTTTGACCAGTCCGCCGTGGCCTTCGTCGTAGATGTCCCCTTCGAGCGGCGAAAGGCCGAGCAGGTTGCAGGCAGACGCGCCTTCGAACGGGCGCGGATCAAAGATCCTGTCGTCAGCGCCGTTGTGAACGCCTTTGCCGAGACCGGGGTAACGTTTGACGGTAACAGTGACACTGTCACCCGCGACCTGTCCGAGATCGATGTGAACGGCGCCCTGCGCATTGGCGCAGAGCACGGCGTTACCTTCGAAGGGTTCGGGACCGTGACCGAGAACTCCGGCTTCGATCTGGACGATGTGCGCGCGACCTATGACAACCGCTTCACCGCCATTCGCGTGGTCG
>CAYYZH010000152.1:0-5183 GCA_964475765.1 uncultured Limibaculum sp.
GGCGTATGGCACCTGTATGGCATCCGTACCGCAAGCGTATGGCACCTGTATGGTTCGCGTATGGCAAGCGTATGTACACGCTATCAGCGCCAGACTTTCGAGTTAAAGGTTAACTCGCCCGCGCACGCCCGGCACAGTTCGCGGATCAGATCGACAGGGAAACGCGTCAGGCGAAGATGAAGTGAGACGCGTTGAGGTCGTCGGCCTCGGTCAGGGTATCGAAGCGGTTCGAGATCGCCCCCCTGTCCTCGGTGTTCAGATCCTCGATCCGGATGTTGCCGTTCGACTGGCGGAAGATGTTGAGATCGGCAAACCTCTCGGTGCCCCAGTCGCGCAAATCTATCCGGTCATCGTCCGCATCGAAATCGCGGATCGCGTCGGTTGCGTCACGGCCGAAGACGAACACATCGCGGCCCGCTGACCCAATGTAGTAGTCGCCGCCCTTGCCGCCATCGAGCACATCATTACCGCTGCGCCCAACCAGAAGATCGCGCCCGCTGCCACCCGAAAGCGTCAGGTTCTCGCGCGGGGCAAAAACAAAATCCCCAGCGTCGAGATCGTCCGGGGTGATTTTCACATCAAAACGGTTGGACAGGATCACCCGATCCTCGGTCAAGAGATCAAGCACGCGGACATTGCCATTGTCCTGAATGATGATCTCCAACTCGCCGAAGCCCTGCGTGCCCCATGCGGAAATGTCGAGCTTGTCCACATTAACCTGAAAATCGCGCACGACATCCTTGCGGTCGGCGCCCGCCACGAACCGGTCGGAGCCCCCGCCCCCGACATAAGTGTCGGTCTCGCGCCCGCCATCGAGCACATCGTTGCCGCTGCGCCCGAACAGGAAGTCGCGCCCGTTGGTGCCGATGACATTCTGACTGACTGCCGAGGAGAAGATGAAGTCTCCGGCGTCGAGATCGTCCGGCGTGTTCCGAATGTCGAACCGGTTCGACAAGATCGCGACATCTCCGGAGATCGTGTCGAGGATCTGCAGGTTCCCGTTGTCCTGGATGAAGAGGTCCAGTTCGGAGAAGGTCTGAGTTCCCCATTCGCGCAAGTCGATCCGGTCGGTCCCGGCCTCGAAGTCCTGAATGACGTCCTTGCCCTCGGTGCTGAAGACAAACCGGTCCGCCCCGTCGCCGCCGAGATAGGTGTCGGTCCCATCGCCGCCGTCGAGAAAGTCGTTACCCGAGCCACCGTACAAGACATCCTTGTCCGAGCCGCCGTAAAGACTGTCATTGCCGCCGCGGCCGTCGAGCATGTCGCGACCGCCAAGGCCTTCGATGATGTCGCGGCCATCGTCGCCATTGATCCGGTTGGCCCCCGAATTGCCGGTCCGGCTGACAGGGCCGGTCGGGGTCGGATCCGCGCCGCCGGTGTTCTCTTCGCCCGTGGAGCCGGATGAGTTGCCACCATCGGGATTGCTGCCGCTCGGTTCTCCGGAGTTTCCGGTGTCGGCCGGCAGGTCATCAACCTCGGCGTCAAGCTTGACGTTCCGGCTGCCGACTGTGACCTGCTTGGTGACGGAGCCACCAAGCTCACCGCCCGAGAACGTGACCTGATACGTGCCGCTCGCCACCGCGAGGGAATATCCGCCAGTGTTGTAGGTGACGGTCGTAAAGGTGCCGTTGGCGCCGGTGGCCCGCACCTGAACACCGCCCAGCCCCTCGCCGAACCCATAGAAGTCGTCATTGTCGAGATCGTCGATCACCACACCGGTCAGATAGATCGGCGCATTGGACCGTGTGCCCAGATGTTGCGTGACCAGATACGGTCCGGTCTCGGCATCCTTGTCGGGCTGGCTGATCACCCCGATACCGATTTCGGTGTAGGTCGGGTTCAGGATGGCATCACGATGGCCCGGCGGGTTCTGGATGCCGGTCGGCCCGGATCCCCAGTCGATGTAGAATCCTGCATGGCCGTGCACCGGACTTTCGGTAAAGGCAAAGACGTTTTCGGCAACCCGCGAGAAGTCGTATCCGGCGTCAACGACCCGGTCTCCGAGACCCAATTCGCCCGGCAGATTGTGGCTCTGCTCGTCGAACTGGCGCATCAGCCGTGAATGCGTATCTGCCGAGTTCGCAAGGTTCTGGTTCCACGCCAACGGCGCGACCGGCGCCACGCCGTCGACCTGATCGCGCAGAATACCGATATCGGTGCCGAAAAATCTGAGCGGATCTGTGATGGAGTCCTCGACGCCCACCGCCGGATCATCAGAGACAATCAGGTGGTCGATCTCGCCGCTCGGATCGCTCCGCGCACGGTTGACCAACTCGAGCATCAGCTGCTCGAATTCTGTCGGTTGTGCAGGCATTTCCTACCCTCGCACTCCAGCCTATCGACGTTTCCACGCAAGCAGTCGCAGTCTACGTCGCCGTCTTTTTGTTATCGATTCGCTTTTTCGCGGAAGTCTCCGCATCGAATCCGAACGTGGATTAGGTAGCATGGTTACCAAATCGATAACGAAGCTTCTGGCCCCGTCAGGTGGGAAAAGTCCGAAGTAGGGTCAGAATAGCCACAGACTCCGGCGCGGTCGGCGCGGATCACCGGCCATCGCAATGCGCAAGAGGGCATCGGTGCCCAGACGGCTGGAATTCGACGATTCGCACGGCAGCGACCCTTGCGAGGCGAATTGGAATCTGCCATAAGCCGCCGACCCACGGACGCGGGCGTAGCTCAGGGGTAGAGCGCAACCTTGCCAAGGTTGAAGTCGTGAGTTCGAATCTCATCGCCCGCTCCAATTTTCCAAACACCGACGAAGCGTTCCGATCGCCCTTTTCGGGCAGTTGTCCACGCAGGGCACCCAAACCCACAAAAAGCGCTCCCGCGGTGGAGCGTGAACACCGCGGGAGCGCCCTCAGCTTGCGCTGAGCTTGCGGGCCGCCCGGTCAGGCGGCCGCTTTGTCTGGAGATCTCCTGATCAGGAGGTGGCCACCGGCGTGGTCGAAACCAGGATCTTGCCAATCGTGTCGAACGCACTGTTGGGAACCCAGTTGCGGTCCGCCCCGAGATAGCTCTCCTCGTCCAGCTCCAGCAGCCCGATCATCACCTCGGCCACGATCCGAGCACCGACCGGCCCCAGACCCTCGCCCTTGTCGAAATGGTCCGGCTTGGTCTCGCGCCCGATCACTTCGGCCTCGGCCAGGATATAGAGCCAAAGCGGAATGCCTTCGGTGATCTTGCCATCCGACAGCTTGTTGACGCGCTTGATGACCTTCTCGATCTCGTTCTCGTCGCGGCCCATCGCTTCCGCCACCTTGTCGCCACCTGGCAACAGGAACGCATTGCCACGCAGAAGGTTACGGGTCGCAAGTGAGGCTTCACCTGAGGTCACGAACGGCAGCGCCAGCAGATCGCCTGCCATGGTGGTGTCGAGCAACTCTGCACGCTGGACGCCCGATTTCTTCGGCTCGAAGAACAGTGTCGTCCAGTCGACGATCGAGTCGGCATTGGCCACCGGCGAGAACCCGTTGCCGAGCACCGGACCGAACAGCTCGTGCTTGCCGCCGCCCTTCTGGATCTCGATCTTCATCGGCGCCATCGAGTGTCCGAACCGGTAGGCCGCGACAGCGAACTCGACCGGGATATGCGGCTCGAGGGGGCAATAGAAGCGCCGCCCACAGGCCAGAATATCTGTCACCACAGCACCGCCGCACATCGCAACGAGGAAGTCGTTCACGACACCCCACTGATAGTGCCAGGTGGTCTCGCGACGCGCCGCCACATAGAGGTCGTGACCCGACGGTCCGGACCCGCCATCGTGCAGCATATCGCACATGTCGTTGTGGAAGCGGATCATGCCGAGCTGCATCTGGCTGATGATCCGGTTCTCGTCATTGCGGTGATCGCCAATGATCGCCCGACCGTTCGGGGCACGCAGCAGATCGTCCGCGCGGAGCGGATCGGCAGAGCCCTCATCAGCACCGGTCAAAAGCTTGGCGCCCGAGAACGGCCCGCCATCATCGACAAAGAGATAGGCGTGGCTTTCGGGCCCCGCCCCGTAAATGCAGTCGAGATCCAGCGTCGGCGTGCGCAGATTGCGGATCTCCGACGGCTCGTTCACCCGGTTGAAGCTCGAGCTGACATCCAATGTGATGTCGTGATCGACGAACTGACCGAAGAAAACGTGACCGACCGGCACCGTTTTCGTCCGGTCCGGCGCCGATCCGCCATCCATTGGGCCGCCCGACTTGCCGACACTGCTCAGAACGTCCGCAGCGATATATGCCGCCGACAGCTTGGGAAACATCCGCCCGAAACGATCTTCCCGTGTTTGTTCATGTCCACGTTTACAGTGAACGGCTAATCCCTTGAGATCGCTTAGTCCATGGTGCTTGGCCATCTTTCGCTCTCCAAAAATAATTGTCACTTACCCGCCGAAGCGGCACATCCAATGCGCGAGTATTGGACCACAGTTCTCATCTTTGGTTTGTGACCGTCCTCACAATTTCCGAAACGAAATTGCGGCGGCGGAGCGGAAATGCCTCTTTTGGCGAGCGGTTTCGCCTTAACCATGTCGAAATTTGTGTGGTTTATGCAGGGTATCGAGCAGAAATGGGAAAGCCCGGAAATGGCAGGCAAACACGATTATTCGGAAACCCGGACATGTCTGGCGCGCGGTATAGCAGCGCTCGACCGGGCACGGATCACGGCCGGAATGACGAACTTGGCACCGGGTCTGGCACCCAGTATGATTCGCGAACAGATTGATGACCTCGATGCGCTGATTGCGCAGGCCGCCGACGAAGTGGCCGCAGCGCGTGAGGCGTGCACCATCGCCGCGCGCCGGGGACTGACAGTCTACGAATAAGACATCGCGCTCGGGTGCGTCTTCTCCGGCGCACCCCTGTTGGTCAGCGTAGATCTCCGCGATCGAGCACCGCCATGGTCAGGCGGCTGATACAGCTTGGTCTGCCGCTTTCGTCGCAAAGCTCGATCCCCCAGACATGGCTGCGACGCCCGAGATGGATCGGTCTTGCAGTACCGGTCACCCAACCCTTGCGCACCGGGCGCAGATGGTTGGCGTTGATCTCCTGCCCGACACACAGGAACTTCTCGCGATCGACGGCCCACGCCGCCCCGCAACTGCCCAGCGTTTCGGCCAGCACCACCGATGCCCCGCCGTGGACAATGCCATAGGGCTGATGCGTGCGCGGATCGGCAGGCATCCGTCCGATCAGATA
>CAYYZH010000152.1:5283-10799 GCA_964475765.1 uncultured Limibaculum sp.
CGCCAGTCGCGAAAGCCCTCCTCCCACCACGCGGCGAACTGGTCGTACCACTTCACATGTTGCGTAAAGGTCGGGCAGACCTGGATCTGCTCGCGCGTCGCCACCCTGCCCTGAAAACTGTCGGAGCGGGCAAGCACGCGGGAGATCAGCGCATTGTCATAGTCCGAGATCGGGAACCAGAACTCGCGGTCCACGACATAGTGCGAAAGATCGGCACAGAGCCGCATTTCGGGCACGGCATCGATCAACTCGAGCGTCGTGTAGAGATCGTTGGTGATGCAATTTCGGTGGGTTTCGAACTGGATCGGCACGCCCTCGACCTTAGCCATCTCGATCCAGGCGCGAATGACAGGCACCATCTCTGCCAGAGTAAGGGCAGGCACTTGCCCGATGATGTTCACGCCGATGGCTCCGAAATCGCGGGCCATATGCAGCACTGGCCGCAGTCCCTCGACCGTTTTGGGGAACGCCATGATCAGACAGCCAAGCCCGTGCTGGGCAAAGAGCGGCCGCGTCGGCAGCATGCTCTCCATGTCGGACGCCCCGAGATCGATGGCCATGCCGTCATACCCGGCCTCGGCAACCATCTCGAACGCCTGCTCGACCGGCACCTTGACCCCGTCGGGCCCGTGCGGCTGCATCGCCCAAAGCGATTGGTAGATCTCGAGCGGCATGAAAACTCCGATGGGTCCAAATCCAACTGACAGGTTTGTGTCAGTTGGACCGGGGTATCTCCGGCGCATCGAAACCGCAAGGAGACCGGATCATGAAAAACCACGTTGTCGAGATCACCACTTTCCGCCTGAACGAGGGGATCGAGACTGCCGACTTTCTCAAAGTCAGCCCCTCAATCACTGCGTTTGCGTCGGCCTTGCCCGGGTTTGTCAGCCGCTCGCTCACCAGGTCAGACGATGGGGTCTGGATGGATTATGTCGAATGGGCCACATTGGAGCAGGCCGAGGCGGCGCAGGCCGCATTCCCCCAGGAGCCGTCTATGGGTCCCGTCATGGCCATGATCGACCCTGCGTCGCTGACCATGGATCACCGCGTTCTAATGGACCGGGCGCCGGGCAAATGAGGGTACGCCGATGCGCCGCACCGACAGGTTGTTCGAGCTGATCCAGCTCTTCCGCGAAGGGCGGCTCTGGCGCGGGCAGGATCTTGCGGACCGGTTGGAGGTTTCGGTCCGCACGGTCTATCGCGACATCGACACGCTGGTTGCGTCCGGTGTTCCGATCGAGGGTGAGCGCGGGGTTGGCTATATCCTGCGCGCGCCGATCTTCCTGCCTCCGCTGACGCTGACAGCAGAGGAACTCGAGGCGCTGTATATGGGCGTCGATCTCGTACAGCGCAGCGGCGATCCGGCGCTGGCCGGGGCGGCAGGCGCGCTGAAGGGAAAGGTCGACGCTGTGGTCGGCGATGCCCGACGGACAGAGGCGGGCACCCCGGTTCTGACGCCGATGACACCGGTTCCGCGCAACGCTATGGTTCATTTGCCTGTGTTGCGCCGGGCGGTCCGCAACCGCGAACTGGTCGCTCTTGAGTATCTCAGTCTCGGGGGCGCGGCGACCTCGCGGATCATCCGTCCGCTCCACCTGCACTATTGGGGCACGAGCTGGACGCTTGCGGCCTGGTGTGAGATGCGGAGCGACTTCCGGGTGTTTCGCCCGGACCGGATCGAACGGATCGAAACCGGCATCGGCAGCTTCACTGACGAGCAGGGCAAGACCATCGAGGACTTTCTGGCACGGCCCGACCCGCTCAAAGACAGCGATCCCCTCTTGCAGCGACGCCCCTGATCCCGCTATGGGAGCGCGCGGGCCAGGCGCGCGCTGGTGGAGGCTGAACCGCAATGTTGACGATCCGCGATCTCGGGTTCTCGATGGCAGGCGTGCCGCTGTTTCAGGGCGCGTCGGCGCAGATCCCCGGCGGAGCGCGGCTGGGGCTGGTCGGACGCAACGGCACGGGCAAGACGACACTCTTCCGGCTTATCCTTGGTGAGCTCAGCCCAGATCAGGGCGAGATTTCCCTGCCGCCCCGGGCGCGCATGGGAACGGTGGCGCAAGAGGCGCCCGGCGATGACCGGACGCTGATCGATACCGTGCTGGCCGCCGATACCGAACGCGCGGCGCTGCTGGCCGAAGCCGAGACCGCCACGGACCCTTCTCGCATTGCCGAGATCCAGGCGCGGTTGACCGATATTCAGGCCCATTCGGCAGAAGCCCGGGCGGCGACTATTCTGGCAGGTCTCGGCTTTGATCATGCGGCACAGGCCCGGCCCAGCCACGAGTTCTCCGGCGGGTGGCGGATGCGGGTGGCACTGGCCGCTGTCCTTTTCTCGGCGCCCGATCTGTTGCTGCTCGATGAGCCGACGAACTATCTCGATCTCGAGGGCACGGTGTGGCTTGAGAACTATCTCGCCCGCTATCCCTACACGACGCTGGTGATCAGCCACGACCGCGGGCTCCTGAACCGCGCGGTCAACGGGATCCTGCATCTGACGGGCAAGCGGCTCAACGCCTATACCGGCGGGTACGATACGTTCGACAGGGTGCGCCGCGAGAAGCTCGCGCTGCAGCAAGCCGCCGCGAAAAAGCAGGAAGCCGCGCGGGCGCACATGCAGGCCTTTGTCGACCGTTTTCGCTATAAGGCGTCCAAGGCCCGGCAGGCGCAGAGCCGACTTAAGATGCTGGAGCGAATGGAGCCGATTGCCGCCGAAATCGAGGGCGCGGTCGCGCCAATCAGCTTTCCCGACCCGGAGGAACTGGCCCCGCCCCTGATGCAGCTCGACGCCATTGACGCGGGCTATGACGACAAGAAGGTGCTCGGCCGGGTCAACCTGAGGATCGATCAGGATGACCGGATTGCGCTGCTGGGTGCGAACGGTCAGGGCAAGTCGACGCTGGCGAAACTGATCGCCGGGCGGCTCGCGCCAATGACCGGCCAGCGCAAGGCATCGGGAAAGCTGCGCATCGGCTATTTCGCACAGCATCAGGCGGACGAGTTGGTCGCGGCGGAAACGCCCGTCGATCATATCCGCCGTCTGCGTCCCGAGATGCCACCTGCGAAACTGCGCGCGCTGCTGGCTGCGGGCGGTACGCATTCGGAAATCGCCGAGACACCGGTGGGCAAACTTTCCGGCGGGCAAAAGGCGCGTCTCCTTTTGACGTTGTCGGCGCTCGATGCCCCGCATGTCATGATCCTCGACGAGCCGACCAACCACCTCGATATCGAGAGCCGCGAGGCGCTGGTGCGCGCTCTGAACGATTACGATGGCGCAGTCATTCTGATCACCCACGATGCGCATCTGATCGAACTGGTCGCAGACCGGCTGTGGCTCGTGAGGGATGGCCGGGTCGCGCCCTATGAAGAAGACATGGCGGCCTATCGCCGGCTGCTTTTGGGCCAATCCCCGCCCAAGGAGAAGGCGCCGAAACCGGCGGCTCCGGCGGAAAAGCCCAAGCCCAAGAACCTCTCGCGCGACGAGAAAAAAGCGCTGGTTCCGCTGCGCGCCGAGGTCCGCAATTGCGAAGATCGGATCGCCAAGATCGAAAAGATGCTGGAACAGATCGACTTCAAGCTGGCGGATCCCGCCCTTTACAACGGCCCGCCCGGCCGGATCGAAACGCTGCAGAAGAAACGCGCCGAGATCCTCGACGCGCAGGATCGGGCCGAAGACCTCTGGATGACCGCGCAGGAACGCCTCGAGGCTGCAGGCGGATAACCCATCCACCGACCGCTCAGACGTGCCATGCGCGCATCACTCTGCGCGTCTCCATCGCCGATGCGCGTCTTGTCCTTGCGTCAGCCGGTGCGGCCCCCGATATTCATCTTCGTTAATGCGAGGAATGTATGCTCCCCGATCACCCGCACGATCAGGCCCAATTATTTTATCTTGTCCTGCTTGGCATGGCGATCGCTGTCGGTCTTTTCAGCAGCTATCGCAAAAGGTTGGGCCAGGCAGCCCAGCATGCAGCGATCTGGGGGCTGATCTTCATCGCAGTTGTGCTGGCCGTCGGCTTCAAGGACAGCATTCGCCATATGCTGCTGGGCGATGTGGCGCAGCAGATCGACGATCATACCGTCGCCCTCAGGCGATCAAATGACGGGCATTTCTATGCGACGCTGGGTGTGAACGGCGAAAACGTGCGGTTTCTGGTCGATACGGGCGCGACCAACCTTGTGCTGACCCGTGAGGACGCGGAAACAGCAGGCATCGACACCGATGGTTTGTCGTTTGTTGTGCCAAGCCTAACCGCGAACGGACGGGTTATGAGCGCGCCGGTCAAGTTGAACTCGATCACGCTGGCCGGGTTCACCGATCTCGATGTGCGCGCGACCGTCAATGGCGGCGATCTGCACAAATCTCTGTTGGGGATGAGCTATCTCGAACTTTACCGCACATGGCGGGTCGAGGGCGATACGATGTTCCTGAGCCGCTGACGCCGTCAAAAGCACGGGATATCAGTGCGTCCACGCCCCGCGCCGGTCATGAGCGAAGTTGCCACCATAGCCCCGCGGGCGGATGTTCGGCTTGCGCGCCTTGGTCTCTTCGATCCGATAGGGAATGCCGTTGCGCTCAGCGTAATCGACCGCCGCTTCCTTGCTGTCAAAGCTCAACTTGATCTGGCCACGCATGTCACCAGACCCGGTCCAGCCCATAAGCGGGTCAATCCGTTTCGCGTCCTCAGGCACATACTCCAACTGCCAGTGACGGCTGTTGCCCTGCCCCGAAGACATCGCACTTTTGGCGGGTTGATAGATCCGTGCTTGCATGGCCATGTTCCATCCCTTGCGCTCAGTCGGATATCACCTGAATTGGACGCCGGTTCAAGAGGCGCGCAGGGTGAGCAGAGCGCAAATTCGTTACTATTTTGACCCACCCCGCGCATCAACACGCCGCCATACACATGCTTCGCATGGTTCAAGATGCTGATAGCTGGTGTTCTGGAGGAGATCACGCCGCCAACCCGGTGCAGGGAGCGAGGGTGGGGTGGATGTTGCACCGGGTTGGCGGCGATCTGCTGCTTGCAAGACCATTAATACACCTTTAACGGGAAACGCGTCAATGGATTTTCAAACCCGAAACAACCTAAACGTGTGAAGATTATGTGACGCCTCTAAGGTGCTCATATCAATTGAGAATCTGCCACAGTTCAGCCATGCTTACGCCACATTTTCCACGGAACCGCCCATGTCGACTGAAAACGTGATCTCGAATCAGCGCGCTGCCGACAAGCTGGAAGGCGGCCGCAGGCTTGTAATGCAAACCGAATTTTCGCCCGCCGGGGATCAACCTACGGCCATTGTCGAACTTTCGGAAGGTGTCCTTGCAGGAGAGCAGGATCAGGTGCTTTTGGGCGCAACCGGCACCGGCAAGACCTTCACCATGGCCAAGGTCATCGAAGAAACCCAACGCCCCGCCATCATCCTTGCCCCCAACAAGACGCTGGCCGCTCAACTTTACGGCGAATTCAAAGGCTTCTTCCCCGACAACGCCGTCGAATACTTCGTCA
>CAYYZH010000153.1:0-10725 GCA_964475765.1 uncultured Limibaculum sp.
CAAGATGGGTCAGGATTTCCGTGGCGATCCGGCGTCCGCCATGCTCGAAGTTCTCGATCCCGAGCAGAACAGCACCTTTGCCGACCACTATCTTGAGGTCGAGTATGATCTCTCGAACGTGATGTTCATCACGACGGCGAACACCTACAATATGCCCCAGCCGCTGCTGGACCGCATGGAGATCATCTCGCTTGCTGGCTACACCGAGGACGAGAAGCTCGAGATCGCCAAGCGCCACCTCCTCCCGAAGCAGGTCAAGGAACATGGGCTGCGCAAGGGTGAGTTCAGCCTCGCCGATGACGCGCTCCTCGAGATGATCCGCCGCTATACCCGTGAGGCTGGCGTGCGAAACCTCGAGCGCGAATTGGCCAAGCTGTGCCGCAAGGTGCTGACCGAGATCGTGCGCGGTGACAGCAAATCCGTGGATGTGACTGCCAAGACCCTCGAGGATTTTCTCGGCGTGCCGCGTCACAAGCACGGGCTGGCCGAGGAGAAGGATCAGGTCGGCGTGACAACCGGTCTGGCCTACACGTCTGTCGGCGGCGACCTTCTGCACATCGAAGCGCTGAAGCTGCCGGGCAAGGGCCGGATGAAGACCACCGGCAAGCTGGGCGATGTGATGAAAGAATCGATCGACGCCGCGGCCTCGTTCGTTCGCTCGAAGGCGCCAAGCTACGGCGTGAAGCCGCCGCGCTTCGAGAAGATGGACATCCACGTCCACGTTCCCGAAGGCGCGACACCGAAGGACGGCCCGTCCGCGGGGATTGCCATGGTCACCTCGATCGTATCGGTCCTGACTGACATCCCCGTGCGCAAGGACATCGCCATGACCGGCGAGGTCACCCTGCGCGGCAATGTTCTGCCGATCGGCGGGCTCAAGGAGAAACTGCTGGCGGCGCTCCGCGGCGGGATCACCAAGGTTCTGATCCCCAAGGACAACGTCAAGGATCTGCCTGACATCCCGGACAATGTGAAGGACGGGCTGGAGATCGTGCCGGTCGAGACCGTCTCCGAGGTTCTGGCCCAGGCCCTGACAGCCGAGCCAGAGCCGATCGAGTGGGACGAGGACGCGCATATGGACGCGCCTCTTGCCGACGATAAAGGCGGCGCGGAAGCGTCACTGGCCCACTAAACCGAGATTGTTCCGCCCGCCCGCGGGCGGGCAAAACTCCGCGAAGATTGACGCGGCAGGGCGCGACCGCTAAAGCGGCGCGGTCAGGGCGGTTAGCTCAGTTGGTAGAGCGCTTCGTTTACACCGAAGATGCCGGGAGTTCGAGTCTCTCACCGCCCACCAAGACCTTCAGGAAACCAACCCAGGATCTGTCTCCCCCCACGATCCTGACCACCGCAGCCCAGACCGGAAAACATGAAAAGACCGGGCAGCATCACCGCCCGGCCCAATTCGGCTGCCGGCGCACCGGCAGCCCGCAAGCGTTCCGTTACTCGTAGACGTCGCCTTCGTCGACGCGGCGTGAGAACTCGGTCTCTCCACCGGAAGCCAACAGCTTGGCCTGTGCGACCCAAGCGTCGCGACTGACGCGCCCGTTGAAGCCCTCGAGATTGGCATCAACCCAGGCGACCTCATCCTCTGTCCAGGCCGCGACCTGATCGAAGTGGAAGAAGCCGAGCCCGTGCAGCATTTGCTCAAGTTTCGGGCCAACACCCTTGATCCGTTTGAGATCGTCCGGCCCGCCAAATCGCGCCGCGGTCAGCGTCTCCGGTTTGGTGCCTTCGTTCAGGCCTTCTTGCACCCCGTCCCCGTCATAGTCAGGGATTGACGTGGCCGCAGGGGTCTCGCTGCGCGCAGCCAATGCGGCTTCCAACTCGGCAATCCGAGCGTCCTTTTGCTCACCGCGCGTCTTGCAGGCATCCAGTTGCGCGGCCAGGTCGCTGTCGGAGGAGGCCTGCCCTTCGAGGCCCGCAATCTGCGACTTCGCAGCACTCAGGTCCGAACGAAGCTGCATCAGTTCACCGTCCTTCTGTTGCAGGGACTGCACCTTACCCAGCAGCTTTTCGTTCTCGGCGAGCGCTGCATCGCGCGCCTGAACAATGTCGTCCTGTCCGCTTGCCGTTGCACGTGCATCCGCCAGCTGAGCTTCGAGCTCGGCAATACGCGCGTCGCGATCCTTGACGGCGCTCGCATGACCATCCGAGATTGCTCTGAGACCATTCATGTCGTCGTCGAATGCAGCGATACGGGTATCGCGGGCTTTCAGCACCTCATCATGGGCGGCAGCAGCCTCATTCAAGCGTTTGACGTCCCGCTCAAGGGCAACAATGCGGTCGTCGCGTTGTTTGACCTTGCGCTGCAGCTCGGCTTCGCGGGCCGCAAAGGCGGAGGACACCCGTCCCCAGATCAGCCATCCGACGAAGAGACCCAGCAACGCCGCCAGCAGCAGAAGCACCCAGATCTCACCCAGCAGAAATCCCCATTCCTCAAACATGATCAATACTCCCTGTTCTTACTCTGCGATCCAACGGATCTCGGTACGGCGGTTCTGGGCGCGGCCCTCGGCCGTGCCGTTGTCGGCGACGGGTTGGGTCTCGCCATAGCCCACGGCCTCAACCCGGTCGGCTGGAACACCGCGCCCAACAAGGGCCTCGCGCACCGCCTGCGCCCGCGCCTCGCTGAGACGCTGGTTATTGACGTCCGATCCCTGGCTGTCGGTGTGACCACCGATCTCGAGCTTCAGGGTCGCGGTGTCGGCGACACAGCGGCGGATCACCCCTGCAAGGCTGTTGATCGCGGCCCGCGCGCTGACATCGAGCTTCGAGCTGCCGGTCAGGAACGCCACCTTGCGTGCTGCCAGTGCCAGATCGGTCTGATCCTGACAGGTGTCGAGCCCCGTCTCGAAGTTGAGGACCGGCAGCCAGAAGCCGCTCTGATGCTCCTCCTCCAGCCCGGTGAGCTGATTGCGCCGCCTGTGGCCATCGGGATAGGTTGCCGACGTCGTGGTGACCTCGAGGCTGGCAATGTCGCCCAGCGCCTCGCCAAGACCCTTGCGGACCAGATCGAGATCTGCCGCGGGCAGCGTTTCGGCCACCACCTCGACCTGCTCGTCGGCAATGGTCAGCTTCGCGCTCTCGAGCTCGCCGATCCATGCACCGAGCCCGAGCACCGGATCGAGCAAAGCGAGTTTATCCCCATCCGCGTCGTTTTCGACGGTAATGGAAGTATCCTGCACGGCCAGCGCACTTGCGATTTCCGCCGCCGTGAGATCGCCGGGCAGATTGCCCGTCGCGTTCAAGCCGGAATTGCCGTCATAGGTCAGCGTCAGGTTGGGTGCGGGCGGGGCCTGAATGGCCGTGCTGGCCTCATACCCGTCAGGCAATCCGGCAATCGTTTGCTGAACCACGGCCGCGGTCCGGCGCGAGCCGGTGCGCCCGGTCAGCACGATCTGATCGCCAGTGATGTCGAGACGGCCTTCGTCCAGCGCACGCAGGGCATCGAGACTGGCGCCGACCGCGTTGCTCCACGCCACATCAGGCGCGCCGGCAGCCAGATCGAACGAGATGTCCGCTTCTCCTGCCCGGGCGACAAGAATGTCGCGTGTGGCCGTGTCCGGCGCAAACCCTGCTCCGGTCGTGCCCTCGGCGGTCTTTTCCGCAGTCAACGTGTAAGGCGACTGTACCGGCAGCCAACCCGAGTTCGTCCAGGCAAGATCCTGCCCGGTCACCTGATGCACCCGGGTCTGGCCCGGCGTTGCAATCTCGGACGTCCGGGAGACATCGACCACAGCGTTGGCGCCCAGCTGTTCCGACAAGGCGGCGTCGATTTCGCCCATATCGGCACTGCGCAAGGCCTTGCCCGAGAACGCAATCTGATCACCGATGATGGACAACTCCGCCGTCTCGAAACTGCCGATGGACGGTGCAATCGCCGCCACGGCGTCACTGACAATCGTGGCATCCTCGGATCCCGTGGCATCCAGCGTGCCCGTCACATCGCGCACACCAATGCTCGCACCAAGCGTCTCGATTCCCAGCGCTTTCGGTGTGATCCCGGAGAACTCGACCCCTGCATCGGCGTCAAAGACCATCCGCATATCGGTCGCCTTCGGCGCGATGACGTCGGTCTGCCAGGTGTAGCCCGCAGGCAGCAGCTCGCCCGCTGCTTCGGCACGAGCGATATCCTCGTCCGAGCCTGCAATCCCGCTCAGGGTCACGGTCTGATCGCTGAGCGTCAGCTCCCCTGTCTCGAGCACATCAAGACCGTCCATCGCGGCGACCACCGCCCCGGCCCAGTCCGCGGGCTCACCAGCGGCACGATCAACAATGACCTCCGCTGTCTCGCCCATACGCGTGGTGATGACGTCCACAGCGGCCATATCGGGGGCCGCGCCCTGCACGACCAACGCCTCCGGGGTCTTGAGAACCTTCATCTCATAGGGCGACCGCGACTGAAGCATTGCCAGATCGCTGACGACAACGCGCCGGCCCTTTACGGTGTCAAGCGCAGCTACGATCGCGTCGCGCTCGGCTTCGTCATGGGCCGTCCCGGTGATGCGAATGTCCCGGCCACTGACAGAAACGTTGACATCGTGGCGCGCGGTTTCGGCGGCCTTCGCTTCGGCGCCAGCCAGAACATAGGATTGCATGTGCGTTGCATGATCCTGATGGGCCCAATACCCCAATCCGGCCAGGCCGCCCGCAAATATCAGAAAACCAAGGGCTTTTCGCATGTTACTCCCCATCCAATGGTGCGGCGGCGTAGCATGTGCCTGCCATTTGCACCTATTGGCTATAGGTCATAACTGCCACTAAATATCATTTCAAATGTTTTTTTGAGTTTTATTAACTTTTGTGGCGAAAATCCGACCGGGTCAGGTCGGCGCCTCTGGTGCGAGAATGGCTAGTGGACCGCGACGCAGCGTGTCGGGATCCTGGATAAAGGCTTCCATCACAAGGGGATAGAGCCGGTGTTCCTGCACCAGAACGCGGGCGGCCAGCCCTGCCGCATCGTCGCCGGACAGCACCGGCACCGCCGCCTGACCAAGAATGGGGCCGCTGTCGAGCTCGGCGGTGACCTCGTGCACTGTGCAGCCGTGTATGGCGACACCAGCCTCCAGCGCTGCGGCATGGGTGTGCAGGCCCGGAAACAACGGTAGCAGCGACGGGTGGATGTTCAGTATCCGCCCGGCCCAGGCCTCAGGAAAAGCAGCGTCATGGATGCGCAGGAAGCCGGCCTCGGCCACAAGATCGACGCCTTGTGCACGCAAGGTACGGTCGATTTCAGCATCGAACGCGGCCCGGTCACCCTTGAACGGGCGGTGGTCGATCACAGCCGTCGGAACCCCAAGCGCCTCGGCCTTGGCCAGCCCCGCCGCGTCCGGTTTGTTGCTGATGACGATGGCAGGACTGGCGGAGATGCGCCCGGCCTGCATCGCCTCGACCAGCGCCACCATGTTCGAGCCGGAGCCGGAGATCAGGATCCCGCAACGGCGCAAGCTCATGCGAGTTGACCGTGAAACCGCAGACCGGGTTCGCCCTCGACCTGGCCGATGGGCAGCGGGTCCTCCCCTGCCTCGCGCAGCACTTGTCCAATCTGCTCGGCGTGATGGCTTGCGGCCACGACGACCAACCCGATCCCGCAGTTGAAAGTCCTCAACGCCTCGGCCTCATCCAAGCCAGCCTGCTTGACCAGCCAATCAAAGACCGGCGGCAACGCCCAAGTGTTGAGATTGACCGATGCGCCCATCCCGTCGGGCAAGACACGCGGCAGGTTTTCGCTGAGACCTCCTCCGGTGATGTGGGCAAAGCCGCGCACACCGCCAGTTTTCATCGCCGCCAGGGCTGAGGCGACATAGATCCGGGTCGGCGCCAAGAGGGCCGCACCCAGCGTGTCCTCGGAAAACGGGGCAGTCGCGTCCCACCCGAGGCCGGACATCTCCACCACCTTGCGCACCAGCGAGTAGCCGTTGGAATGAACGCCGGAGGACGGGAGGCCGATCAGCATATCGCCGGGCTGGATACCGCCCGGCAGGGTCGTGCCCCGCTCCATCGCGCCAACGCAAAAGCCGGCGAGGTCGAAGTCGCCATCGGCGTACATCCCCGGCATCTCTGCGGTCTCGCCCCCGATCAGCGCGCATCCCGACTGACGGCAACCCTCGGCGATGCCTTCGACCACCGCTGCCGCCTCGTCAACCGAGAGCTTGCCCGTGGCGAAATAGTCGAGAAAGAACAACGGCTCCGCCCCCTGACAGATCAGGTCGTTCACGCACATCGCCACGAGATCGATGCCCACCGTGTCGAGCCGCCCGGTGTCGATGGCGATGCGCAACTTGGTCCCGACCCCGTCGGTCGCGGCCACCAGCACCGGATCTTCAAACCCTGCTGCGCGCAGATCGAACAGTCCGCCGAACCCACCGAGACCGGCCATCACACCGGACCGGTTGGTCGAGGCTGCGGCCGGCTTGATCCGGTCGACCAGCGCATTGCCTGCATCGATATCGACACCGGCATCGGCATAGGTCAGGCGATTTGCCAACGGCTTGGGACGATCGGTCATGGGCGCTCCCCGCAAAACGTGGCTCCCATCTAACGCAGCGCTGGCGGGCCGTCGAGAGGCGTTACACTCCGTAACCGCATGCAGGACGATTGACCCGTCGCGCGCCGCGTCGTATGGCCGGGATCGAAGGGCCCGTAGCTCAGTTGGTTAGAGCGGACCGCTCATAACGGTTTGGTCGGGGGTTCAAGTCCCTCCGGGCCTACCAGACCCAATCCTGACATCTTGCGGCCGAGGCAGTCTTGGCATTGACAGGGGCCGCGGCGCTTCTAGCGTGCAAGCATGTCTTGGACGGAGAGGACAGCGTTGAAAATGGCCGGAACATCGCGCGCCAACGGGCGTCAGTTGGGTCTGCTCCTGCGGCTCTGGCGCACCGCATTGGGGCCTTTGGTGGCAGCGCTCATCCTTCTGGCGCCGCCTTCGGCTCCGGCGCAGGTTGGACTGGGCTCGGGCGAGACAACACCTGCCGAAGTCGAACTGCCGTCCCCACTTACCCCAGAGGGCGTGCGCGACATCGTCTCGACCCTTTCGGACGAGCAGGTGCGCATCCTCCTCCTCGAACGTCTCGATGCGGTCGCGCGCGAGGAGGCGGCTGCGACCTCCGGCGCTGTCAGTCTCTTCGAGACGGCCCAACGTATCGTCGGCGATACCGGTGAGAGCCTGAGCACTGCGGTTCAGCGCAGTCCCGGCATTCCCGGCGGGGTCGGCAAAGGGCTGGCCCAGTTCTTCGAGCCACGCGGTTGGGGCGGAACGCTCTGGCTCCTTGCGGCCATTGCCATTGCCATTGCAGCCGGTCTTGCCGCCGAGTTCGTCATTGACTGGATCGCCCGGCGTTGGCGCGACCGGGTGCTGCACGAACAGCCCGAGGGACTTGGCGGGACACTGGGGCTCTTGCTGCGCCGCGTGGTGCTGGATGTCGCCGGACTGATCGCCTTCTATCTGGTTTCAAAGGAGGTGATCCGCCTTCTGCTTTCGAGCACGCCGCCAGTGACCGATGGGGCCCCCAGCTTTCCCGACACCGAGATCGCGATCTTCTTCATCTGGTGGGTGATCATGCTGCCGCGCATGTTCCGCGCGCTGAACCGCTTCCTTATTGCGCCCAACCGTCCGGCGCTGCGTCTGGTGCACACCGATGACTGGACCGCGAAATACATGCACCGCCAGATGACAATCGTCTTCACGATCTGGGGGCTGATGAGCTTTCTGATCCCGTTCCTCGCAAGCCACGGCACACCGATGGGCGAGCTGCGTCTGGGGTTCTGGCTGAACCTTGTTGCGTTCGGCATCCTGATCTATGGCTGCTGGCGCGCGCGCCCCGGCCTTTCGATGATGATGCTGGGCCGCGACGACGATGTCACCCCTGCCGAGCGCAAAGTGGCGCGCGCCTATCCCTACCTTTGCCTCGGGCTGATCGTGATCACGTGGCTCTTTGTCGAGGCGCTGGTCTCGCAGCGCCTCTTCGGCTTCATCAGCACCGCGGTACTGACCATGGTCATCATCCTCTTCACGCCGACCTTCGACACAGCGGTGCGCGGGCTTGTTCGGCACCTCGTGCCACCGATGACCGGCGAGGGACCGCTGGCGGAACTGGCACATCACAGAACCAAGCGCAGCTATGTCCGGATCGGCCGCGTGGTGATCGCCGTCGCACTGATCCTGTTCATCTCATGGCTCTGGGGACTGGATCTGGCGAACTTTGCGGCCTCCGGCCTTGGCGCGCAGGTCGCCGGGCGGCTGATCGAAGTGACGATCATCCTGCTCACGGGCTATCTCGTGTGGGAGCTGGTCTCGCTCTGGATCAACGCCAAGCTTGCCGCCGAACAGACAGCCGCAGGGATCGATCTGACCGAGGAGGAGCCCGGTGGCGGCGAAGGCGGTGGGGCCGGTGGCTCGCGTCTTGCGACCGTGCTGCCCCTGGTCCTTGGCTCTCTCAAGGTCGCGATCGCGGTGATCTTCGGGCTGATCGCGCTTGGCAATCTCGGGATCGACATCACGCCCCTGCTTGCCGGTGCCGGGATCGTCGGTCTGGCCGTCGGCTTTGGCGCGCAGAAACTGGTGACGGACGTGGTCTCCGGCATCTTCTTCCTCGTCGATGATGCGTTCCGCACAGGCGAGTATGTCGAGATCGAAGGCACGGTCGGGACGGTCGAGAAGATCTCCGTGCGCTCGATGCAACTGCGCCACCATCGCGGACCGGTTCACACCATCCCCTATGGCGAGATCCCCAAAATCTCGAACTATTCGCGCGACTGGGTGATCATGAAGCTCAAGTTCACCGTGCCGTTCGAGACCGACCCGAACAAGGTCAAGAAGCTCTTCAAACAGATCGGCAAGGACATGATGGCGGTGCCCGAGTTTGCCGCCGACCTGCTGCAACCGTTCAAATCGCAGGGCGTCTTCGACTTTGACGACGTCGGCATGATCATCCGCGGCAAGTTCATGGCCAAGCCGGGACGGCAATTCGTGCTGCGCAAAGAGATCTACAACCGGGTGAAGCAGACCTTCGAGGAACACGGGATCGCGTTCGCCCGACGCGAGGTTCGCGTGGCCATCCCGGGGCTGGAAGAGGCCGAGGACCTGACGGACGAACAGAAGTCAGCCATCGCATCCTCCGCCGCTCAGGCCGTGCAGGACAGCCTGCCCGATCCCGGCGACACCAAACCGGGGTAGGCGATCTTACACCTACCTCACCCCCGCCACGGTCCCGGACTTGATCCGGGACCTCTTCGCAGACCAAACGCTCACCTCACCACTAGCACGGTCCCGGGCTCGACCCGGGACCTCCTCGCGACGGCTCTCCGAGAAAGCACCCCTATCGGCAGTACGTGCTGCGCCGCTGGGCCGTGTCGAAGTGGAAGTGGTCGAGGTGAAAGCGATCCGCCTCGGGCCCCAGCACTGTCTTGAACGGGCCGCACGCCCGGTTCCAAACATGCCGCAGATATCGCCCCTCGGCGCCACTGTTCCAGTGCCTGAGGACGCTCAGACGCTGTCCATCCCTCAGTGTGAAACTGCCGATATCGATGGCCCTGCCATACGCATGCTCTGAAAGCCGTGCGCCCTTGCGGTGATTGCGGGTGCGGCACGCATAGCTGGCCATGACACCGACACGCTTGATCCCGGAGCCAAGCTCCTGGCGCGCCCGGGCATCGGCATCCACCGTGAGCCAGTCGGCAAAGGTCCGCGCAGTCTCGCAGGTCAGCCGCGCCGGTGAGGTCAGTCTGATCCCGGACACGCCCGTCAGACGGATCGGAGCCGCGATCCCGCAAGCCGCGATCCCGCCCGAGATCGGCGCGACCATCTCCCCCTCCAGCCGAGGGTCCCCGCAAAGGGGCTGGCCTGAACGGGCCTCCGCGCGGGAGCGGGTCGCCAGCGCCAGAACCGCCGCAGGACGCTGTGGTGGCAGCGGCACGTTTTCAGGGCCGCCCGGGGCTGCTGCGACGATGGGCTTGTCCGCAGGTGCAGGTGCTTGTTGAGAGGTCTCTGTAGGCCGGGCTGCAGCCGGTGGCTGGACAACCGCCGAGGTCTCGGCGTCGCTTTTTCGGATATCGTCGATGATCAGCTCGAGCAGCGTGCGGTCATCGACCGCCTTGGGCGCCGGAGCCGCAATCTCAGGACCGCCTGTGCCTCCCGGGCGTTCCGGTGGCAGCGGCGAGACCAGCACTGCGACCGACACGCAGGCCGAGCAAAGCAGGCTGAGGATCAAGCCCGCTCACCCCTTGGCATCGGGAACCGGATCGCGGCCGAAGTTCGGAGCCGCGGTGTCCTGCCCGGCCTCGACGATCGAGCGCCGGATCGCCCGCGTGCGGGTGAAGTACTCATGCAGATGCTCGCCGTCTCCCATCCTGATCGCCCGTTGCAAGCTCATAAGTTCCTCAACGAAGCGGCCCAGAATTTCGATCGTCGCCTCGCGATTGTTCAGGAACACATCGCGCCACATCACCGGATCGGAGGCGGCGATCCGCGTGAAATCGCGAAACCCCGCGGCGGAGAACTGCACGACCTCCTGCTCGGTCACCCGGCTCATGTCATCGGCGACGCCGCACATGGTGTAAGCGATGGCGTGCGGCACATGGCTGGTGACGGCGACCACCAGATCATGGTGGGCGGGCGGCATCTCCGACGTCAGCGCGCCAAGGCCCTGCCAGAATGCATCGAGCCGCGCGATTGCTTCGGCTGACGTACCCTCAATCGGCGTGAGGATGCACCAGCGATTGTCAAAG
>CAYYZH010000154.1:0-10517 GCA_964475765.1 uncultured Limibaculum sp.
GTGAGGCGATCTCCAAGGACGGCGAGACCGCCATCGACATCGCGGCCTATGCGGCTCAGATCGCTGCACTGCTGGGTGCGCACATCATCAAGATCAAGCTCTCGACCGATCACCTTGAGCTCGGCGAGGCCAAGAAGGTCTATGAGGGCGAAAAGATCGATATCTCGACCCAGGCCGCTCGGGTTGCGGACTGCATGAAGTCGTCCTTCAACGGTCGGCGGATCGTGGTTTTCTCCGGCGGTGCCAAGAAGGGCGAGAACTCGGTCTACGACGACGCCCGCGCCATCCGCGATGGCGGCGGCAATGGCTCGATCATCGGGCGCAACACCTTCCAGCGTCCGCGCGCGGATGCCATCGAAATGCTGAACAAGCTGATCGACATCTACAAAGGCAAGGCCTGAGCGCCAGTGCCTGCCGGGCGGGGTCCAGACCCCGCCTACATCAAACATCTAGACTGACCGACGCTGCGATTAGGTCACCGCCGGGAGTTGAGGTTGCACCACTTTCCAGATCGCTGAGAAAAGTGCGTTCGCATCAACGGGTTTGGAGACATACTCATCCATGCCCGTCGAGAGGTAATGTTGCCGATCACCGACCATCGCATTTGCGGTGAGGGCAACGATAGGCGTCTGCGCTGATGGTCCGTTCAGGCTGCGTATTACGCGTGCGGCCACTGTCCCGTCCATCTCCGGCATGTAGATGTCCATCAGGATCAGATCGTAGTGTCGGGCATCGGCCATCGCCACAGCCTCGGCCCCGTTCGTGGCAGCTTCGACCGTGTGCCCCGCATCGGTGAGCAGTCGAACGAGATGGTAGCGATTAGTCTCATTGTCTTCGGCAAGCAGGATCACAAGCGCTTCCTGCGGGGGACGCTCGGCGCTGCCGGCTTCAGGCAAGACGGTCTCCAGATCGCCCGAGTAGCTTTCGAACTCAGTCGTGAACGAGAATGTCGAGCCGTGGCCAATACGGCTTTCAACGCAGATCCCGCCACGCATCAGTTCAACCAACTGCTTGGAGATTGCCAAACCCAAGCCGGTGCCACCAAACTGACGAGCGATTGCGGGACCGCCCTGGAAGAACCGTTGAAATAGACCCCTCTTGGTTGTGTCATCAATCCCGATGCCAGTGTCCTCAACGCTGATTTCGATCTTTGCAGCCCCGACGACAGAACAATCACAGCTCTTTCGCACTGTTATGCTGCCGGTGTGGGTGAACTTCAGGGCATTGCCCAGCAAGTTCATCAACACTTGGCGAAACCGCCGTGCATCGCCCAGCACAAAATTGGGCTCGCAGCCGCTCAAGTCGCAGTGGATCTCCAGACCCTTTGCGTGTGCTGGCGCCTCGAACAGGCTGACAACACTTTGCAGCACAGAATTCGGAGAGAACGGTTGTCGCGACAGCTCGACCGAGCCTGCTTCGAGCTTGGAATAATCGAGGATGTCGTTGATCACCCCGAGCAAACCGTCAGCGGCTTCCTTTGCCCGCCCGACGACTTCCTTTTGATCTTTGTCCAGTGTCTCCGGTTTCAACAGATCGAGCATCCCGAGAACACCATTCATTGGAGTGCGCACCTCGTGGCTCATCGCGGCCAGAAACTCCGACTTCGCTGCATTGGACTTCTCGGCATCCTTTTGCGCCACGATCAGTTCTGCGTTGCTCTTTTCAAGCTCGGCGGTGCGCGCAGCCACACGCATCTCGAGTTCGTCGTTCAACTTGCGCAATTGTTCTTTGGCTTGCTCACGGGTCTCGATCTCTCTGGCAAGCGCCGTGTTCTTCTCGGCAAGTTCGCGTGTGCTCGGAATGGCCAGGAGCCGAGGCATCAGGGGCCAAAGTGTGACTGCCGTGGCAATGGACACCACAGCGGTGATAACCTTCAGGATTGCCTCCGTTCCATAGTGCGGCACCCACATTGTCCAGATGCCGAAGATATGCGTGAACCCACAAGCGACGATGAAGCCGCCGAAGAGCAACAGGACCCAGCGATAATTGAAGTCCCTACGCTTCATCGTGAAATAGACTAGTGCGATCGGGATGCTGAAATAGGAGACGGCGATCATCACGTCCGAAACAATGTGCGCCCAAAAGACATCCGGGCGCCAAAGCAGGCACATGCCGTGCGGTTGGAAACCTTCGGTCGACAAGAACTCCCAGATCGCCGATTGCATGACGATACCTCCATGGTTGATCGGCGTGGAGGGTTGGGCAGAGATGTTAAGGAATTGTTAGCCTTGATTAACGGTCACTCGCGCGGATGGCGGTTCCGGCTTTCCACCAAATCCGTAAAGCGCGACCTGTGACGCCTGTCACAGACCCATTCCCCCTTTTGCGCGCATTATGGGTGCCATCAGATGCAGGGAAATGGACATGATCGACAGCACGCAGATCTCAGCCGCAAGCGAACAGGGTCCGGATGCCCTTGGGCTCGCGGCCTTCGTCATTGGATCCGCTGTGCTTTATGCGGGGTCGATGATTGCCATGAAGTTCTGGGGGCAGGTCTCGCCGTTTCTTTTGCTTGTCATTATCGTTGCGATGGTCGGCGGCGGGATCTGGATGGAGATCGGGGCGCTTCAGGTCGAGCGTCTGGCGATGGTCTATCTGCTGATCCTTGGCGTTGAATGCCTGCTGATTGCCTTGGCTTCGGCCCTCTGGTTCGGCGAGAGTTTTTCGATCAAGGAGATTTTTGGTGGCCTCCTGATCGTCGCTGGCACCGCCGTGGCGTGGAGCTGATCAGCCCCGCCCGATGAACGGCATCTTGGTCGCCATGATCGTCATGAACTGAACATTGGTCTCGAGCGGCAGTTCTGCCATTTGCAGAACCGCTTGCGCGACGTGGTCAACATCCATCCGGGGTTCGACAGCGACCGAGAGATCGGCCTGCGGCACGCCCTCGGCCATCTTCTCCGTCATCGGCGAGACGGCGTTGCCGATATCGACCTGTCCGCAGGCGATGTCATAGGGACGGCCATCGAGCGAGATCGAGCGGGTGAGCCCGGTGATCGCGTGCTTGGTCGACGTGTAGGGCGCCGAGCCCGGGCGCGGGACATGCGCGGAAATCGAGCCGTTGTTGATGATCCGCCCGCCCTGCGGGTCCTGCGCGCGCATCTGTCGGAACGCAGCCCGGGCGCAGAGGAACGCGCCGGTCAGGTTAACGTCCACGACCATTTTCCAATCCTCGACGCTCAGCTCGTCAATGGTGGTCGGCGGTGTCCCCGCGCCCGCATTGTTGAAGATTGCATCGAGCCTGCCGAATTGTTGAACCGTTTGGGAAAACGCGGCATCGACCGCGTCCGCATCGGTGACATCACAAGGCAGGACCAGAGCGTTCTTGGTAGAGGCAGCGGTCTCCTCCAGCGCGTCTTTTCGGCGCCCGACCAGAGCAACATTCCACCCAGCGTTGGCAAAGCTGATCGCGGTTGCACGTCCAACGCCCGACCCCGCGCCGGTGATCAAAATGGTCTTCTGCATGGTCTGTCCCCGCGCCTGTTGCTTCGCCTCCGGTGCTAACGGGGCGTCCGAAAATGCGCAAGCCACATGCAGGCACGGTTTGGAGTTCGCCACTGGGTTGAAGTGTCAGACTTTGGTCGCGTGCGGTAATTTTATGTTGCCAATTCAGTGACTTTCTTAGAGCATCACACTTGTGATCCAAGGGGGAGACAGGAGACATGTCGGAAAAGCTGGTCAAGTCGGCGGTCCGGGTGCTGGACATTTTCGAGGCCTTCGAGGCGGAGCAACGCCCGCTGACGATCTCCAATCTGGTGGACATTCTGCAGATCCCGCAGTCGTCCATGTCGACCCTCATCAAGAGCCTCGTTGCCCGCGGGTTCGTCGAGTACGACGCCGAGACGCGGCGCTATCATCCCTCGGTCCGGCTGGCCTTTCTCGGGAGCTGGGCGCTTGGGGAGACCGACATCATCGCGCGGCTCCACCTTCTTGCGCAATGCCTGCATGACGAGACCGGCGAGACCGTGCTGATCGGCGCAGAGAACGGTCTTTACATGCAGTATCTCTCGTTGGTGGTCTCGCCGAAGACCGTCCGCTTTTCGCTGCATCCCGGGCTCAAACGCCCGATGCACCTATCGGGTCTTGGCATCATGCTGCTGTCCCAGAAGGACAACTCCGAGATCGGGCGGCTTGTGCGCAGGTACAATTCCGAGCTTAGCGATCCCGCGGAACAACCGGCGCAGCTTTCCGATGTCGAGACCCGGGTTCAGACCGCCCGGCAGCAGGGATGGTTCTTCTCCAGCAATCTCGTCTCTAAGGGGGGCGGGACAGTCGCCACGTTGCTGCCCCTGCCCGATGATCACAAAACCCTGGCCATCGGGTTCGGCGGGATCGCCTCGCAATTGGTCGACAAGGTCGACAGTCTCAGCGAGACGCTGGTTCGCAATGTGGCGGCCTTCCGTGAGGGATCGGCGAGCAACCCTTGAAGACTATCGCCCCTTGAAGGCCGGCGTGCGTTTTTCGCGCATCGCGGTCAGTCCCTCGGCAACATCCTCGGAAAACGCACAGCGGCGCACCAGAGCCTCGATGGCCTCTGTGTCTGGCGCCTCACGCACGAGCTGCTTCATCCCGTCCACTGCCAACGGGGCGAGGTCGGCGGCCCCTTGGGCGCGCACCATAGCGGTCTCTGCCAACGCCTCGGGCGGAACGATTTCGGCGATAAACCCGCTGGGTGTCAGATCCTCCGCGGTCAGTTCCTGATTGAGATAGAGAAGTTGCGCAGCCCGCGACGGCCCGAGCGAAGCCGCGATGCGTCGGATGCTGGCGGGCACATAGATGAACCCGAACCGCGCCGCCGGGATCATGAATCGCACACCGGGCACCGAGACCAGCGCATCGCAGATCACGGCAACATGCACGCCGCCCCCCATGCAATGGCCGTTTAGCGCACCGATCACCGGAACCGGCAGGCGCGCCCATTTCTCAAAGACATCCGAGAAATGGCTGCGCAGGAAGTTCTCCGGCTTGAAGTCGCCCAGCTCCGAGAGATCGAACCCGGAGGTAAACGCCTTGTCGCCTGCCCCTGTCAGGATCACCGCGCGAACTTCGTCATCATCAGCGATCTCGTCTGCCAGCGCGTCCAGCCGGTCAAGCGCGCCCGTGCCGATTGCGTTGCGCCGCGCCGGATTGTTCAGCACCACGGTCATCACCGCGCCGCTGCGTTCCACCCGAATATGGTCTTCGGCCATGCTCATCCTCGTCTGATCGCTGTTGTCCGGCGCACAGTATCCCGAATGGGATGGGGTTTCCATTTGCCGTGGATCGCCCACCGGATAGTCTTGGGAAAAATGGGGAGGCATGATGGGACGGCTCGAGGGAAAGACCGCGCTTATCATTGGCGCGGGATCGGTCGGCGAAGGCTGGGGCAACGGGCGAGCCGCTGCCGCTGTGATGGCCCGCGAGGGCGCGAGCGTCTATGGCGTGGACCGTGACGCGGAGGCATTGGCGCGTACGGTCGAGATGGTGTGTGAGCAGACGCCGGAGGCCGAGGTCGAGATCCGCGCCGCCGACATCCAGAACAGTCAGGAAGTCGATGCTCTAGTCTCCGATTGTCAGCATCGCTTCGGACGGATCGACATCCTTGTGAACAATGTTGGAGGTTCTGTGCCAGGCGACGTTGTCTCAATGGAAACAGAGACTTGGTCCCGGCAGCTTGATCACAACATCAACTATGTGTTCGAAACCATGAAGCGGGTAATCCCGCTGATGGCGGATCAGGGCGGTGGGTCCATCGTGAACCTTGCCTCGATCGCAGCGCTCAGGTTTTTTGGCCCGGATTGCGTGGCTTATGCGGCGGCCAAGGCCGGGCTCATCAAGATGGGTCAGGTCACGGCGGTCAAGTATGCAGCCCAGCATGTGCGGGTGAACACGGTCGTGCCCGGCCTGATGAACACGCCGCTGGTGACGGAGCGACTGGTGCGCCAGCGCGGCGATGGTGATGCGGAACGGCTGATCGCCGCGCGCCATGCGCAGGTGCCCATGGGCCATATGGGCGATGGTTGGGATGTGGCCGAAGCGGTGGCGTTCCTCGCGTCCGATGCTGCGAAATACATCACAGGCACCGAGCTGTTGGTCGATGGCGGGCTGGCCGCGACCTGCGTTGCGCCCAATCCGATGGCCTGAAATGCCGCGGTTTTTCAAAGACTTCACACTGGGCGAGCGCTTTACGACACGCGGGCGTACCATCACCGAAGCCGACATCCATCAGTTCGCGCAATTCACTGGCGATTGGAACCCGGTGCATGTGGACGAGAGGGTGGCCGGGCAAGTTTTCGGAGGCCGGATCGCGCATGGGCCGATGTTCCCCGGCATCGCGTTCGGGATGCTCAGCCAGCACGATCTGATCGATGGAACAGCCATTGCGTTGAAGGACTTGGCCTGGAGTTTTAAGGCGCCGGTTCACATCGGCGATACGATCCGGGTCACCGCCCGGGTCGCTGCGCTTTCGCCCCATCCCGATAAGGTAGACCGCGGACGCGTCGGATTCGAATTTTCAGTCGTCAATCAGGACGGCCAAGAAGTGAACACGGGCACGGCAACCGTCGTCGTCCAGACCGGAACAGGAGAAAACTGAAATGGCAAAAACTGTGCAAATACAGGGGCCTGGCGGACCCGAGGCGATGGAGATCGTGGATCTGGACGTGGGCGATCCCGGCCCTGGCGAAATTCGTATCCGCCACGAGGCCTGCGGTCTGAACTTTATCGATATATATCAACGCTCTGGGGTCTATAACCTGCCAATGCCCTGCACCCTCGGCATGGAGGGTGCCGGGGTGGTCGAGGCGGTTGGAGATGGTGTCAGTCACCTCGCGCCCGGTGACCGAGCCGCCTATGCCTCTGCGCCTCCGGGATCTTACTCCGAAGCCCGCGTGATGAAGGCTGATCAGGTCTGCAAACTGCCGGACAGCATCCCTTCAGAAACCGGAGCAGCGATGATGCTCAAGGGACTGACGACGCAGTACCTTTTCCGCTCGACAGGGCGCTTGACCGGGGGTGAGAGCGTGCTCTTTCACGCGGCGGCCGGCGGGGTTGGGTTGATCGCCTGCCAATGGGCGAAGGCTATGGGCGTGCGGCTGATAGGGACGGCTGGGACGGATGAGAAATGCCAACTTGCGCTCGACCATGGCGCCGAGCATTGCATCAACTATGCGACCGAGGATTTTACCAGCAAGGTCAAGGACCTGACCAACGGTGAGGGGGTCGATGTGGTTATGGATTCCGTCGGTAAAGCGACTTTTGACGGATCCATCGACTGCCTCAAGCCGAACGGCATCATGGCGACTTTCGGCAATGCCAGCGGCAAGCCCGATCCAGTAGACCCGCAAACCCTCGCGGCGAAGGGCTCTATCTACCTGATAAGACCCACACTTTTCACCTATATCCGCAACCGTGAGCTTTGCCAGCAACGCGCTGATGACCTCTTCGAGATGGTCGGTTCGGGCAAGGTCAAGATCGGGATCAACCAGCGCTATCCTATGGAGCAAATCGCCCAGGCGCATATTGATCTCGAGGCGCGCAAGACGACGGGGACAACGGTGATCACGCTCTGAGGCTGCTGCATAAGGTGCTGTCCTCCGTGCCGCTCCAGCGGATCGGAAGACGCACCGCCTCGGCCTTATCCGGTGATCACTTCGAAGGCCCGGTCGATTTCTTCGGCTGTGTTGTAGACATGAGGGCTGATCCTGAGAAATCCGCCGATGATGGTCTCGGGGCGGCGCAGCGGTTCGCAATCCGGGGCCGCGGGTTTCGCTACAATCTCAGCAGCGTTCAGTCGCTCCATGATCTGGGCGAGATCGTTTGTGGGCATGCGCAGTGTAACAATGCCGGTATCGGTCGTCTCCGCCCCGCTGAGGGTCAGCCCCGCGAATGTCGCCTGTGTGCGGACATGGTCTGAGAGCTTACGAATCTTTGCAAAGGTCTCCTCAGCCTCGCTGCGCTCAAGCACGTCGAGAGCAGCGCTAACGCCAAGACGCTGTGTCATGAAGTAACCCGTGGGTTCGAACCTCGCGGCGCGCGGCTCGTCGGCAAAGTCCTGCCCGTCAAACGCGAACGAGCCGTAGTGCGCGACAAGGCTCGGCTCCATCCGGGCGAGCGCCGACTGGCGCACATAAAGAAGGCCGGTCCCGCGTGGCCCGCGCAGCCATTTTCGAACAGGTGCCGTCAGAATGTCGGCCCCGATGGCCGCGACATCTACGGGCATCTGACCCACGGCTTGCGCGGCGTCGACTGCGAAAAAGCACGAGGCGGGACGCTCCATCGCACCGATGGCCTCGACCGGATAGCGCTCCCCCGTCAGAGAGCAGACCATCGGACAGGCCAGCACGACCAAATCCTCGTCAATGACCGCGGCAAGCCCTTCGAGATCAATGCGCCCGTCAGGATGGGTCGGGATGATCTCGACATTCGCGCCAAGGCGCTGTGCCAGCGCGACGTCCGAGGACCATTGTCCGGGTGCCATCAGCACACGACGACCGGACAGGGGAATGGAGAGCATCGCCGCGTTCCAGCCCGTCGTTGTCCATGGTGGCAGAGCGATCTCGTCCGGACCGGCGGCGTTCAGCAGAGCCGCGATGCGGGACCGCACTGCCTCGGCTTCGTCATGGGCCTCGGTCTCGGCGGCAATCGGTCCGATCTCCTCCTCGCGCTGGAGATGGGCGATCATGCGGGCGCGCACGGTGGGATCGGGTAATCCGTGACCGGCAGCGTTGAGATAGATCATGGCAGGGACCTCCAGACGCGATCATTGCGCGGAGGGCTGCCTTGCTCAAAATGAAATCTGGTTATGGTGTCGCCACCCCGGATGATGGCGGCTCAGGCGCGGGCATCCTCGAGGATCATCTCGGCGCCCTTCTCGGCGATCATCAGGGTCGGCGAGTTGGTGTTGCCCGACATGATCTTGGGCATGACGGAGGCGTCGATCACGCGCATCCCGTCGATGCCCCGCACTTTCAGGCGCGGGTCCACCACGGACGCCTCGTCCGAGCCCATGCGGCAGGTCGAGACCGGGTGGAAGATGGTTGTACCGATATCGCCCGCGGCGTGCTCGAGCGCTTCCTGCGTGTCGATCTGCTCGCCGGGCAGGTACTCCTCGGGCGTAAACGGCTTCATCGCGGGCGCTTCCATGATGCGCCGGGTGAGCCGGATCGCGTCGGCGGCCACTTCGCGATCGCCCGGGGTCGAGAGGAAGTTTGGCCGGATCGCGGGCGCGGCAAATGGATCGGGCGACGTGATCACAACCTCACCCCGGCTCTCGGGTCGTAGGTCACAGACACTGGCGGTCATGGCGGGGAAGTCGTGCAGGGGATCGCCGAACTTGTCGAGGCTGAGCGGCTGGACATGATATTGCAGGTTGGCGGTCTCGAACTTGTCCGAGGACTTGGCGAAGACGCCGACCTGGCTCGGGGCCATCGACATCGGGCCCGTGCGGTTCCAGAGATATTGCAGCCCGATCTTGAGCTGCCCGGCCCAGTTCGAGGCGGTCTGGTTCAGCGTCTCGACGCCGCTCACCTTGTAGACGCATCTGAGCTGCAGGTGGTCCTGCAGGTTCATACCGACCTGCGCCATTTCGTGAACCGTCTCGATCCCCATGTCTTGCAGAAGGCCACCCGGTCCGATCCCGGAAAGCTGCATGATCTGCGGCGAGCCGATGGCCCCTGCCGAGAGGATCAGCTCGCCCCGGACGCGCACGCGTGACGCACGTCCCCGCACGGTCAACTCCAGCCCGGCGGCACGGCCGTCTTTCAAGACTACGCGGGTCGTATGCGCCTCGGTCTCGATCCTGAGATTGTCCCGGCCCTTGGCAGGCTTGAGGAACGCCTTGGACGTGTTCCACCGGAACCCCGAGCGCTGGTTCACCTGAAAATAGGACGAGCCGAAATTGTCGCCGGTGTTGAAGTCATCGACCTTGGGAATGCCGGTTTGGGCGCAGGCATCGCGGAAGCTGTCGAGCAGCGGCCAGGTCACGCGAGGCTCTTCAATGCGCCACTCGCCGCCTTCCTCATGCAATCCACCGCCGGAAAAATCGCGCCCCATATAATGGTCTTCGTGCTTCAGGAAATACGGCAGCACGTCGTCCCAGCCCCAACCAACACAGCCCATCTGGCGCCAGGTGTCATAGTCCTGCACCTGCCCGCGGATATAGATCATCCCGTTGATCGAGGAGCACCCGCCCAGCACCTTCCCGCGGGGATAGCGGATGGCGCGCCCGTTCAGCCCGGGGTCGGCTTCGGTGAAGAACCCCCAATCGGTACGCGGGTTGCCGATGCAATAGAGATAGCCAACGGGGATGTGGATCCAGTGGTAGCTGTCGTCCTTGCCGGCCTCGAGCAGCAGCACCTTGTTGTTCGGATCTTCGGACAGACGATTGGCCAGCAGACAGCCCGCCGTGCCCGCGCCGACGACCACATAGTCATACTCCCCGAGATCCTGCCTGGCCATGCTGCCTCCCCATCGTGCGTTATGGCCTTCGGCTAGCGCATTTTCGCAGACCAGTCACCTGATTGCGGGGGAGCCAGAGG
>CAYYZH010000155.1:0-10310 GCA_964475765.1 uncultured Limibaculum sp.
CAAGATGCACTTCGTCGGGCCGGATCAGTTGCACGGGTTTGAGGAGCGGCTGACCACCGACATCTACCCAGCCGATCATGCGTGGACGCCGGACTGGGAACTGCCGGACGAACGCATCGACAGCTTCTATCACAACATGGACGCGGTGAAGAACGCAGGCAAAGCCACGGCGACGTTCCAGTACGAGTACGACGAGGAGACGGCGTTCTTCGCCCGGCGCCGGATCTTTGACTATGCGATGGAAAAGACCGCGCCGTTCTGCATGGTGGTCAGCTTCATTCACCCGCATGACCCCTATGTGGCGCGGCCGGAATGGTGGGATCTCTACGATCACGACGCGGTCGACATGCCCGCGAGCCCGCAGGCGACGGACCCCCATTCCGAGCGGCTGATGAAGGGGATCGAGGCGGATGTCCAGACCCCGACCGAGGCCGAGATACGCAGGGCGCGCCATGCCTATTTCGCCAACACCTCCTATTTCGACAGCAAGGTCGGCGCGGTGGTGCAAGCGCTCGAGGAGAGCGATCAGCTTGAGAACACGGTCATCATCGTCACCGCTGATCATGGCGACATGCTGGGCGAGCGTGGGCTCTGGTACAAGATGACGTTCTTCGAGCATTCGGCCCGTGTGCCGCTGATCATGGCTGGCCCGGGCCTCGGGGCGCGGGCGGTCGGATCGCCATGTTCCCTTGTGGATCTGTTGCCGACGCTGTTGGATATTGCCGGGATCGAAGAGGCGCCGGCGATGCCGGTCGATGGCCGCTCGCTCTGGGGCGAGGCGACGGGATCGGAGACGCCCGGCGACGGGCTGGCCATCGGCGAGTATTGCGCCGAGATGGCACCTGCCGCGCCTGTTTTCATGATCCGGCGCGGGCGGTTCAAGTACATCCACTGCGATGCCGACCCACCGCAGCTTTACGATGTGATCACCGACCCGCAGGAGCTGGAGAACCTCGTGGGCCATCCGGACCACGCCGGGACCGCCCGCGATTTTGCCGTCGAAGTGCAGGAGCGGTGGGACAGCGCCCGGATCTCGGCAGATGTCATCGCCACGCAGAAACAGCGCCGCGCCGTTCATGCCGCCATGCAGGCGGGGCAGATGACGAGTTGGGACTACCAGCCCAAACGCGACGCCGCGCACGAGTTCGTGCGCAACCACATCAGTTGGGACGACGTGCTGCACCGCATGCAGTACCCGGCACCGGGAGGCAGTCATGAGACTTGAGGGCAAGACCGCGTTCGTCACCGGTGGCTGCGGCGGCATCGGGCGGGCGATCTGCGCGCGGTTCGCCCGGGAGGGCGCGCGGGTCATGGCCGCCGACGTGGCGGCGTGGCCGGACGCGCCGGAGGACGTGCGGGTCGTCTCCTACGACGTGACGTCTGAGGACGCCGCCCGCGACGGCATGGCCCGGATCGCGCAGCATTGGGGGCATCTGGATGTTCTGGTGAACGCCGCGGGCATCGAGATTGAGAAGACCATCGAGGACACGACGCTGGACGAATGGCGCCGCTCCTTTGCGGTGAATGTCGACGGGATGTTCCTGACCTCGAAATACGCGCTGCCGGTCCTGCGCAAATCGGCGGGCGCGAGCGTGATCAATTTCGGCAGTTACGACGGCTTCATCGCCGACCCGGGACTGGCGGCCTATTGCGCGACCAAAGGCGCAGTGCACGCGTTGACCCGCGCCATGGCCTGCGACCATGGCCCGGAAGGGATTCGGGTCAACGCGATCTGCCCTGGCTATGTCGACACGCCGATGCTGCAGTCGTTCTTCACCGGTGACGGCTCGGGCGGGGGCGGTCAGAGCATCGATGAGCTTCAGCAGGCGGTGCGCGATGTCCATCCCATGCGGACCTATGGCACGCCCGAGGACGTCGCGAACCTTGTGACATGGCTGGCCTCCGACGAGGCGCGTTATGCCTCCGGTCAGCTTTGGGTGCTGGACGGCGGGCTCTCCGCGCAGGTCCAGCAGATGAGGCTGTGATGCGACCGCCGCAGAGGTATTTTTGGCCAGATGAAGCCGGAGGGGTGCCATGAGGTTGGCGGGCAAACGAGCGGTCGTCACCGGCGGGCGGCAAGGGATCGGGCGCGCCATCGTTGAGGCGTTTATCGCCGAAGGCGCGGACGTTCTCACCTGTGGGCGAGGCACGGCAGACGTGCCCGGCGCGACATGGGTGCAGGCGGATGTATCCGATGCGGAGCAGGTCGCAGCGTTGATCGCAGGGGCCGGCCCGCTCGACATTCTGGTGAACAATGCCGGCGTGCAGGTCGAGAAGACGGTTGTGGGCTCGACGGACGCCGACTGGGATCTGGTGATCGGTGCCAATTGCCGGGGCGTCTTCAACATGTGCCGCGCCGCGATCCCGGTGATGCGCTGGGGCGGGTCGATCATCAATATCGGGTCGATCTCAGGCACCATTGCCGACCCGTCCATGGCGCTCTACAACGCGTCCAAGGCGTTTGTGCACGGGCTGACGCGGTCCATCGCGGTCGACCACGGACCGGACATCCGCTGCAATGCGATCTGTCCGGGCTGGATCGAGACCGGCATGCTGGACGCGGGCTTTGATCTCGCCAATGACCCGGCGGCGGCGCGCAAAGACGCCATCGCCCGCCACGCCGCGCGTCGGTTCGGCAAGCCGGAGGATATCGCAGCAATGGCAGTCTGGCTGGCCTCCGATGAAGCAAGCTTTGCCACCGGCCAGATGTTCACCGTGGATGGCGGCATGACTGCCGCCTCCCCCCTGCAACCGGGAATGTTCTAATGACGGAAACCTATGCAGTTCTTGGCACCGGCGTGATCGGCGCGAGCTGGGCCGCGCTTTTCCTCGCCCATGGCAAGCATGTCCGGGCCTATGACCCTGCGGACGGGGCCGAGGAGCGGCTGCACGCTTATGTCGAGACGGCTTGGCCCGTAATGACGGAATTGGGTCTGACCGACGCTGGCAAACAGGACGCGATCACCTTCTGCACCAGTGCCGCGGAAACGGTCGAGCACGCGTCCTTCATTCAGGAGAACGTGCCAGAGCGGCTGGACATCAAGCATGCGACCTATGCCGAGATCGAAGATGCGATTGGTGCAGAGGCGATCATCTCGTCCTCTGCTTCCGGTCTGACGCTCTCGCAGATGCAGGCGGGCTGGCGCGACCCGGCGCGTCTTGTTCTTGGCCATCCGTTCAACCCGCCGCATCTGGTGCCGCTGGTCGAGGTGATGGGGAACGCCCGCACTGCGCCTGGCGTCGTCGAGCGCACAGAGGAGATCTACAAGGCGCTGGGCAAAGTTACGATCCGGGTGAAGAAGGAGATCCCCGGTCATGTCGCGAACCGCCTGCAAGCGGCGCTTTGGCGCGAGGCGATCAGTCTGGTCACCGAGGGCGTCACCACGGTCGAGGATGTCGACAAGGCGATCTGGGCCGGGCCCGGTGTACGCTGGGCCGCGATGGGCCCGAACATGATCTGGCACCTCGCTGCCGGGCCGGGCGGGCTGAAATCCTACATGGACCACTTCGCTGACAGCTTCGAAGGCTGGTGGGACAACATGGGCGACCCGCGTCTGGATCAGGCTACGCGCGATGCGCTGTACCAGGGCGTGCTGGAGGAAGCGGGCGAACGCAGTCAGAACGATCTGGGAGCGGAACGCGACGCACTGGTGATGGGCATCCTGAAGGCCACGGCGGCAGTGCGCAAAGGCAGGGACTAGTTTCCCGCTGACCACCCTCCTGTCTGTTCCAACTGCCGTGCGTACTCGTTGAAGCGGGTCTCGAACGCGAGACCGTTCTTGATCCGGTGCACCTCCTCGGCGCGGAACCGCATCAGACGTTTTGCGCCCAAAAAGGCCTCGACCTCCGGCCCGTCCCAGATCATCTCAGCCGCGCCTGTCATCGTCACCAATGATTGGGTCTCGAAATCAGGGACCAGAAAACCGGCGCGCGGGTTCACCTCGAGGTTCCCGATAGTGTTGAACGCGTTGTTACCCTTGAAATCGGGGAAGATGAATGTCCGGTCATTCTCGATTTTCACAAAGCCGGGCTTGCCACCGCGATGCGAGACATCGGTGCCCTGATTGGCCACGCCTTCTCCGCTGCGGTAACTGGTGGCGATGAAAAGCGTGTCCGCGCGGGTGAGGATATCCGCGGTTTGGTCATCAAACCGCTCGGACGTTTTCACGCTTGGCGGCCCGGCATCGACCAACGCGACGTCCCGTGTCTGGATGTATTGCGGGCAGTTGCCGAATGCCTGCAGCACGGAGAGTGAGAACCCGTCCGGGCGGATCTCGGAGATTTGCCCGGACATCCGGTTCCGACGGCGTGTCTCGAGCTGCATGCCAAGGACACCGATATCGGCGCCGTCGCGCAGATTGCCCGCCAATGGATCTCCAGCCACGGGGATCGCCGCCACATCCAGTGTGTGCGCGTCCGGGGTCGACAGGAACCCCGGTTGCCCCGCCACAATCGAGGCCCACGGGCGACCCCGATCATCTACCGAGCCGAGCACAAGAAACGGCAGTTCGGCATAGAACGCGCGATGCTGGTCGATCAGCTCGGTGCGGATCATACGTTGGCCCATGGCCTCGGCGCGCGAGCGAACACCTACCCGTTCCTGGACGGCACGCTCACCTTCGTGAAAAGGGTCGGACCTTGTCATCTCTTGCATTCCTGTTGCCGGTTTATCAGGCGGGTGCTGCAATGAACTCGACCCGGATGCCTCCGGGGATGGTACACATCAAATGGCGCAGCGGGGTCTCGCCCAAAGGCTCCGGCGCAAACTCGATCTCGACGCCTTGTGTGGTCGAGAGGGTCTTGCCCAACGCCTCCAGCGACTGGTGATCTGGCACCTTCAACGCGAGGTGATGCAGGCCAATGACAGACTTGCGATCAAAAGGCACCGCGCTCGCGGGATCGGTCGCCTGCCAAAGGGTCAGCATTGTGGTGCCGTCGGAGACAAACACCGCCGGATAGGCAGGGCGCTCGCCGACGACCGAGTAGCCAAGCACATCTGTGAAGAAGTCGCGCGTGGCGTGAATGTCCGGCACGGTCAGGCCAATGTGGTGGGCGCCCTGGGTTTTCGCGGTCTCGCTCATGTCAGATCTCCTTGCTGCGCGGGCCGATGTGGTCGCACCAACCTGATACCTGCACCAGACTTGCGGAAGGCCCACATTTCGCAATAAATTATTCCGAAATATGGAATAGTGATGGATCATCTGCGCGCCCTTGCCGTCTTTGCTGCCATTGCGGAAGAGCAGAGCTTTGCCGCGGCCTCGCGACGGTTGAACCTGTCCCCGCCCACGGTGACCCGGATTATCTCAGAGCTGGAAGCGCATCTCGGCGCGCGCCTGCTGCACCGGACCACGCGCGCGGTCAGTCTCACCGAAACCGGCCAGCGGTATTACGCCGACACGCGGCGGATCCTGACAGATCTCGACGAAGCCGGACGCCATGCCGCCGGTCTGCATGCGGCGCCAAAGGGTCATGTCAGCGTTACAGGCTCCGTACTCTTCGGGCGAAAAATCGTGGCGCCCGCGCTTTTCAGTCTGATGGACGCATATCCCGAAATTTCCCTGTCCACGATGTTCGTCGACCGGGTCGTGCACATGGTGGATGAGGGGATCGACATTGCGGTGCGCATTGCCGAGATGCCGGACAGTTCCCTGATGGCAGTGCGGGTGGGTGCCGTGCGGCGGTTGCTCTGCGCCGCACCCGACTACCTCGACCGGCACGGCCGTCCGACGTGCCCCGGTGATCTGCGCGATCATCAGGCCATTGGGTTCACCAATCCCTCTGTCGGCGCGGGTTGGGCACTTCAAAACAATGGCAAGCCGATCACGTTTGATCCGCAGCCGCGGCTCACGACCAACACCGTCGATGTCGCGATTGCTGCTGCATTGGCAGGGCGAGGCATCACGCGCGTCTTGTCCTATCAGATCGCGGAGCATCTGGAGGCGGGCACGCTCGAGATCGTTCTGCCGGGCTTTGAGCCGCCGCCTGTCCCGGTTCAGGTTGTCCACCGGGAGGCCGGTCTGGTCTCGGCCCGCATACGTGCAGTGGTCGATCATCTCGTAGACAATCTGCGCGGCTTGCCGGTCCTGAGCGTGGCCTCCTAAGACACCTCAAACCCGCCCCTCAACTGCGGATTGACTTGTGGGAGGCGAATCTTCACAATCTGCCGTATCGCCTCGGCGCCATTCGGCATCGGGGCGGTTTTACTTTTGTGGATCTCGAATTCGGGATCGAAACCAGAGGAGATAAGACCGTGATCGCGCCCGTTATGCCAACTTATGCACGGGCACCGCTCAGTTTTGAGCGGGGCGAAGGAGCGTGGCTGTTCACCACCGAAGGCGAGAAGTATCTCGACTTTGGCGCGGGGATTGCCGTGAATTGCCTTGGCCATGCCCATCCGAAGCTCGTTGAGGCTTTGGAGACGCAGGCGCGACGTCTTTGGCACACCTCGAACCTCTACCGAATTCCCGAACAGGAAGCGCTGGCCGAGGCTTTGGTCGAGCATACCTTTGCCGACACCGTGTTCTTCGGAAACTCGGGCGCCGAGGCCATGGAACTGGCGATCAAGATCGCACGGAAGTACTGGTCAACCAAAGACCAGCCGGAGCGTCATCGGATCGTGACCTTCGATGGCGCGTTTCATGGTCGGACGCTTGCCACAGTGTCGGCGGCGCATACGAACCCCAAGCTGGTCGACGGGTTTGGCCCGCTGCTGGAGGGGTTCGATGTGGTGCCGTTCGCCGATCACGACGCGGTCAAAGCCGCGATTGGGCCAGAAACCGCAGCGATTATGATCGAACCGGTCCAGGGTGAAGGCGGCATCCGTCCGGTGCCGTGGCAATGCCTGCGCGGGCTGCGTGAGTTGGCCGATGAGCATGGCATCCTGCTGATCTTTGACGAGATCCAATGCGGCGTCGGCCGGACAGGCACCCTTTTTGCCTATGAGCAGGCCGGTGTGACGCCGGACATTATGGGCATTGCCAAGGGCATCGGCGGGGGCTTTCCCATCGGTGCGTGCCTCGCGACCGAAGATGCGGCCTGCGGGATGGTGCCGGGCACGCACGGTTCGACCTATGGCGGCAACCCGATGGGCTGCGCCGTGGGCAAGACCGTGCTGGACGAGGTCACTGCTCCGGGTTTCCTCGATGAGGTCAAACGCAAGGCGGGTCATCTGCGCCAACGTCTGGGCGAGTTGGCCGACAGCCATCCCGACGAGATTGCCGAGATACGTGGCGAAGGTCTGATGATCGGCATCCGTTTTCACGAAAGCACCGCAGTGGGCGATGTTGTGGGCGCGGCTTACGACCAGCACATGCTGACGGTGCCAGCGGCAGAGAACACGATGCGCATGCTGCCGCCATTGAACGTGACGGACGAGGAACTGTCCGATGCGGTCAGCCGTCTCGACGCGGCCGTCACCTCCGTCAAGAACGGCGCCTGACATGCCCCGGCATTTTCTGGACCTGGACCAGGTTGCGCCTGAGGAGCTCAGGCGCATTCTGGACGACGCGGTGGCCGTCAAGGAAGCACGGGCAGGCAAACCCAAGCTGACGCCTGATGCGGACCTGCCATTCAAGGATCGCATCGTTGCTCTGATCTTCGAGAAGCCGTCGACCCGGACCCGCATCTCCTTCGATGTCGGCGTGCGCCAAATGGGCGGCGAGACCATGGTGCTGTCCGGCTCGGAGCTGCAACTTGGTCATGGCGAGACCGTTGGCGATACCGCCCGCGTGCTGTCCCGCTTTGTCGATGCGATCATGATCCGGACGTTCCAGCAGTCGACGCTGGACGAGATGGCCGACGCGGCAACCGTGCCCGTGATCAACGGACTAACGAACCAGAGCCATCCCTGCCAGATCATGGCCGACGTGATGACCTATGAGGAAAAACGTGGCCCGATCAAGGGCGCCAAGGTGGTGTGGACGGGCGACGGGAACAATGTGTTCGCGTCCTTTGCCCATGCGGCCAAGGCGTTTGACTTCGAGCTGGTGTTCTCCGGCCCGGAAACGCTGGATCCCGATCCCAAGGTCGTGGCCCATGCGGGCGATCATCTCACGATCGATCGAGACGCCGACCACGCGGTCAAAGGCGCGGACCTGATTGTCGCCGACACATGGCTGAGCATGCACGACGACATCGGCTCGCGCGAGCGACGTCACAATCAGCTTAAGCCCTATCAGGTTACGTCTGACCTGATGTCACGCGCCAACCCCGATGCGCTGTTCATGCATTGCTTGCCTGCGCATCGCGAGGAAGAGGTGACGTCCGAGGTGTTTGACGGCCCACAGTCAGTGGTCTTCGACGAGGCCGAGAACCGCCTTCACGCGCAGAAGGGCATCCTGCGCTGGTGTCTCGGCTGATCACCTATCCCATGCCACGAATGGCGTCGGCGATGGCGCGACCCAGCGTGGCATGGGTCTCCGCCTCATAGTGCACACCATCGACGGGGCTGACCTCAATCAGATCACCGGCATCCAGAAACGCCGCACCCCGTTTGGCGGCAACCGCGCCCAGATAGGCACCCATCTTTGCTGACTTTTCGGCCGCGCCGGTGAAGATCTCGGCCAGCCCGCCGGTTTCGACCACGGGCGGAGGTGCGACGACAAGAACAGAGGGCGGACCATTGCCCGGCCCACAATCGCTCTGCAAGACCGTGGCGACCAGCTTGTCGACGGCCCGGGCGACGTCGATGGCCAGACAGGAAAACCGCGACTGAAAGTCATTGGTGCCAAGCTTGAGTACGACCAGATCCACCGTCTCGTGGCTTTCCAACAGACTTGGCAGAACCAGCAGACCGCTTCGGTGGTCGCCCACGATCGGGTCCTTGTAGACGGTAGTGCGTCCCGGATTACCCTCTGCGATCACCTCCCAGTCCGCCCCCAGCTCGGCCGCCAAAACTCCGGTCCAACGCACATCCCGGGGATGTCGTCTGCGGTCAGTTATGCTGGCCATCGGCATCGTGCCGTGGGTGTTCGAATCGCCAAAGCAAAGCACTGTTTTCATGGGCTGCCCCCTCTTGGAATTTCGGGAACGCTAGCGGTTTGGCAGTTTTGGGTCCACCTATGGCCGCAGTCAGATGAGCCCGGCGTCCAGTGCCTGGCGCACCATCATCCGGTCGCCCTCGACATCGAGAGCGGCAGCGGCAACTTCCGATGGCATCCACATCGGGATGTGATCGGGCTCGCTGGGTGGGCCCAACGGACACACTGCCCGGGCGGTAAAGATCAATTGCACCTTACGCGCCCAGAAGCCGTATTCCGGCAGGTAAGCATAGCGCTGGAATGCCCCGCAACGGCGCAAGTCTGCGATCCTCCAGCCGGTCTCTTCGCGGGCCTCGCGATGGAGCGCTTGCATTGGACCCTCGCCGGGGTCGATACCGCCGCCGGGCAACTGCAATTCACCTTCCTGCTCGACCAGCAGAAGGTGCCCGTCCCGGCCCAGAATGATGCCATAAGCGCCCATCCGGTCGCGGTAGGGCTTGCCTGCAACGTAACGTTCCCCGATGCGTTTCATGCCAACGCTTTTGACATGCCGGGCCCGCGGAGTGAAACGCGCATTTGCGCACAGCACCATCTGACATTATGTCGGGCTGTCCCGGCCGGGCCGATCCCCGCCCCGCCGGCACCCGGCGAGGACAATATGGCGACCCCTGACGATACCATACTGCCGTTCCAGCTTGACCGTGCGCAGATCCGCGGACGGTTCGTTCGGCTGGACGCCGCCCTCGATACGATCCTCAGCCAGCACCGCTATCCGCTGCCGATTTCGTCACTGGTGGCAGAGGCAGCGCTCCTGACCGCGCTGATCGGGCAGACGATCAAACAACAATGGCGCTTTAGCCTGCAAATTCGTGGTGACGGGCCGGTGCGCCTGATCGCAACTGACTACTACGCGCCGCAATCCGACGGTGAGACTGCACGCCTGCGGGCCTATGCAGGCTTTGATCTCGGTGAGGTTGCCTCGAGCCGGCAAACCCCGTTCCAGATGCTGGGTAAAGGCGTCTTCGGCGTCGTCATGGATCAAGGATCAGGGATGAAGCCCTATCAGGGGATCACGCCGCTGACAGGTCAAACGCTGGCCGATTGTGCGGAGACGTATTTTGCCCAGTCCGAGCAACTCGCGACCCGGTTCCAATCGATTTCGGCGGAGACGCAAGAGCCCGGATCGGAACCACGCTGGCGGGCTGCCGGGATGATGCTCCAGCAGATGCCTGACAGCGGTGGCAGCATTCCCGATGCACCCTCCGGTGAGGACGGTCTGATGAACGCCGACGACGTCGCCGCAATGGGCAGTCGTGAAGAGGACTGGATGCG
>CAYYZH010000156.1:0-3274 GCA_964475765.1 uncultured Limibaculum sp.
GAAGCGCACGCCGATCAGTTCGCCATCCGGTGCAAGTTCGATCATCGGGCGGCGGGTCTGGAGGCGCACGCCCGAGCTCCCCGCATACTCGAACCGCGCGCAGTACCGGCTGAGCAGGTCAAAGGCCGCGGGCTCTTCATCGCGCAGACGATGGGCGCACGCAAAACCATCGACGACCATGGAGTCGCCGCCATCGGCGGAATTCTCGATGCAGTGCAGGATCTGGAGTGTCGGTGCCGGATCACGATAGGGATTGTCGGTATGCGCCTGAAGGCCCAGCCCGGTATAGGCCAGATTGGTCGGGTTGACCTCGGCCCGCACGTCGAAAAGACGCCCGTAGTTGGTCTCGCGCACAAAGCCGAAAAGCGCGGCGATCTCGAGCACCGTTCCCGGCGTGGCCGGCCCGCCGGTCAGACGGGCAAATCCAAGGCGGCGCACCGCCCCAAGCCAGTCCCGCAAAGCGGTTTGATCCCGGCCAATCAGATCATGCGCGGCGCCCGGAATCGCTTCTGCCAGAGTGCCATCCCAAAGCTCTGTTCCAGGCGCAGTCCAACCCGGCGCGGGTGCTAATGAGGTGTCGTACGCATGGGTGCGCAACCACTCCGCTGGGAAGGTCACATCCTTGCCTTCGGGCTGGAAGCCCACCGCAATTTTCGCATCGTGGAAACGCGCGGAGGAGACGCGCACATCTTTTGGTTGAGCATCCAGCGTCACAAGCCGCTGGCCGTTGCTTGACGAGCGCGTCTCTTCGTCCAGCGCATTGTCCCGAAGCCAGACCGCATGGAAGCGCGAGGTTCCGCCGGCCGGCCAGTGAACGGCGATCGCGGCGCCGTCATCAATGATCTCAACGTCTGCCATGAAGCGTGTCCGCCTGCTCCAGTTTACCCGCCCTGACGCCGGGCCAGAAAGGCCAGCCGCTCAAAGAGATGCACGTCCTGCTCGTTCTTCAAAAGCGCTCCGTGCAGTGGCGGGATCGCGGATTTCGGATCGGACCTCAAGGTCTCGGGATCGACATCATCGGCGACCAGAAGCTTTAGCCAGTCCAGGACTTCCGAGGTCGACGGCTTCTTCTTCAGACCCGGCGTGTCCCGGATTTCGTAGAACTGCGTAAGCGCCCGGCGCACCAGCTTCTTCTTTATCTCGGGGAAGTGGACATTGATGATCGAGGTCATCACCTCTTCGTCCGGAAACGAGATGAAGTGGAAAAAACAGCGCCTGAGGAACGCATCCGGCAGCTCTTTTTCGTTGTTTGAGGTGATAATCACGATGGGCCGGTTGTCGGCCTTCACCGTCTCTCCGGTCTCGTAGACGTGAAATTCCATCCGATCGAGTTCCTGCAACAGATCGTTCGGGAACTCGATATCGGCCTTGTCGACCTCGTCGATCAGCAGGACAACGCGCTCGTCCGCGTCGAAGGCTTCCCACAGTTTGCCGGGCTTGATGTAGTTCTTCACGTCCTTGACGCGTTCGTCGCCCAACTGGCTGTCGCGCAGGCGGCTGACGGCGTCGTATTCGTAAAGGCCCTGCTGCGCGCGGGTGGTGGATTTCACATGCCATTCGATCAGTCTGAGACCGAGAGAGCCCGCAACCTGCCGCGCCAGTTCGGTTTTGCCCGTACCTGGCTCGCCCTTGACCAGAAGGGGGCGCTCAAGCTTGATCGCCGCGTTGACGGCAACCATCAGATCCTCGGTCGCGACATAGCTTTCGGTGCCTTCAAAACGCATGGGCGGCATTCTCCTGATGGTTGCAGCAGCGCCGTTTCGTGCGCTCAGGCAGGGGGATATAGCGTAAACTTGACGACTCTTTAAGGCGTGACAAGCATATCTTCTACCACTATAGACAGCGCCGAATTCAGGATGGAGCCATGGCGAAAAAGAGTGGCAAGGCCGGGGGGTCGACGATGAACATCGAGACGACGATTACTGCCGACTACAAACCGTCCGAAGATGAACCGTTCATGAACGAACGGCATCAGGAATACTTCCGGCGCAAGCTGAATGACTGGAAGGCGTCGATCCTGGATCAGAGCCGTGACACCGTCACCATGATGCAGGAAGACACGACCAATATCCCCGATCTTGCGGATCGCGCATCTGCAGAGACCGATCGGGCGCTCGAGCTCAGGACCCGGGATCGCCAGCGCAAGCTGATCGCCAAGATCGATTCGGCGCTGCGCCGGATCGAAGAGGGCAACTACGGCTATTGCGAAGTGACCGGCGATCCGATCGCGCTCAAACGGCTCGATGCACGGCCGATCGCGACCCTGTCGCTTGAGGCGCAGGAGATGCACGAACGGCGCGAGAAGGTGCACCGCGACTCGTGATGTGCCAACGCCGGAGGACGTGATTCGTCCGGCATCTGCTGGCACTCCTGTTTTTCAGCCTTCACGTTTGTGCCCGCACCCGAATACAACTCATCGTGGTTAATTTTGCGCGTTGTCGCGTGTTTCGACTTCGGACATCCGGGTTTTTGCCGCAATATGAGGTATAGTCCAGCGCAGTAGGAGAGGGGGTCCAAGTACTGGGCTCCTAGTAAAAGTGGCTTGAGGGTACGGGTATGTATCAGGGTTCGGAGCTGGCAGCTCCTGTGGATTTTCGTTCGGAACTGACTGCGATTCTGCCGCGTTTGCGGAGATTCGGGCTTGGCCTCAGTGGATCGATCACGACCGCGGACGAAATGGCGAAAGACGCCTGCGAAGTGGCCATGGGCCGCGCGGCAGAACTGGAAGCCACCGACAAATTCGACAGTTGGATGTTCGGGATCCTGCACAAGGTCTGGCAGGCCCGTAGCGCAGCGAATGGCGAGCTTGGTCAGGTTTCGGGCCTCTCGGATTTCTTTGGCCCGCAGGCCGAAAAGGACCGGCCGGTCCTCGACAAACTCATCCTTGGTCTTCCCGAAGAACAGCGTCAGGTGCTGATGATGGTCTCGATCGAGGGGATGAGCTATCGCAACACCGCAGACGTGCTTGGACTGCCCGTCGGTGAGGTGATGCAGCTGGCATCGATTGCGCGCCTCTCGCTGGTCTCGAGCATTGCCACAGCCGATGAGACAGCCCCATGATGGGCTCGGAAACTGTCATCGACGGTATGCCGCCGCTGTCTGAGGACACCGTCGCGGAGTATCTCGCGCCCTGGGTGGACGGGGCTCTGAACAACGCGTTGGCGGCCCGGGTCGAGGGCTTTGTCGCACAAAGCGACGAGTACGGCCGGATGGCCGAGGCGATGCGCACGCTCAACGACATGCTGCCGGACGCCTTCAGCACCGAAATGATGGC
>CAYYZH010000156.1:3374-5741 GCA_964475765.1 uncultured Limibaculum sp.
GGGCTCGATTTTGCAGGAGCGCGGCTCCTCACGGTCGATGGTCAGCCGACGGCGCATCTGGTCTATGAGGGCGATGCGTTTGAAGGCCCCGTTGCCTTCAGCTTTGTCCGGCGGATCGGAGAGGATCAGCCTCTGAAGTCGCATATGCATGATGGTCTGAGAATGATCAGCTGGCACAACGACGACTACGGCTATGTCGTCACGGCTGCGGATGAAAACACCGGGCTGGAGAGCGTGGCAGAACTCGGCGCGGAGCGCATGCAATAGGCATTGCCATGCCATGCGCACCGCAGTATGCGGGTGCTGTCGCGGGTGTAGCTCAGGGGTAGAGCGTCTGCTTCCCAAGCAGAATGTCGTGAGTTCGAATCTCATCACCCGCTCCAGACCATTCCCGTTTGTGCCGATCCGTCACTGAATTTTACGTGAGCCGTGAAAGCTTGCGTTGACAGGTGCGCGCCGGGTTCCCAGAACATCGATGGGGATAGCGAAGGGTTCGGTGCCACATGAATATCCACAACCAGACCGGTCGTGCTGCATCGGCAAAGTTCACCGATCCGGAGCTGACCGCGACGGGCGAGGCCCGGGCGAAAGTGGACCTTCAGGCATTGAAAACGCTGTGGTTCAACACGGGCACGCTCTGCAATATCGAGTGTGCGAACTGCTATATCCTGTCCAGTCCGACCAATGACGCGCTGGTCTATCTGACGCTGGCCGAAGTCGAGACCTATCTCGACGAAATCCGTGCGGAGGGCCTGCCGACCGTCGAGATCGGGTTCACAGGCGGCGAGCCCTTCATGAACCCGGATATGTGCGCGATGGCGGGCGCCGCACTCGAGCGCGGGTTCGAGGTCCTGATCCTGACCAACGCGATGCGTCCGATGATGCGCCCCGATGTCCGGCGCGATCTCGCCGGGCTTATTGAAGCTCATGGAGACAAGCTGACCCTCCGGATTTCGCTCGATCACTACGACCCGACCCAGCATGACGACCAACGCGGCGACGGCACATTCGCAAAAAGCCTCGAAGGTATGCGCTGGCTGCGCGATCAGGGTGCCCGCATGGCGGTGGCCGGGCGGACCCTCTGGGGTGAAGATGAAGCCGCGTGCCGGGATGGCTTTGCCCGTCTTTTCGACGAGGAAGGCATAGCAATCGACGTTGCTGATCCGATGGCGCTGGTGCTGTTCCCCGAGATGGACGAAGCGGTGGACGTCCCCGAGATCACGACCGCTTGCTGGGGGATCCTCGGCAAGCACCCCGACAGCGTGATGTGCGCCTCCGCGCGCATGGTGGTCAAACGCCGGGGCGCCGATGCGCCCGCCGTTTTGGCCTGCACATTGCTCGCCTATGACCCGCAGTTCGAGCTGGGCCAGACCCTGACCGAAGCCTCGCGGCCCGTCGCGCTCAACCACCCCCACTGCGCCAAATTCTGCGTGCTGGGCGGTGCGAGCTGCTCCGGCTAGATTGTGTGAAGTTCTCCCTTAGCGGGAGCCTAATCTGCGTTTGACACCATATAGGTGTTGACTGTCTCGCCCCGTGCTTTGCCAAATGGAGGTCCATTTCAGAACGGGAGAGCACTATGCCTGACAGATCAGACCTCGAGCCTATCCACGTCTCTGCAACCGCTTCCGATGAGGACACGCGCAACGGGCTGTCCCGCCGGGGCTTCTTCGCCGCCGCCGGTGGCGCGGGGGTTGCAGCGCTTGGCACCGCCTTGCGGCCGGCCCCTGTGGCGGCTCACTCGACCGACTGGCTTCAGCCGGGCAACAACAACTCAGTGATCGAAATGCAGGAGGCGTCGAGCTTTGCCGATGGCGCCGTCGGCATCGACTTCTTCGGGCATTGCGCGATCAAGATCACCTCGCCGGGCGGCGCGACCGTGTTGTTCGATCCGTGGCGCGATGACCCCTCCGGCGCGTGGGGCCTGTGGTTCAAGAACGAGTTTCCGGAGACACAGGTCGACATCGCGATGTCGACGCACACCCATTTCGATCATGATGCGCTCAGTCGCCCTGTCTCGACCATGGTGCTGGACCGTATGGTGGGCAGCTTCGAGTTCGCCGATCTCAAGATCACCGGCTATGCTGACAAGCACGCCTGCGTGGCGCCGGGTTGGTACCCATGGACCAATGCGCTGGCCGAGTTCGGAGCCGAGGCCTGTCCGCCCAACAATGTCGGCCACATGGACATGGTCACCTACATGGTCGAGACCGGCGGCATCAAGACGCTGATCTGGGGCGACAACCGGCACAATCCGGCGGATGGGTTCTGGGCGTTCGCCGAGGGTGTGGACGTGCTGACCCTGCCGGTTGATGGCTCGCAGCATATTCTCAGCTATGACATGGCGAACGAGATCGTCGCCCGGCTCAA
>CAYYZH010000156.1:5841-10237 GCA_964475765.1 uncultured Limibaculum sp.
TTCTGGCGCGAGTAGTCGAAGTCGTGGCCCTTGGGTTTGCGCGTGATCGCCTCGCGAATGGACGCGCGCAGCACGTCGTCGTCCTCGGTCTCGCGCAGCACCTTGCGCAAATCGGCGTCGTCGTCCTGTCCGAGGCACATGTAAAGCTGCCCAGTGCAGGTCAACCGCACGCGGTTGCACGATTCGCAGAAATTGTGGCTGAGCGGCGTGATGAACCCGATGCGCTGGCCAGTCTCCTCGACGCGCGAATAACGCGCAGGGCCACCCGTGCGCTCATCCGTTTCCGTCAGCGTCCAACGCTCGGCGAGATCGCTGCGCACATCGTCAAGCGAATAGAACTGGTCCAGCCGGTCTTCCTCGCCGAGATCGCCCATTGGCATGACCTCGATGAAGGTGAGGTCCAGCCCCCAGTCGCGGCACCACTCCAACAGTTTGTGGATCTCGTCATCGTTTGTGCCGCGCAGCGCCACCACGTTGATCTTGACCCGAAGACCTGCCGCCTGCGCCGCTTCGATGCCTTCCAGCACCTGATCGAGCCGGCCCCAGCGCGTGATCGCCTGAAATTTGGCCTTGTCCAGCGTATCCAGCGATACGTTGATCCGTTTGACCCCGATATCTGCCAGCGGCTGCGCCATTTTCTTGAGCTGCGAGCCATTGGTCGTCACGGTCAGCTCGTCCAGACCGTTGCCCAGATGCCGGCCCATACGCTCGAAGAACCAGAGGATGTTTTTACGCACCAATGGCTCACCGCCCGTCACACGCAGCTTGCGCACGCCCATGCCGATGAAGGTCGAACACAGCCGGTCCATTTCCTCCAGCGTCAGCAACTCCTTTTTCGGCAGGAACGTCATGTGCTCCGCCATGCAATACACACAGCGGAAATCACACCGGTCCGTCACCGATACGCGCAGATACGAAATCGCGCGCTGAAAAGGATCGATCAGGGGTGTTTGATCGGCCATTTGCCCTCCCGTTTCCCGTCAAAGATAGGGGCAAGTCGGCCAAGAGGCAATCACATCGGATTCAATCCAGTTTCGAGCCAAGTTTGCCAAAAACATGGATCGTCCTGCATCGCATTTGCGAGTCAAATCACGTCAAATTCGAATTAACCGCAATTGTTTCACCTTTCGTAAAAGTTTTCGAGGACGTTCCGTCGACACGCCGGGAAGCCGGACGAACCTTACGACGAATGCATGTTCAGAGGATGGAATGGTAGCGATATCAGGCGTCACAGGCGGGTTCCTGTTTCCCCAACAGAACCCGCAACCCGAACCCGAACCGACGGACGATGGCACGGTCGGCAGCATCAGCGGCGGCAACAGTACCGGTTCCGGCGATACCAGTGTGGGCACGGGAACAGCAGGCACAGGCGGGAGTGCAGCCGGCGACGGCTCATCTGGCGGGTCAGCCAGCAGCGGGTCTGGCGGTTCCTCCTCCGGCTCCAACGATGGAGCTGCGGGCTCCAGCAGCGCGTCCAGTGGTTCAGGAAGTCCGGCGTTGGCAGATGCTGGCAGCGGTGCCGCCTCAGTCGCTCTGGGCTCGTCGTCAGGCGTTGCCGCGTCCAGTGCGCCTAATCGTGCCCAGGCCGGTGATGCCGAGATCGAGGCCCTGCGTGCTCGCGCCGAGGCCCCGGGCGGTACTCTGGATAAGAACCCGTCCGTGGTCGAGCGGCTTTTCGGCATTGATGTCCGCGCGGGCGTCTCTTCGCTGTTCCAGCCGGTTCAGGCCGAACCCAAACTGAGCGTGGAAGAGAGCAGCCGACGTTTCATCGAAGCAGTTTCGAACGTCCAGCGCAATGCGGCTGAGATCAGCGTCGATCAGCCCGGGGCTGTGACGACCGAAGCCAGCTCCGCGTCCAGCCAATCCTCGGGACAGGGTAATGCCGTGTCAGGCGAGCCTCAACCCGGGCGGTTTGACCGTTCAGCCTGATCTGGCTCACGGGAAATCGGTAAAGATCTTTGACAGCGCCCGCACTGGGCGCTTTCCTGCCTCTCCTGAGACCTTCGGGAGAGGCATATGATTATCTACGGTCGAAACCTTTCGCCTTTTGCGCGGCGCGTCGCGATCTGGTGTGCTCTACAGGGGCGCAGTGTCGAGCGGCGCAGCGTTCTGACATTTGGCCCTGAATTCGAGACGCTTAAGGACCTTAGCCCGGTGGGCCGCGTTCCCGTCGTCGAACTCGATGATGGCACGCGGCTGATCGAGAGCTATGCCATCTGCGACTGGCTGGACGAGACGACGCCGAACGGGGTCCGCCTTCTGCCCGCGTCCGGTGCTGCGCGCCGCGATGCCTACCAGCGCCTCGCGATGGCGAGCGGCACCGCCGAGAAGGCCGTTGCGCTGGTCTATGACAAGAACCGCCGCCCGCCCGAACATCATTGGCCGGAATGGCAGGAACGCTTGCAGGGCCAAATCCAGGGCGGGCTTGCCGCGATCGAGGCGTGGGTGCCCACCGAGGGCTGGTCCACGCCCGAAGGCCCCGATGCCGGGGACGTCGCCGCCGTCATCGCCCATCAGTTCATCGAGGCGACAAATCCCTGGTTGCTCGATCCGGGCTATCCCGGGCTCGCCGCGCTGAGCACGCGTGCCATGGACCTTCCGGCCTTTGCCGAGACCAAGCCCGAGGCCTGAGCCGTGGTCGAGATCACCCGCGCCGAGACTTGGGAAGGCGTGCGCGCTGCGCATCGCTGGGACTTGCCGTCCGGATACAACCTCGCTTGGGACATGTGCGAGAAATGGGCGGTTTCCGAGCCGGGTCGATTGGCGCTGATTGATGTCGCCGATCAGGCGCGCGAGTACACCTTCGCCGATCTTTCCCGCCTTTCCCAACGGCTGGCCAACACTCTGTTGGCGCATGGGATTGCGCGGGGAGACCGGGTCGGCGTGCTGCTCCCGCAGGTGCCGGAGACGGTGCTGGCCCATCTCGCGGCCTATCGCATCGGGGCGGTCATTGTGCCGCTTTTCACGTTGTTTGGCGAGGACGCGCTGCACTATCGGATCGAAAACTCTGGCGCGCGGGCCGTGATCACCGACCGGGCGAACCTGCCCAAGATCGCGGCGATCCGCGAGACCCTGCCGGATCTGGTGCAGGTCTGGAGTATCGATGGGCCGGGCGATGGCGCGGCGGATCTGCATGGCGATATGGATCGCGCCTCCGATACTTGTCCGCTGATCGACAGCGGCCCCGACGATCCCGCATCCATCAGCTACACCTCCGGCACGACTGGCTCGCCGAAAGGCGCGCTGCATGGTCAGAGGGTTTTGTTGGGGCATGTGCCGGGCGTGCAGCTTTTCTATGATTTCTGGCCGCAGCCGGGTGATCGGATCTGGACCCCATCGGACTGGGCATGGCTGGGCGGGCTTGGCAACATCATGATGCCGGCGCTGAGGTTTGGCGTGCCCCTCGTTGCGCACAGGTTTGACAAGTTCGACCCCGAACGCGCGTTTGCGTTGATCCGCGATCAAAACGTCACGTCGGCCTTTCTGGCACCCACCGTGCTCAAACTGATGCGCCAAGCCAAGGCGCCGCCCGATCTGCCGCTGCGATCCGTCGGGTCGGGTGGAGAATCGCTGGGTGCTGCGATGCTGGATTGGGGGCGCGAGGCGCTGGGCCTGACGATCAACGAGTTCTACGGCCAGACCGAATGCAACATGGTCCTCGGCAACAACGCACAGCTCTTTCAGCCCAAACCGGGGTCGATGGGCAAGGAGATCCCCGGCAGCCGCGTCGCGATCCTTGGACCTGATCATGAGGTGTTGGGACCGGGTGAGCCCGGCGAGATTGCGCTTGGTACCGATGATGCGGCGATGTTCCTCAAGTATTGGAGGAACCCGGAGAAGACGGCGGAGAAGTTCGTGACCGCCTCCGACGGGCAGACCTGGATGCTGACCGGGGACGAAGGTGAGACCGACGAGGACGGGTATTTCTGGTTCTCATCTCGTACGGATGATGTGATCACGTCCTCGGGTTACCGGGTCGGGCCGACCGAGATTGAAGATTGCCTTAATCGACACCCCGCAGTGGCGATGTCCGCCGTGATCGGGGTGCCGGACCCGGTCCGGACCGAAAGGATCAAGGCGTTCGTTGTGTTGGCCGATGGGCGGAATGGATCACCGGATCTGGTGGAGGAGTTGCAGGCACATGTGCGCAAGCGGATCAGCCCACATGTCATGCCCCGCGAGGTCGAATGGATCGATGCGATGCCGATGACCGCCACGGGAAAGATCATGCGCCGGGAATTGCGCGCGCCCGTTTTATCCCGGGACTGACGCTGTTCAGGTTTTGCGCCCCTCAGTCTTCGCGGCTTCGCCGCGCAGACATTCGAGAAGCGCGATGGCCCCACCCCCGCCCCCCGCGAACCACCATGTGAGCGAGCAAAGCTCGCTCACATGGTGG
>CAYYZH010000157.1:0-10203 GCA_964475765.1 uncultured Limibaculum sp.
CCCCAGGGTTCCGCATTTCAATGGATTCAACGCCTATCACGGGCTGAAGCAGGCTTTTGCTGCGGCTGAAGAGGCCGGCGGGTTCAAGGATCCCAAGGCGTGGGCCGGATCAATGCTCAAGCAGGATCTCAAGCTCGAGATGGATGGCAAGCTGTGGCTACGCTACGGGTTCTGGGACTACGATACGGTCGAGCCGGTGACCAATCGGACCTATCCGCACAATGCGCTCTTCGATCTCGAAGCGCCCTATGATTTTGCCCAGCCCTCGATGGTTGTCGTGCAATGGGCCGAGGATGGTTCGGTCGGTGTGGTCTACCCGCCGGAATACGCGACGACCGAGTTCTCGGTGCCAAGCTGGGTGCCGCAGCGGTAGAGAGGCTGGGTGCGTCATGGATGCACCCCACACGGCGTCGGGGGCGGGTATGAGCGATGCCTATAAAGTTCATGTTGTCAGGCCTGGGCAGACCTATGAAGGCGCGCAGGGGTTCACCTACGGCGCGGGCTGCTCGGCTGGAACCGTAGGTGCGGGGCAGATCTGCATGAACGTGCTGCCGATGCCGGCCGGTGGGCGCGCCAAGGTCCACCACCATGAGAACATCGAGACCATTGCCTATCTGCTGGAGGGGAATTGTTCAGTCTTCTACGGGGACCGGGTGGAGCAAGTGGCCGAGCTGACGAAGGGCGATCAGATCTTCATTCCCGGCAGTGTTGCCCATGCGCCGGTGAACCGCTCGGGTGCACCTTGTACCTGGATCGTAGTGCATGGCTCGGGCGACGATCAGGACGGGATCGTGATGCTGCCCGAACTCGATGCCGTGCTCGATGCGCTCTGACGTGCAGGCGGCGGGCGGCCAGCCATGACGCAGATCGTCATTCAGGGCCTGCTGCTCTCCGGTCTCTACGCTCTGATCGCTGTCGGTTTCACGCTGATCTTCTCCGTGGGGCGGGTGCTGAACCTCGCCTATGGCGCCTATATTCTGCTGGGCGGCTATGCCTATTTCTACATCTCGCAACAGCTGGGAGCGCCCAAGCTCGTGGGCGTCCTGGCGGCCATGGCGCTCGGTACTCTCGTTGGCATTCTTAAATACCGCATGATCGTCAAGACGCTGAAGGGCGACCATGTCGCCGTCGAGATCTCCACCCTGATCCTCGCCGTCGTGCTGCAGGCCGGTGTGGTTCTCCTCTTCGGCGATGCCTCGAAGATCCTGCACCCGATCCTGCCCGGCGTCTGGCGCATCGGTGGCGCGGCGGTCACGCTCAACATTCTCACGGCTGCGGTGGCAAGCTGGCTGGTCCTGATCGGGCTCTGGCTGTTCGTGACCCGCACACATCTCGGCCGGGGCATTCAAGCCGTCTCGATGGATGCCAAGGGCGCGGCGATCTCCGGGGTGCGCGTTGACCGGGCCAACCTCATCACATGGGGGCTTTCCGGCGCGCTTGGCACACTGGCCGGGGTTTTCTTCGCCTCTTACACGCAGCTCTATCCCGGCATGTGGGTCGGCCCGCTGATCATCTCGGTCGCCGTGGTCATCGTCGGCGGGATCGGCTCGATCTGGGGCACCATGATCGTCGCCCACATCATCGGTTTCATGGAGGTGATCTCGACCAGCCTGATCGCCGCCGAGCTGCGCGGCGTCTTCACCATGGCGTTGATCATTCTCGTTCTCATTCTGCGTCCGCGCGGCCTCTTCGGGCGGGCCGAACTGTGAACTGGCGCCTCGCCACCCTCTGGCTGGTGTTCGGCGCAGGCATGCTGGCGCTCCCCGAAATACTTGCGACGCTTGGCTTCAAGAAGGGGGTCCTGCGCACCATCATCATGGCGCAGTATCTCGCGATCTTCGCCATGAGCTGGGATTTCCTGTCAGGCCGTACGGGGTATATCTCGTTCGGTCATCCGTTCCTGATCGGCATCGGCGCCTACGCCACCGCGATCCTCTCCTATCGCTTCGACGTCCCGGTCGCGGCCTCGATCCCGCTGGCCGTCGTCATCACCGTCATCGCCTCCGCGCTCTTCATCCTGCCCGCGCTCCGCGTGCGCGGGTCCTACTTTGCGCTGGTCACGCTGGCTTTCATGGAGCTGATGTATCAACTCACACAGGTCATCCGCCCGGATCTCACGGGAGGCACGCGCGGGATCTCCGGGATCGAGACGCTGACCCGCGGTGCGGTCAACGGCTTCTACGTCTCGTTCGTCCTGATGTTCTTCGTCGCGCTTCTCCTCTGGTCGCTCAACCGCACACGGCTCGGCACGGCGCTCGCCGCTATCGGTCAGAACGAGGAAGCCGTAGCGGGCTCCGGCCTCAACCCGACCAAACTCAAACTCTTCGCCTTCGCGGTGTCCGCAGCGGTCGCCGGTCTGGGCGGTGCGTTCTGGGTCCACTATCTCGGTTCGATCGCGCCGCGCGCGCTCTTCGACATCAACTTCCTTTTCACCATCATCGTTGCCGCCCTGATCGGCGGGGCAGGCACCATCATCGGCCCTATGGCGGGCGCGTTCTTCCTGACCTTCCTGCTCGAGTTCCTGCGCCCCGTGCTGCCCGGCGCCGAGCGGTATCTGATCTATGGTCTGATCGCGCTCGTCCTCTACATGGCCCAACCCAAGGGCATCGCCTACATGCTGACCAGCCTGGGGCGAGGCCGCTGATGCTGGTGGTGCGCGATCTCGTAAAACGCTTTGGCGGGCTGGTCGCGACCGATCATGTCTCATTCGAAGTGGCGGAGGGCGAGAGCCTCGGTCTCATCGGCCCCAACGGGGCGGGCAAGACCACGATTTTCAGTCAGTTGATGGGAGAGCACCGCCAGAATGCCGGGCGGATCGAGCTGCGTGGGGAGGAGATTTCGGCGCTGCCAACCCATGCGCGCATCCGTCGGGGCCTCAGCCGCACCTATCAGGTGCCGCGTCCCTTTGCTGACATGACCGTTGCCGAGAACATCAGGGTCGGTCAGATGCCGGACAGTCTGCGCGCCATGCTGTTCGGCGGGGCGGACGCGCGAGCCGAACGCGAGATTGCTCTGTCCGTCGGGTTCACGCCGGAGGATCTGGCGCGCATGCCGTCTGAGCTTTCCATGGGCGATCTGCGCAAACTGGAGCTTGCCCGCACGCTGGCGACCGGGGCGAAAGTTCTGTTGCTCGATGAGGTCTTTGCCGGGCTGACCACGGGCGAGATTGCCCAGATCTCCGCGCTGATCCAAACCAAACGCGCGGAGGGGCTGACCTTCATCATTGTCAGCCACGATTTGCGCGCGCTCGAGCCGCTGGTGGATCGTACACTTGCACTGGCCCAAGGCGCGGTCATCGCCGAGGGCAGTTTTGCCGAGGTCACCGCAGACCCGGGCGTGCGCGCCGCCTATCTTGGCGAGGACGCATGAGCGCGTTGCTCCAGATCCGGGATCTTTCGGCGTATTACGGCAAGGCGCAGGCGCTGTTCGATCTCAGCCTCGACGTGGCCGAGGGCGAGATCGTCGCGGTGATCGGCGCCAACGGGGCAGGCAAATCCACCCTGATGGACGCGATCATGGGTCTGACACGAACGACCGGATCAATTTGGGTTGGCGAAAACGAGCTGACCGCTTCGGACACCGCAGCAATTGTCGAGGCGGGGATCGGCTATGCGCCCGAGCGCGCGCATCTCTTCCCCTATATGTCCGTGCGCGACAACCTGATGGTCGGCGCCACCACGGCGCGGGCGGATATCGATCGCAATCTCGATCTGGTGCACCGCCTCTTTCCCCGGCTGGAGGAACGCGCGGGGCAGGAGACCGCCACTCAGTCCGGCGGCGAGCGCCAGATGGTCAGCGTGGGCCGTGCGCTGATGACCTCGCCCCGTATCTTGCTGGTGGACGAGCCGACAATCGGCCTCGCGCCCAAGGTCTGCTCCGACATTGCCGAGGCGTTGCGGCGTCTGAATGCCGAGACGGGCCTGACCATTCTGATCGCCGAGCAGAATGTGAATTTCGCGCTGACGCTGGCCAGCCGCATCCATGTGCTGGAGACCGGGCGCATTGCGACCTCAGGCTCCGCAGAGGACTTGAGCGCAGACCCCGCCGTGGCCGAGGCCTATTTCGGACACTGAGGGCATGCGAATCTTTGAACCGGAGGTGGTTCGCTCCGGCTGCCCCGTCGACTTTGTGTACATACGCCTGCCATACGCGAGCCATACAGGTGCCATACGCTTGCAATACGCGAGCCATACGCCTGCCATACGGGGTGAATCCCAGCGCAAAGGGTCACGTCGGGGATGCTGTCAGTCCTTGTGCAGGGCTTCCATCTGCAGATCGAACCCGTCCTGAATGTGGTCGATGAAGACGTCCAGCGCCCGGGTTCTGTCCCCGGTTTCGATGGCGTCGACCAGACTCATGTGATCCCCGAGCGATTGGGCGAGATCGATTTTCTCGATGGCAGCGAAAAGCTGAAAGGCGACGCCGCGGTTCCAGATATTGTCAAACATATCAAGCAGGTAGCGGTTCTCAACCAGTTCGACAAAGCGCCGGTGGATGTTGCGGTTCGCGTTGAAGTAGGCCCGAACGGACGGCGAGGAGATGTTCTCCTCACGCCGGATCGTTGCGCGAAGGTCATGGTTGATCGCGGGATCGTTCTTCGAGGCGAGAATGCGTGCGGCCTGGCTCTCGACTGCCGCACGTGCTTGATATAGCTCGCGAATTTCGCCGTCGGTGATCCTGTAGAGGACAAATCCGCCCCGCGGCGAGTTGACCAGCACGCCTTCTTGCTCGAGGCGCAGCAGGGCTTCACGGACAGGCGTGCGGCTGATGTCCAGCTCCGCGGCAAGACGTTCCTGGACCAGCCGATCGTCGGGCCCGATTTCACCATCGAGGATGGCTTCAAGGAGCTCGTCATAGACCTGATCGGCCAACCGTCGGCGCTCGGATTTGATACTTTTGAGGGCCAAGACCGCTCCTTTGAAGACTGAGATGCGATCGCGCCTTGCACGTCTCGCAGGTCCTGAATACAGTATACACTTGGCAGGGGAGAAGTCGAATGTGCGGAATTGCCGGACGGATTTTAAGGGCGCCGGGGCTGGTCGGCAACGACCTTGTTGAGCTGATGGATGCGCAGGAACATCGGGGAGCGGATTCGACGGGGTTTGCAATTTACGGCCTGCCGCGCGACACCGGATTTGTGCTGCGGGGCATGGGGTTTAGCAAGACAAGCTCAGATGCTGATATGGCCGACTTCCGAGATATCCTGAAGGCCCATGGCGCGGATTGGACAGCGGAGCCGGAGATCAAGACCGGGGAGGCAGAGCACTACACCGTGCGTATGGAGATCTCGGAGCCGGGCGATCTCGCACGATGGGTTGCCGATGCGGACGGGATGAGTGACCGGTTCGAGGTGCAGTCCTGTGGGAGATCGCTGGAGATCATCAAGGACACAGGCTCCTCCGAGGACGTGGCCGAAAAACATGGGGTGCGCGATTTGGTCGGAACGCATGGGCTCGGCCATGCACGGCTCGCCACCGAGAGCTCGGTTCTGCCCAATGCTTCCCACCCGTTCTGGGCCCGTCCGTTCCCGGATGTTGCCATTGTACATAACGGCCAGATCACGGACTATTTCACATGGCGCGAACGGCTGGAGCGGCAGGGCTATCGTTTTTTGACAGAGAACGACAGCGAACTGATTGCGGTCTGGGTGTCTGACCAGATGAGCCGGGGGCTTACGTTGCCGCAGGCGCTGAAAAAATCGATCACGTCGATAGATGGCGTATTCACCTATATGCTTGCAAACACTGATGGAATTGGATTCGCCAAGGACCGGTTTGCGATGAAGCCGATCGTCGCGATCGAGCAGGGAACAGAGCTGGCCGCAGCGACAGAAGAACAGGCCGTGCGCCGCGTGTTCTCCGACGAATGCGACGTCACGAACTATGACGGGCCGAGCTTGACTGGTCTCTGGGGTGTTGGAAACCATCGGGCGGCAGCATGAGCGAGACCGTCATTGATGTTGGTCAGCGCCCGGTCCGAGAGATCCATGAGGCGCTGAAAGTAGCCTGCGCCAAGGGCGATCCCATCCGGATGGTCAACACGCTGTCGCGGCACAATCTGGGTGTTGGACTACCACCGGGGATCGATATCTCGTTTGAGGGATCGGTTGGCTATTACTGCGGCGGGCTCAACACGGGCGCCACGATCGACATTGAACGCAACGCGGGATGGGCGTTGGGTGAAGGCATGTCCGAGGGTCACATCACGGTTGGCGGATACGCCGGGATGTCCTGCGGTGCTGCGATGAACGGTGGCACGATCCACGTCAAAGGCGATGCTGGCCCGCGCTGCGGTGTTGCCATGAAGGGCGGTAACATCGTTGTGGAAGGTCGGATCGGTTATCAGTCCGGCTTCATGGCACATGCCGGACGGATCATCGCGCTCGGCGGCGCAGGCGACAGTTGCGCCGATGCCCTTTGGCAAGGCGAGGTCTGGACAGCGGGGACCGTGGACAGCCTAGGCGTGGACGTCAATGTGGTCGAGCCGAGCGCAGAGGAAGTGGCCGAGGTGGATGCGATCCTTGAGCCATTGGGGCTGAAGGACACTTCACGAGACTGGCGCAAGATGATCTCGGGCCAGCGCCTTTGGTATTTTGAAAGCCGGGATGCCAGCGCATGGCTGATGATCTGATCCGAGACGCGGACGTGCGGCTGAACTGGATTGGGATCGGGCTCCGGCCCTTTGTGGACATCAGGGTTGAATGGTGTGATCGGCGCTTTTGGCGGATCCGAATTCACATGAGGACAGCACCCTACGTGGCGGGAGCGCAGTGATGGCAGATGAAGCGGACACGGGCGCACCTTACGCGTATCCGTTCGAGACGGCGCCAGAAGAAGAGATCAGGTTCGGCGATGCCGGTGCGGTTGACGGACGCCCGGCAGGTGTGCCGTCTTCCTATGAGGAGGGCGGCTCGACCCGCTGGTCGCCGGAAGCGATCGCCGAGGTCCACGCACTGGCGCAACTCGGGCGGTATCAGGTGCGCGGCTACAATTGCTTTAACAAGCAATTGCCGACCTTCGATGACCTGACCTTTGTGCCAGCAACCATGACCCGGTTGCCGCTTGAGGGCTATCGCGAGAGCTGCGACACGACGACAGTTCTCGGGGCCGGTCGCGGGATTGTCGAGAAACCGCTGGAGCTGAAGATCCCGATCTACATCGCGTCGATGAGTTTCGGCGCGCTGTCGGCATCTGCTAAGGCCTCGCTCGGATATGGCGCGTCCAAGGTCGGTACCATGACGTGTACCGGCGAAGGCGGCATGTTGGAGGAGGAGCGTGAGGCAAGCCAGACGCTGCTCTATCAGATGTCGCCCGCGCGTTACCGTGTAGACCTCGACCACCTGCGCCGTGCGGATGCTCTGGAGATGGTCGTGGGGCAGGGGGCGAAGCCGGGGACCGGCGGTTTGCTTCTTGGTATGAAGGTCTCACCGCGCGTCTCGGAGATGCGAACCCTGCCCGAAGGCGTGGATCAACGCTCGACCATTCGGCACCCGGATTTTCTGGGTGCGGATGACATGGCGGTGAAGGTTGAGGAACTTCGCATCGCGACCGATTACCAGGTACCGATCTTTCTGAAAATGGGGGCGACACGGCCTCGCTATGATGTCGCCATCGCGGCCAAGGCGGGTGTCGATGTGGTCGTGGTCGACGGGGCGGAGGGTGGCACCGGCGCGTCGCCTGAATTGCTACTCAACCATACCGGCATTCCGACCATGTCCGCGATCCGTGCCGCACGTGAGGCGCTGGATGAATGCGGAATGACCGGCAAGGTGGACCTTGTCGCTGCCGGCGGCATCCGGTCCGGTGTCGATGCCGCGAAATGTCTGGCGCTTGGGGCGGATGCCGTGATGGTGGGCAACGGGGCGATGATTGCTCTCGGTTGTAACTCGCCGCGTTACGTCGATGACTACACCAAGCTCGGTACCGCGCCGGGGGCGTGTCACCACTGCCATACCGGGCTTTGCCCTGTGGGTGTGGCGACGCAGGACCCGGAACTGGAGAAACGTATGGACCCCAAGGCAGGTGCCGAACGGGTCGCGCGATACCTCACCGCGATGACGATGGAAATCACGGCGCTGGCCAAAGCGTGCGGCAAGTCGTCGGTGCACAATCTCGAGGTCGAGGACCTGCGCGCACTCAGCTTCGAAGCGTCTGCCTTCACCGGCGTCAAGATGGCGGGAATTGATCGCGCATTTGAGTGGTAGCGGCGCGGATCACCCCGCAGCCAGGATCAGGCTGGCACCCTTCTCGCCAATCATCAGGGTCGGCGCATTCGTGTTGGCCGATGTGATCTTTGGCATGACAGATGCATCGCAGACCCACAGCCCTTCAACCCCATGCACCCTGAGGTCGGGGCCAACCACCGACGTCTCGTCGCCTCCCATCCGACATGTGCCGACCGGATGATAGACAGTTGCGCCGGTTTGGCGGATGAAGTCGAGCACCGAGGCATCGTCATTCGCCGTCGGCCCTGGCACCATCTCTTCGTCCCAGAGGCGCTTGAACGCAGGCTGGTCATGGATCTCGCGCAGGATCCGCACACCGTCTATCATGACCTTTCGGTCTTGTTCTGCGCTGAGGTAGTTCGGCTGGATACGCGGTTGCTGTGTTGGGTCGGCGGACTGGATTTCCAGCGAGCCACGCGACTCCGGATGGCACTGCCAGATCACTGTCGTGAACCCCGAGTAGCTGTGCAGCGGGTTGCCCGGCCCGTCGACTGACAGCGGCATGGACAAAAGCTGGACATCCGGTCGACCATCTGGCGAATGGCGGGAGGCCACTGCACCGCCGACCTGTCCCGCACCAACCGTGAGAGGGCCGTTGCCATGCACCAGCCATTCATAGGCCATACGGGCGAGACCCACCGGGCTGCGGGTCTGATCATTCAGTGAAATCGGCTTGTTCATACGGACGATGGACCGCACCTGATAGTGATCATGCAGGTTCTGCCCAACGCCGGGACTGTCATGGACGACGGGGATGTCGAAGCGTTTCAGAAGGTCCGCTGGACCAACGCCGGACAGTTGCAAGAGTTGCGGCGATTGCAACGAGCCGCCGCTGAGGATCACCCGTGGGGCGTGGCTGGTCTGCATGCCTCCGGGACCACGCCACGACACTCCGGTGGTCTTGGTGCCGTCGAACAGTACCTTCTCGACAAAGGCCCCGGACTGCACGGTTAGGTTCGGGCGGCTTTTGACGGGATGAAGAAAGGCCCGCGCTGAACTCGACCGCCAGCGATGATCGATCGAAAGCTGATAGCGCCCTGCGCCCTCGGTTGACTCCGCATTGAAATCATCGTTGGGACGCATGCCCCAGTCACAAGCGGCCTCGATCCAGGCTTCGCACGCTTCGTTCTCGTTGCGCAGATCCGAAACCTGCAACTCGCCCAACGCGCCGCGGTACTGGTTTTCGCCGCCGCGATAGCCTTCAAGCTTGCGAAAATGCGGCAGGCACTCGCGGAACGACCAGCCCTCGGCGCCCATCTCGGCCCAGTCATCGAAATCTGCGTGTTGGCCGCGTATGAATATAAGCCCGTTGATCGAGCTCGATCCGCCAAGCATCCGGCCGCGTGGCCAGTTCATCTCACGCCCGCCTGTGTCTTCAGAAGGCTCGGTCTTGAAGCCGCGCGCGAAACGTTCGTTCAGGATCATCCGGTAGTAACCGATGGGCAAACGCGCCCAGAAGCTGTTGTCGGATCCACCAGCTTCGAGCAACAGCACCTTGCGCGCCGGATCTGCAGAAAGCCTGTTCGCCAGGACGCACCCCGCCGAGCCCGCGCCCACGATAATGTAGTCGTACGTCTCTGACATGATTGTGCTCCCGTCTCTTCCCAACCTTGGAAACCCGATGGCGCGGGGTCAACTCCGAGTGTCACGATATCAGTCGGTTGTATCAGTCGGTTTGGCCGACGGTCCCTTAATTTTCGCCGACCTGGCCGCGGTGGAGCAGCAGATGGTCGAGCAGAACGCAGGCCATCATTGCCTCGCCCACGGGTACGGCGCGAATGCCAACGCATGGGTCGTGGCGGCCCTTTGTGACGATCTCGGTTTCACCGCCCTGTTTGTCGATGGTTGCGCGGGGTTTCAGGATCGAGCTGGTGGGTTTCACGGCGAACCGGACCACAACATCCTGGCCGGTCGAAATCCCGCCAAGGATACCCCCTGCGTGGTTTGAGGAGAAACGCGGGCCATCATTGCCCCAGGAC